>CALZIZ010000162.1 GCA_945787465.1 uncultured Desulfuromonadales bacterium
CAGCGCTATCCCCTTATTGACCGGTTGCGGGCAAGCCCGAGGTGGGCCCCCGTTTTTGCCGGGCAATCGGCCCTGGTTTTTGTGCGCCGTGACGCTGTCGATGCGGGATGGCTTGAGTCGCATCATATCGCCGACGGGCGGATCGACGAGACAATTCTCTCTGAAGCCAAGTTGCTCGCACTTTCGGATCAGCGCAGGTACAAGGCCTTTTGGGAGATGGCACGAATTTATATCACGAAAAAAGATTACTCCAAGGCCTACTCTGCCCTTGAGCAATATTTGGAACGAACGCCAGTTCGCGACCCGCTAGCCGAAAGGTACTTCCAGCAGCTTAGCGCATGGAATCAGATCTCCCTCTGAAGGGGCCGAGGCACCGTGGACGGTCTTTGGCAATCTCTGAACTGAAACGAGGATAATGAAAACAAGTTGGTTTTGGATATCTGTTCTTCTGGCAACTGCTTTGGGTCTGGTCGGACTGGCTTCTAGCAAGGTGACGTCTTTCGATATATTCTGGCAACTGCAGTCTGGCAGATATATGCTGGAGACCGGGAGTTTTATCTATCAAGACACCTTTTCGCTGGCTGATCAGGTTCCGCGTTGGGAACATTGTTGGCTGCACGATGTCATTGCCTACTGGGTCTATCGGGGGGGAGGATATACCGGGCTGAGCCTGCTCAAGGGAATGCTGCTTGGTTCCACCTGGCTGGGACTGGTCTTTACTGCCCGTTTGCGTGGCAGTTCCTGGCTGACTATTTTGGCCTTTGGAGTCCCCCCGGTACTGTTGACCGAATGGGCCTGGCTGGATCGCCCCCAGCTCTGGTCTTTTCTGATGTTCAGTCTTTTTTTGCTTGTTTTGGAGCTCTATCGCAGAAGCCGAAGCAGGATGGTCTATCTGCTTTTGCCTTTGATGCTGTGTTGGGCCAACCTCCACGGTGGAGCCCTTCTGGCGCTCCCGGTTCTGTTTGCCTATCTGGCCGGCGAGGGTCTAAAGGAATGGATGTCGAGGAAAACGACCGAACCCAGGCAATACAAAAGACTGCTCTGGGCGGCCTTGGGGGTGCTTATTGCGGGCACCCTGACACCCTATGGCATCGAGATTTTTCAAAAGCTTCTACTCGCAGCCCGTTTTGAAAGCCCGGAGAACCTTGTTATTCAGATAACCAATCTCGATTGGCGGCCCCTTAGCTTTAACGCCTTTCCTGAATATTTTTACGCCTTGTTCGCTGCTGCAGCAGTGATGGTGATCGGTTGGAAGCGACTCTCATTCACCGACGTATTCCTGCTGTCAGGCCTGGCGATCATGGGGCTGCGCATGGAGCGGCATTCCCCCTTTTTTTTGTTCGCTTTTGCTGCCTTGCTACCAGTCTATGGCGATTGCTTCCAGAAATTTTTGACCGGCAGTTTGTCCAACTCAATGCGTTGGTTTTGGCCCTTGTGCATCGCATCTCTAGCCATGTGTATCGTTGTTCCGCAGGTTTCCTCACTTTATAAGGACCGGGGGGTGTTCAGCACCGGGTTAAAAGAGTGGCGTTATCCGATAGGGGCCGCGGCTTTCGTAAGGCAACACAACCTGCCGGGTAATCTGTTCAACAGTTATGGGTGGGGAGGCTACCTGATGTGGGACCTCTTCCCAGAGTACCGGGTTTTCTGGGATGGACGGTCGAGTTCACCGCAGATGTATTCCCTGGGCAGCCAAGTGGCCAATGCCTCAACGTCCTGGGAGCAGATTCTTGAACACCATTCGGTGAACGTAATTGTCACCGAGCCCTGCTCCATGGTGGAGGGAAAGCTCTTTCCCCTGGTGGAGCGGTTGCGCAGCCACCCCCAATGGGCGCTGGTCTTTGCCGATGAATCCTCATTGGTGTTTGTCAGGAGCGCGTCTGTGACCCCAGCCTGGCTGGAAAGGTATCGTCTTCCGGCAAACCGGCTGGAAGATACCATCCTCTCGCAGGCACGCCTTGTTGTCGCAGATGGACCCTGGCGGTTTCCGGCATACTGGGAGTGGGCTCGGGTCTGCATCAATAGAAAACTCTACGCCGAGGCGTTGGTGCCCCTTCGTCAATATCTGCTACGGGCACCGTCTCATCAGCGGGTTCCCCAAGCTGAAACCTATTACCGGATGATCCATGCGATGATGGGACCAGAAGCGGCTAACATGCAATTATGAGGACGTCGTTGGGTTTAGTTCCGGAAAATCACTGGCAGCAAAGGGTTTTGGTTTGAAAAACATACTGATACGAATCCTGAAAAAAATTCCAATAGATTTCGGTCAACAAAGTGTTGCTCATAAGACCAAAGGCAAGCTGATAGCTCAATCCCTGGTGCCTGAGCCACGACCAAACTATGATGACCATGCCTTGGACGTAGGATGCCGGGCCGGGGTTCAGTCGCGCTGGCTCGAAGATAAAGGGTACCGGGTCACCGCCATCGATATCGATAAGAAGTATGACAGTTGTCAGGTCGTGGATGTTAACCAGGGGCTGCCTTTTGCAGACCAATCATTTGACCTTCTTTGGTGCAGCGAGGTCATTGAGCATCTGGATTCTCCTGCGGATGCCATAAGCGAGTTTTCGCGGGTGGTCAAAAGAGGCGGGAGAGTTCTCCTTACCACCCCTAACAGTTTTTTCTGGCTGTTTCGGCTATTTTCACTGTTTGGCCTGCCCCCAAAGCAGCTGCAAAGGCAAGACCACCTTCACTTTTTTAACCTTAGAGATATCCAGATACTGTGCCCTGCTGCCGAGGTTTTTGGCTATTTCCCCTACACCGTCCTTAAATTCAAAATTAAAAGGGACTGGATGGTTCGTCTTCTGTCGCCAACATTTGTTGTCCTGATGGAAAAACCTTCGGCCTGCAAAGAGTCTTCATCGGCATGAGTCTTCGTGCATACAGCAAGGTTTTTCTCAAGGCATTCGTCAGCACAGGGCTGCTGTTTTTTTTGTTTTCCATGGTGGACTGGATCCAGGTCTCTCCTGTGCTTTTTTCTGCCCAAATTTCGCCGGCCCTTTTTGCTTTGGCAATATTCCCGCTGCTTATTTACCTTTCGATCCTGAAATGGGACTCCCTGCTGCGCATTCATCATATTCACGTGGGGCAGCGAAGGTTGTTTCGGTACTACTGGATTGCATTCTTTGCCAGCAATTTTTTCCCCTCCAACATTGGCGGTGATGTGACGCGGTTGGCCTTTTTGCGGAAAGAAGGGAGTCTTTTTGCTGTTGGTGCAAGTATCTTCATGGAGCGGTTGACGGGAGTTTCTCTGCTTCTGGCCCTGGCTTTTATTGCCCTGCTGGTCCGGCCGGAATATGTTGACGGCTATGGAGTGCTTGGGGTGCTTCTTCCTCTGGTTGTTGCTCTGCTTGCCTCAATTGCTTGTTTTTTTTGGGGAGGGGATCTTCTTTCACGGCTTTTAAAAAAGTTGGCCCAATCCCCAAACAAACTCAAGCGGGGCTTTTTTGAAGGGCTTGGAAAGATTCTTGATACCATCATTGCTTATCGCAAGAGCCCTGAAACCTTGCTGTTTTGTCTTGGACTTTCGCTTCTTTTTTATATGTTCCGGGTTTTACAGCAATACTTCATGTTGCTTGCCCTCGGCCTCGATGCACCGTTTACAGCAGTTTTCTGCATTGCCTTGCTGATTGACCTGGTCTGGGCGTTGCCTGTTTCGTTGAATGGTCTGGGGGTTGTGGAGGGAACTTTTGTGCTCTTCTACACCCAGGCTGGCCTATTGCCTGCAGAGGCCTTGGCGCTGGGGCTGTTCTGGCGCTTCTTGCATTTGCTGGCCTCTGCTCCCGGGGGGATTTTCTGGGCGGGAGAAAGGTCCAGCACAGTCGGTATCAGAGGGTAAATGAGAAAGACAAATGAAAAACAAGGCAAAATGAGGTCAGCGGGGCTTTGGGGGTGGCTTGGTTTTCTGGCTGTATACAGTTTACGTCCCATTGAAGCTTTTGACACATTTTGGCAGTTGCAGACCGCGCGTCACATGTTGGCCTCAGGAGGTTTTCTCTACAGGGATACCTTCAGCCTGGCTGCCGATGCAATGCGGGTCGAGCATTGTTGGCTTTCTGATTTGGTGTTTTATGGTCTGTATCAGTTGGGGGGATATGGAACTCTGTCTCTGATCAAACCCTTAACCCTGATAATTTGCGCTCTCCTTCTCTATCGGTGGGCAGTACGGCAAGGGGTGGAGCCGGTTTTTGTATTCCCCGTTTTGTCGCTCTGTTTTGCTGCTGCCCAGCCTTCCTGGTTGGTGCGCCCTCAGCTCTGGACATTTATCTTTTCTCTGGTCTTTGTGCACCTGTTGTTTGCTGGACGAAGAGATGGTTTTAAAAGTTGGCGCTGGCTGGCTCCAGTGATGGTGGCTTGGTGCAACCTCCATGCGGGTTGCCTTTTCGGATTGGCTCTGATCGGTCTGTTCGGTGTTGGAGAACTGGCGCGAACGCTCTGGAAAAAAGAAGGCTTTGGCCGCTTGCCCTGGCTGTTTCTGTCTGGGGCGCTGGTCTTTTGCGCCTTATTCGTGAATCCGTACGGCTATCGGATTCCATTGATGTTGCTCGATTATATCAACCTGCACGATGTCATGGATATCACCAAACTCGGTAATATGGAATGGCTCCCGCCTTCTTTCGAGCAGGTGCCCTTATTCTACCTGGTTATGAGCTTGTGGGGGGCGGCCATTGTGCTGCGTATCCGCGATTTTGACCCGGCCGAAGCTGTTTTATTCTGTGCATTTCTTTACATGGGACTTTCTCAAATCAGGCACACGACTCTGGTTGCGCTTCTGGCAGGGGTCTTTTTGCCGGTTCATATGCAGAGATTAAAAGAGTTTTTCCGCCTCCCGGAAGGTCGTGCCCGTTTTTGGCGAAACGGCGGTTATGCCTTTACCGTCGCATTTTGTTTAATGCTCTTGCTTTGGGCAGAGCCCAACCGTGTCTATGGATGGGGATTGCGGCAAAACCACTACCCTGTGGAAGCATCCGGTTTCATCCGGGACCATGAGCTTCCCATCAACCTTTACAATGCCTACGATTGGGGAGGTTACTTGATGTGGAGGCTCTATCCGCAATATCCGGTGTTTGTGGATGGGCGCTCAGACAGCCTGGAGATGTTTCATGCGGCGCGTCAGATCGATAATGGCTGGTCTGGGTGGGAGAAAGCCCTGGACCAATATGGCATTCAAACGATTTTGACCAGGGCCTGCTACTACGATACCGGCGGGCCTGTGCCTCTGGTTGAGGCCCTTTCTCACAACCCTCGCTGGGCCTTGGTTTTCAGTGACGATGTTGCTTTGGTCTGGGTGCGTCGTTCAGCGCAAACCCGAAAGTTGATTGAAAAATACGGTCTGCCGGGGGGGCGGGTCTATGAAACCATGCATGTCGAGGCCCAGCGGTTGTTGGGGGATGACCCTTCCCGCTCTCGAGCCTTTCTGTCCCTTGGGCGCTCTGCTGTGCGGTTGGGCCGTTACCCGGAGGGATTGACGTTTTATCGCAAATACCTGGATAAATTTCCTGAAGATCCGGAGGCCGTCGCCATGGTGGGGCTCCTTAGTCGGAAACTGGGCCCCCGGAGTGCGGTGCAATGATTGCCGGGCGACCTGCGCATACCACAATCCTTTACGTGGCCCTTCTCATGGCGATTGCCTACCTGAGTTATGCCAATACCTTCGGCAACTCCTGGACCTATGATGACTTTCCGGTGATTGTCGAAAACCCTGACGTCCGCTCCTGGATCGGTTTTTTAAGCAATTCCTATCCAAGTCGCCCTTTGCGGGAACTCACCTTTCTGCTGGATCACTCTTTATTTGGGCTAAAGCCTGCCGGCTGGCACATCCAGGCCATATTCTGGCATGGGGTGTGCGGTACCCTTGTTTATTTCCTCGGCCTCCGGATCGGTTTAACCCGCATTTGTTCCTGGGTTGCCGCCTTGCTGTTCCTGGTGCATCCGGTGCAGGTCGAAGCCATTGCCAATCTTTCTCACCGAAAGGAAAGTCTGGCCCTGGCTTTTTCCCTGGCGGCCCTGTTGGCCTACAGTCAGTCCGTTCACGGTGAGCCAAAGAGCCGGCTCCGCTGGTTTTTTTGCGCCTTCGGATTTGGAGTTTTGGCCTTTGGCGGCAAAGAAAACGCCCTGGCAATCCCATTGGTGTTCATCGGCTATGAACTGGCCTTTGCCGCTCCAGCGCAAAGGTGGCTGCTGCGTTTTCCAAAGGTGCTGATCGGGAGCCTGGCTGGTGGAGTCGTGGCGGGCTCTGCGTGGCTTTATTGGGTCGGGCAGGCCCACTACCTTGACTCCATCCGTGCGGTATTGCAATACAAGGCGAATTATCTGGGCCAGCCCGGTTTACTGGTTTATGCTGGAATGGTTTTGAAATCCTGGGCGTTTATGGTGCTGAGGTTTTTCTGGCCGGCCTCATTGGCTGTTGAATATACATACCCGGTGCCTTCCTCTTGGCTTGATCCGTGGGTGCTTGGGGCGTTGTCGGGCGCCGCCGCATTTTGTTTTTTCCTGGGTCTTTTTCTTAAGAGGTCACCCCGGTTATTTTTCGCGATGATCTGGTTTGGTGCTTTCTGGTTGCCCGTATCCAACCTGTGGCCGCTTTCGTATTTTGCTGCCGATCGCTATTTGTATGCGCCTTCGGTAGGCCTTGTCCTTATGGTTGCGCTGGGATTGGAGCGGTTGGTCGCTGACCAGAGGGCGCAATTGGCATTGGCCCTGATTGTCGGAGGGGGGCTGGCTGTGTTGACCTGGCAGCAAAGCAAGGTCTGGCGCTCTCCTGAAACCCTTTGGACTCAAGCCTATAAAGTGAGTCCGCAATCGTCCTTTGCTTTGAACAATCTTGGCAATATCCATGTCATGAGGGGGGAGAAGCTGTCAGCTCTCGAGTATTACAGGATGGCCGCGAAAATTAATCCCCTCAACCCGACTGCCCAGTATAACCTGGGCTGGATGCTTGAAGAACTGGGTCTGAAAGACCAGGCTCTTGGGCATTATCGAAATTTTCTCGAGCTGAATGACCCCATGTTCGAGGCTCAGGCTGAAACTCTCCGGAGGCGATTGATGCAGCAATATCCCGGTCGTTTTTAACGCAACCTTTCGCTATTGGTGGTTAGAGACACATCCCGACGATAAGGTTAAGGTCAGTATATATTGAAGCTTGGACAATGGCAGCGGATATAAAAATCAACCCCGACGAAACCCTCGACGATCTTCGCCTGGGCGGTTTGAAAATCATCCAGAAGAGGGCCGGTTACAGGTTCTCCCTCGACCCGGTGCTGCTTTGCGCCTTTGCCAGGCTCCGCCCCGGCGAG
>CALZIZ010000163.1 GCA_945787465.1 uncultured Desulfuromonadales bacterium
CGGATGTTGCCGCCGAGCATCATCGCCACCCCGACTTCGGCAATCACTCTGCCGAACCCGGCAATGACCGCAGCCATGATCCCGAAACGCACCTCAAGCAGCAGTTGCATCGAGCCCTGCATGCGCCCCGCCCCCAGGGTCAGGGCGGTGGGCAGGATGCGGCTGTCGGCGCCGGAGATTGCTGCCAGGGTGTAGTTGGCGACAATCGGCGTGGCCAGGATGATCTGACCGATGATCATGGCCATGGGGGTAAAGAGCAGGCCGAACTGGCCGATGGGCCCCTGGCGGCTGAGAAAGCCGTAGACCACCAGGCCCACCACCACCGTCGGCAGTGCCATCAGGGTGTTGAGCAGGGTGATCACCAGGCGTCTGCCGGGGAACTGGCCGATGGCCACCAGCAGCCCGCCGGGGATGCCGAACACTGCGGCCAGAACGATGGCGCAGGCCGAGGTGTACAGGGAGGTCCAGACGGTCTGGTAGACCTCCCTGTCCAGGTTGAGGATCAGCGCCAGCGAGGCGCTTATGGAATCAAAGATAAAGTCCAAAGGTTCGGTTTGCTTTCAGTCGGATAATAAAATCTTTGAAAAACCTGAGTTTAGCCACCACCAAAAGTAGGCGCTCTTAAGCGAGGCACCAAGACACCAAGACACCAAAACCAGGGAAAACTATTCTGTCGGCCGTTCATGCTGAGCCTGTCGGCCGTTCATGCTGAGCCTGTCGAAGCATCGGTTCACCAGACGTCTCCAAGGCCTTCGACAGGCTCAGGCCGAACGGACTAAGGTGGCCCCACCCTACCCATCTGCCGTTCATGCTGAGCCTGTCGAAGCATCGGTTCCCAGACGTTCCCAAGGCCTTCGACAGGCTCAGGCCGAACGGATTAAAGTTGGTGGGGCCTGCCTCACCTCACAATTAGCCCTTCCGTCATTCCCGCGCAGGCGGGAATCCAGGTTTGGCATTTGGTCTAAGGTCTCCTTGGTGCCTTGGTGCCTTGTATGGCCTCAATTTATTTCCCGGCTAAATTCTGATAAATAAAAAACAGGTTCTGGCCGTTTTTCTGGTAACCGGCGATGATCTGCTGGCCCTGTTCGCCGGTCAGGTAATCGGCGAAGGCGGTGGCCAGTTCAAACTTGGCGTGGGGATGTTTCGCCGGGTTGACGGGAATCACCCCGTAGGGGTTGAACAGCCGCTTGTCGCCATCGGTCTGCACCTTCAGGTCGGTCTTGTCCTGGTAGGCGATGTAGGTCCCCCGGTCCGAGAGGGTATAGCCCTGACGTTCGCCAGCCATGTTGATGACCTCGCCCATGCCGCGACCGGCCTCGAGGTACCAGTCCCCTGCAGGCTCAATGCCCGCGGCCTGCCACAGCTCTCTTTCCTTGGTGTGGGTGCCGGACTGGTCGCCGCGGGAGACGAAGGTCGCCTTGGCGGCGGCGATCTTTTTCAGCGCCTCGGCGGCATCGGTGAGTCCAGCGATACCGGCCGGGTCTGCGGCGGGACCGAGGATCACAAAGTCATTATACATCACGTCTTTGCGGTTGATCCCGTAGCCCTCAGAAACAAAGGCGTCTTCCTTTTTGCGGGCGTGCACCAGAACCAGGTCGACATCCCCGGCCATGCCGAGCTTGAGGGCCTTTCCGGTGCCGACGGCGATCACGTCGACCTTGCAGTCGTGCTGCTTTTCAAAGGGCGGTAGCAACACCTTGAGCAGGCCGGAGTTTTCTGTCGAGGTGGTGGTGGCCATACGCAGCCGGGTTTCGGCCGAGGCGGTTGAGCAGAGGGCCATGAGTGCAGCAAATATCAGAAAATAAAGGCGAAACGATTTCATCTGCTTTTCCTTCGGAATAACAAGGTTTTTGATCCTGTAGGTCGGGCACTGCCCGACAGCATTCAGAGTCGTATCCATAATGCTAATTCAATAAACCTGAATAAACATTTTGCGAGCAAAACTGGAAGCCGTCGGCCAGTGGCCGACCTACATTAAGCGGCCTGATCGAATTAGAAAATCACCTGGGCCAGAAGGCGGAAGATCTGGTCGTCGCCGTCTGCATTCAGGTCGTCTTCGACCACGGTGTAGTCGGCCTGGAGCTTGGCGTTGTGCTTCTTGAAGTAGTAGTTGACGCCGAGCTGGGTCTCTGCCTTGTCGAACTCTTCGGAGACGGTGGTCGTTGCGTCCGAGGAGTCGGAGTCGATGGCCGAGAAACGCGCTGCCACCTCGAGGGTGTTGGGGATGACCTGGTAGCCGGCCTGCAGGTAGTAGCCGTCGGCATCCCAGTCGCCGCCCTGATCGGGGTCGGCATTCATCATGTAGTATTCGCCGCCCAGGCTCAGCCCGGCCACCTTGAAGTGCACGTTGGCGGTGTAGAGCTGGGCCTCGAGGTCGTCGCCGTAGGCCGCCGAAAAGGCAGCCGCGTCAAGGGCATCGAGATTCAGGGCCTTATCGAGCACGTCGTTGTCTGTGTCAAAGTCGCTGCCGACGTCGTTGGCCGAGACCTTGTTGTAAGCATAAGAGAGGCCGATGTTCAGCAGCGGCTTCTTTTCGGAGAAGGAGGGGCCTTCCATGCTGAACTTTCCCAGGGGGTTGAAGTCGAGGCGCCCGGCGACCATGTGGTGGTTGTCGGGGTTGGAGATATTGGGTCCGTTGCCGTTGAAAAAACCGAGGCGGTATTCGACCATGTGCTTTGCGCAGGAACCGGAGGCCTGGATACCGATGTCGCGGCCGAGGTTGAAAGTGTCATTGGCCAAAGAGCGTTCGACGAACAACTGCTTGGCCGAGGAGGTCAGCTCCTGGCGGGCCTGGCCCGGCTTGAACTGGCCGGCCTTGAGGGTCAGCGGAGTTGCGAACTTGTAGCTGAAAAAGGCGTCTTCGGTCTTGGTCTTGCCCTTGCCCCAGCCCTGCTGGAATTTGTACTTCAGCTTAGGGGTGAAGACGTGACCCGAGAGCCAGAGCTTCATGCGATTGACCTTGAAGTCGCTGGTGTCGTCCTTAGTGCTGTCATCGTTGTCCGTGTAGGCGTAGAGAACCTGCAGGCGGCTGCCGAGGTTTGCACTGTAGTTGCCGTCCTGACTTTCAACGGTGATCCCTTTACCGGGTTTGTAATAGGCCAGGTGATTTTTTTTGGTTGCCTCCCTGTAGTCGGCCTCGGTGATCACGCCTTTCTCCATGAGGATCTCTTCAAGGCTCTTGGCTTCGGCCTGGGCCTCAAATCCGAGCAGCGTCGCTGCAAGCAGCACCATCCATAACATTTTCTTGTTCACGTTTTAGCTCCTCTGTGCATTGAAATCGCGCCTTTTGGCAGAAAAGCACCTTGCTTTTTGCCCACGTGGCGCTCGAGATAATTGCATGAATCCCAAAGGAGGAGCCTAAATAAAAGGGGCCCTTCCTGTTGGAAGAGCCCCATTAGATGCATCTGATGTGTTGCCGATGCCCCAAGGTCTCCTTTCCAAAAGGGAGGCCCTGCCGTTTCCAGCAGAACCCGTTGGCCGCACCCCTTGAGGATTATTTCCTTTTAGGCAGTGAGGCTCGGAGAGTATCAGATTTATTGATGCAAATCCTGTGCGCAAATGTACTGGGAAACGACTATACCCATTCGTCGGGTCTGGCCAAGGTGCTTGTATAGCGATGAAAATTGCGTTTTAAATAATTTGATTTCCGTCTTAGGGCTGTTGTCGTAGGCCTATTATTAGGCGTAAAAGTGGGTCGTTGGTATTCAGGTGTGACTTTTTGCTACAGGTTGTGTGTTCCAGAATGGTGCCGACTGTCTCGAAAAGGGGCAGGTGGGGAGTTTTGGGACAGGTGGGTAGGCGAAAAATCATGATACTGAAGCATTTGGGGGCAACCGGGAGGGTGAGAGAAGTTGGAACAGGCTGCAACTAAATGGAACAAGCCGAGCCACTGTGGAGCATTCCTTCCTGGGTGGGAGAGCGAAGGGGTGCGTATGGTGTTTACGGAATAAGTCAGTTGTTTCGGTGTCTTACAATTGTGTTTACATTATGGCATCCCTGTTGCTATAGGCTCAACCATCGTTTTATTGATTTGAGTTCCCGAAAGAGGCTTGTCCTGTTCCAGGTCGACCAGGACGGCTTTTGGGGTCGTGAGAACCAACCACCAAAAGAACAAGGAGAGAACCAATGGCTTTAGCAGATCAGACTTTCGGCTTTTTCATCCCTACTGTGTCCCTCATGGGCGTCGGCTGCTCCAAGGAAACCGGAGACCAGGTCAAGGCCCTCGGCGGCACCAAGGCGCTGCTGGTGACCGACAAGGGGATCTCGGCCATGGGCATGGCTGATAAGATCAAGGAGCAGGTCGAGGCTGCAGGCGTCAGCGTCGTGATCTTCGACGGTGCCGAGCCGAACCCCACCGATGTCAACGTGCATGACGGTCTGAAGATGTACCAGGAGAACAACTGCGACACCATCATCTCCCTCGGTGGCGGCAGCTCTCACGACTGCGCCAAAGGCATTGCCATGGTCGCCACCAACGGTGGCCATGTCCGCGATCTCGAAGGCGTCAACAAGACCACCAAGGCTATGCCTCCCTTCGTCGCCATCAACACCACCGCCGGCACCGCAAGCGAGATGACCCGTTTCTGCATCATCACCAACACCGACACCAAGGTGAAGATGGCCATCGTCGACTGGCGCTGTACCCCCAATGTGGCTATCAACGATCCCGTTCTGATGGTCGGCAAGCCGGCTCCCCTGACCGCCGCGACCGGCATGGACGCCCTGACCCACGCCGTCGAGGCCTATGTTTCGACCATCGCCACCCCGATCACCGACGCCTGCGCGATCAAGGCCATCGAGCTGATCGCAGAGTACCTGAGACCCGCAGTGGCCAACGGTCAGAACCTCGAAGCCCGCGACAAGATGGCTTATGCCGAGTACCTTGCCGGCATGGCGTTCAACAACGCCAGCCTCGGCTACGTTCACTCCATGGCTCATCAGCTCGGCGGTTTCTACAACCTGCCCCACGGCGTCTGCAACGCCATTCTGCTGCCCTCGGTCTGCGAGTTCAACATGATCGCTAATCCCAAGCGTTTCGCGGATATCGCCGTTGCCATGGGTGAAAACGTTGACGGTCTTTCCGACGTCGAAGCTGCCGCCGTCGGTATCGCCGCCATCCGCAAGCTCTCCTCCGACATCGGCATCCCCGCAGGCCTCACCGACCTTAGCGTCAAGGAAGAGGACCTCAAGGTCATGGCAGAAAACGCTCAGAAGGACGCCTGCATGTTGACCAACCCCCGCCTGGCCAACCTCGACCAGGTCATCGGCATCTACAAGGCTGCCATGTAACTGAGCGCCTTTTTTGGATACCCGGAAGGGAGGGGCTCTGTCCCCTCCCTTCGTATTTTTCAAGCACCCTGGCTGACTTAATTGTTTAGCAGTCAGACCCTGATCTCCGAGCCTTGCCGCCTAAGAGGTTTGCCCCTTATGGTCAAAGGCCAACGGGTTTCGCTGGAAACGGCGGAGCCTCCCTTTCGGAAAGGAGATTTCTCTGCTTATTGAAATCAGACAAAGAAAGGGAGTCGTGAAAGATGGACAAGATTTTCCGCGTAAATATGACCGACCTGACCACCAGGGTTGAAGACGTTCCGGTAGCGTGGGCCGGCCTCGGCGGCCGCGCCCTGACCTCTTCAATTGTTGCCAGCGAAGTCGTACCCACCTGCCATCCCCTGGGTCCCAACAACAAGCTCGTCTTCGCCCCCGGTCTTCTCTCCGGTACCGCGGCCGCAAACTCCGGCCGCATGTCCTGCGGCGCCAAGAGCCCTCTGACCGGCACCATCAAGGAGAGCAACGCCGGCGGGACCACCGCCCAGCAGTTCGCCCGCATGGGTATCAAAGCTCTGATCATCGAGGGCCAGCCGAAGGAAGACAAGTTCTATAGCCTCAATGTCACCGTCGACGGGGTGACCATCGCCGAAGAGACCGAACTGGTTGGCAAGGGCAACTTCGCCGTCATCGAGGCCCTCGAGGCGAAGTTCGACAAGAAGGTCGGCGTGATGACCATCGGCCAGGCCGGCGAGGCGAAGATGACCGCCGCCAATATCTCGGTCAAGGACCCCGACAGCAAGATCCGCAGTCACGGCCGCGGCGGCATGGGTGCGGTCATGGGCTCGAAGAAGCTCAAGTACATCACCGTCGACGCGGCAGGCGCCCCCGGCGTTACCGTCGCCGATCCCGAAAAGTTCAAGCCCGCGGCCCGCGCCTTCGCCAAGGCGTTGCTCGATCACCCGGTCTCGGGAGAGGGCCTGCCGACCTACGGCACCAACGTGCTGGTTAACGTCCTGAACGAGGCGGGTGGCCTGCCGACCCGCAACTTCACCTACGGCCAGTTCGAAGCCCACGACAACATCTCCGGCGAGACCATGCATGACACCATAGTGGCCCGGGGTGGCAAGCCCAAGCACGGCTGCCACGCCGGCTGCATCATCCAGTGCTCGCAGGTCTACAACGACAAGGACGGCAACTACCGCACCTCCGGTTTCGAGTACGAGACCATCTGGGGGTTGGGGGCCAACTGCTGTATCGATAACCTCGATGACATCGCCGAGGCCGATAACATCATGGATGATATCGGGGTCGACTCCATTGAGACCGCGGTTATGTTCGGCGTTGCCATGGAAGCAGGCATCCTGCCTTTTGGCGACGGCAAGGGCGTGATTCGCATGCTTACCGATGAAATCGGCAAGTGCACCCCGCTGGGCCGAGTTCTCGGCGGCGGCGCCGGCAGCGTCGGCAAGACCTATGGCGTTACCCGTGTTCCGGTGGTCAAGAACCAGGGGATTCCCGCCTACGACCCCCGCAGCGTCAAGGGTATCGGTATCACTTACGCGACCAGCACCATGGGCGCAGACCACACCGCCGGCTACACCATTGCGACCAACATCCTGAACGTCGGCGGTTGCGTCGATCCCCTGAAGAAGGACGGCCAGGTCGAGCTTTCCCGTAACCTGCAGATCGCTACCGCTGCTGTCGATTCGACGGGCATGTGCATCTTTGTCGCCTTCCCGGCCCTCGACATTCCCGAGTGCCTGCCGGCCCTGATCGACATGATCAACGCCCGCTTCGGCATCAGCCTGACCGGCGACGACGTGACCGAACTTGGAAAGTCGGTTCTTAAAACCGAGCGTGCCTTCAACCAGGCCGCAGGTTTCACCAACAAGGATGATCGGCTGCCCGAATTCTTCAACACCGACCCGGTCGCGCCGCACAATGCGGTCTGGGATTTCTCCGACGAAGAAATCGACGCGTTCTGGGATTTTTAA
>CALZIZ010000164.1 GCA_945787465.1 uncultured Desulfuromonadales bacterium
CCCCTTCAACCTCCGCTCTTTGACTGAATGACCGCATTTGCCGCCCTTTGGCCTATTTCAGGGCGAGCTCGGCCTTGAGCACTGGTGATGCCCGGGGGGCTGCCTCGATTGTGTAAAACCGACCGTCTAACCGTAGGCCAGTCGTTGGTAGAGCCTTGCAAGCGAGTCGAAAGACAGCCCACTATGTTGGCTAAAACGGAGCCTCAACCGCCTTCCGGTCTCGATCATACGTGCGGCGAAGAATAAGTGAAAAGGGTCACATCTTTAAGTGAAAAGGGTCACATCTTAAAAATTAAATATTGGGTGCCAAGCTGAACCTGAAAATAATTTTAATGGTTTAACTTTTCCAAAAACTTAAAAATTAAGATGTGACCCCTGTGGCCTGATCTTTCCTTCGGCGAAGGCCCGTCAATGCCAAAGGCTTTTGTTGTGCCCTCGGGGATTCCATTTCAGGATGTAATCCACCCGCTTATGCCCGGCGAGTTCGATACGAGTTTCCCAGGCGTCGTGGGCCGAATCGAGAACACCAAGAGCGGCGCGGCAGTCAATGCCAGCGTTTTGTGAAGAACCCGGGCGAGAAACGGAATAAAGTTCTTCTGGCTGTGCTGGGAGCCTTCGCGATGTTCGATCTCCAGAAGCCACCCCTCCAGGGCCAGATAGGCGGCAATCGGGGCAAATCCGTCAAACCCTTGGTACGTGCGCGAAACGTGCGCGAAACGCCTTTCTTCTTGGTCCCGGAGTTATCCTGGGTGAACACGGCGATATCCAAGGGGACATGACCGGTAGCCAAAGCCGAAAACAATGCACCCGACTTTTGGAGAAACTTGGTAACGCAAAAGTTTACGATCGTCCGAAATGTCTCGGCCGATCAGCCGGTTTCGCAGTAGGTTCATGTTAAGCCCGACAGCCTCCTAGGGGTGCCGATCACACAAGCCATGGCCCTTAAATGGAGTCCCCTCAGTTTTTAACTAACAGTTTTTGGCGCGTTGTGTTAGACTGACAAGTTGATTTCACCTGTGGGAACTCCTTCCCACAGCAGCCCACCTTAGTTGGGACTTCTCGTTGACAATCGGCCAATCCTGGTCGGCACGATCCCGTCGCCTCCTCTGAGACTTGTACTCATAGGAGTATCTATGTTCATTATCCCGCCCTCCCTGTCTTCGACCGCGTCCGAAACCACTCACAACCCTGTTGCCAAAAACAATATAGCGATGTCCGTGCCGTCTCTATTCGCTGGAGATAAGAAACGAGTCGCCACCGCAATCGTCTATTGTGAAGCCAACTTTGGTGCTATTGACGGCAAAACTGCCAACGGGCTGATCAGGCGCTCAGAGAAATACGAAATCCTTTCGGTTATCGATAGTGAAAAAGCTGGCCTTGATACCGGCATGGTGCTCGACAACAAACCCAACGCTATTCCCATCTGTCGCGATCTCGCTGACTCGCTGGCACAGGCCGGCTCTGTGCCCGATTTCTTCATTTTCGGGATGGCCCCATCGAGTGGCATGTTATCGAAGCACGAACGCGGTCTCGTCCTTGAGGCCATGAGTCATGGGATGAACATCGTCAACGGTCTCCATGAATTTCTGAACGATGATCCGGTCTTTGCCGCAGCATGCGTCGCGAGCAAGGTGGAGATCCTCGACGTACGAAAGCCCCGAGACAAGAAGGACTTGCACATGTTCAGTGGTCGGATCGCCGAGGTTACCTGCCCGGTTATCGCCGTACTCGGTACCGACTGCGCTATCGGCAAACGCACCACAGCCAACATAATAACCAGCGCCCTCAATGAATCCGGCATAAAGACGGTGATGGTCGGTACCGGCCAAACCGGTTTGATCCAGGGCGCGCGCTACGGCGTGGCGCTCGATGCGGTCCCGTCACAATTCTGCGCAGGCGAGTTGGAAGCAACCATTGTCAAAGCGTTCGAAAATGAAAACCCCGATGTCATCATCGTCGAAGGGCAAGGGGCACTGAGTCACCCCGCCTTCTCATCCTCGTCCTTTATCCTCCGAGGCAGTTGCCCCAACGGCGTTGTGTTGCAGCATGCCCCGCGGCGAAGCAAGCGCTGCGACTTTGAAGGAATGGAGATGCCGACACCGGCCACTGAAATCAATCTTATCGAGACCTTCGCAGATACAAGAATCATCGGGCTGACGATCAACCATGAGGACATGAGTGACACCGAGGTGAGTGCGGCAATCACCCAATATGAGCATGAACTCGGTATCCCGACCACCGATGCTCTGACCCGTTCGCCAGAGCGCCTGGTCGAAATGGTTCTTGCTGCCTTCCCGGAACTCCAGGGTAAGCTGATCGCCAGCGCATGATGCCCGCCCCGCGGTTGGAGATCGACCTCGGCAAAATTCACCATAACGCCTGCACACTGGTTGAACGTCTGGCCAGTCGAGGCATCTCGGTAACCGGTGTCACCAAGGTGACACTGGGATCAGCTGAGATTTCAGCCACGCTGCTGCGGGCAGGCGTGAGTGCTCTGGGCGACTCTCGCATCGAAAATATCGAAGCAATGCGTCTTGCGCAGGTTCCTGCATCGATGACACTGATTCGTTCTCCGATGCTTAGCCAGGCGAAACGGGTCGTCATGCATGCCGATTTAAGCTTCAATACCGAAATCGAGGTCATCAGAAGGCTCTCGCTCGAAGCACAAAAGGCACACCGTACGCACGGGGTCGTACTCATGGTCGAACTGGGAGACCTTCGCGAAGGCATCATGCCCGATGACCTGATAGACAGCGTACGTGAAACGCTTAACTTGCCGAATCTCGTGTTTAAAGGGATCGGTACCAATCTCGCCTGCCGAAGCGGGGTGTCACCTGATATTAGGAACATGGCTGTGCTATCCGAGCTCGCTGACTCTATCGAGGCGACATTGGGCCTGGCGGTAGACATCGTATCGGGTGGGAACTCTGCCAACCTTCATTGGGCCTTAAGTGGGGCAACGATTGGGCGGGTCAACGATCTTCGACTGGGTGAATCGATCCTGCTCGGACGCGAAACACTCCATCGACAACCGATTGATGGACTGCACACTGATGCTATCACGCTCATTGCCGAGGTGATCGAATCGAAGGTCAAGCCATCACAGCCAACAGGCAAAATCGCCCAAACTGCTTTCGGGGAGGCGCCACCAGTTACAGATCGGGGCCAGGTCACGCAAACCATCCTTGCTGTCGGGCAGCAGGATGTCGACCCGTGCGGTCTGCTATCGCCTGCCGGAATCGAGGTTCTGGGGGCCAGTAGTGACCACCTTGTCGTGGAGTCTGATAACGATGCTCTTTCTGTCGGCGCAGAAGTGACGTTCCAACTGAACTACAGCGCGTTGGTCCGCGCCATGACTTCTCCCTTTGTCGCCAAGGTGATGAAACCAGTCTCAACACATAACAACTTTTCAAGTTGACGCTGAAAAGAATTGCGGTGCATCGGAATCAGGGGCACCCAGAGAACGATGTGGGAGAGGGTTCTTCTGGTAATTTTGGTTTCCACGATAATTCTTACCGTGATTGTGCTGTTATTCCCTTATATTGCATTGTGAATCACCACCTGAATTCTAGACACTCCTGTAATTTGGAAAAGCAGTAACACAACAAAACGGCCCCGCCAGAATTGGTAGGGCCGTCTTATTTGTTGCGTCACAAAATTTACCTGTCAGCCAAGGCCAACTGGGATTGTCATTCTCGACTACTATTTTTCTACGATTCCCAAAACCCCTGCATTCTGAGAATTTCGCCCCTCTCGGGTCGATTCGGAGACCCCCAAAAAACGAATGGCCCGATCCTTTGCCGGACGGGCCATTTTTGGTGTCGTTTATGTCGTATTTCACCAGACCCCAGATGGGTCAAGGATGTCTAGTAAACTCGAGCGGACTCACTTCACCGACCGGAAGCTGACCAACTTGCGCTGGCGCTCATCATACAGGTTCAACTGCAGGGACCCCATGCTCTTTCGAATGGTAAGCGGTTTGACCGCCTGCAACTCCGGTATTGCCTCGTAGCACTCTTGCAGACGGTAGTTCGGAATGCCGGGGCGTGTATGGTGGACGTGATGAAAGCCGATGTTGCCCGTAACCCACTCAAGGAGTTTTGGTAACTGATAATACGAAGCACCTTCCATAGCGACCCGCCATGGGTCCCACGTGTCGTGGCGTGCCCAGTAGACCCCCTCAAACTGATGCTGGTTGTAAAACAGCCAGACGCCGGCCGTTGCGGCCATCATCAGAACCGGCAACTGGACAAGGAGATAGGTTTTTAAGCCGACCGTCAGACTGGCCGCAACGATAATGCCGGCAATCGCCAGGTTGGTGATCACCACGCTGATAAAATCCATTTTCTTCGCCCCGGGTGACGGATAGCGGTTGCGCAGCAGGAAATAATAGAGGGGGCCGACGCCGAGCAGGATGAGGGGATGACGGTACAGCCGGTAAGAGAAACGTTGCAACGGCGGCGCAGCCAGGTATTCCTCGACGGTCATGGTCGTAATATCCCCCATGCCTCGGCGGTCCAGGTCTCCGGCAGTGATGTGGTGTCCAGCGTG
Source organism: uncultured Desulfuromonadales bacterium (assembly GCA_945787465.1). Lineage (GTDB taxonomy): Bacteria > Desulfobacterota > Desulfuromonadia > Desulfuromonadales > Trichloromonadaceae > CALZIZ01. Next base: position 4,552 of record CALZIZ010000164.1, read on the forward strand.
ACTGCGCCGCCAGTCGTGAAACGCGGTGAAGGTGAGGATGCCGCAGAGATATCCCACGTTCCTGTTCCAGCGGGGCGAAGGGAGGAACGAGCCATGAGTACAATCGTGGAAAAGGATGAAAATGCGAGTCAACAAGGCGGCCGCGGCAACGCCAAGGGCAAGGGTGATCCCGTAAGGGTAGCCGTAGCGAACGGTCTGGGCCATAAGGGCCAGCAGAAGGAGATACGGCAAGAGGGTGGTGAGCAGTTGCCGAAGTGCGGTGGGGGTATCACGTTGGGCGTACTTCGCGGTGGCTTGGTACCACTGCGGTTTTTCTACTTTCGCAACGACAAGCACGGGATTAAAGGACATAAAGAGCCCCTTCAGTGTCTGAAAAATGAGTTGTTCAACCGGTTTAATCCAGGGGTATCCTAAAAATAACCCCACAAATGTAGCCCAGACCGATTTCCAAGTCAAAGGCCTGACTTGTGCGTAAAATCGTTTTACTGAAATTGGGAGGTCGCTGAGGGTAGAGCTTCTCGGAGCGAAGTGTGACTCGCCATTGGGGCTGAATCCCTCATGCTTCGCGGTGAACTGCTAGTCCTCCCCAGCTCTGGTGGCTCGGCATGATCTCCATGGTCGTGACATTGACGTGGGGCGGAAGACTTGTTACGAAAAAGACGATCTCGGCGATATCCTCAGGCAGCAGCGGCTCGGTGCCCGAATAGACCTGAGCGGCCCGCTTGGTGTCTCCCTTGAAGCGGACATCGGAGAATTCGCTTTTGGCCATGCCCGGTTCGAGGTTGGTCACCCGCACCCGGGTTCCGAGCAGGTCGGCCAGGAGGTTGCGGGAAAATTGCTGAACAAAGGCCTTGGTTCCGCCGTAGACGTTGCCGCCGGGGTAAGGCCAGTTGCCTGCCGTCGAGCCGATATTGATAATGTGCCCCTGGTTGCGCTCGACCATGTTCGGCAGCAGCGCCCGGGTGCAGTACATGAGTCCCTTGACGTTAGTGTCGACCATTGTCTCCCAATCGTCCAGATTGGCCTGCCAGGCGGGTTCCATGCCGAGGGCAAGGCCCGCGTTATTGAGCAGGACATCGATCTGGGGAAGGTCCTGAAAACCTTTCTCCACCGCTTCGCGCTCCCGCACATCTAGTGCCCTGATAGCCACGACGGCCCTGCCCAACTCTGCCTGCAAAGCCTCAAGCCGGTCTTTACGCCGGCCGGTCAGCACCAGCTTCCAGCCTTCTGCAGCGAAACGTCTGGCGCAGGCCGAGCCGAAGCCGGAGGTCGCGCCGGTGATCAGGATCGTTTTGGGCATGAATGACTCCTTTTTTTGTAAACCTGGATCAGTATAATTCGGTGGGGGAAAAGTTAGGTGCTTGGCCTGAATATTGGGATACCAGAACTCTGAGGTTCACCCGAAGGTTAATCGGGTATTTTTTAACACACTGGGGTTGCCCGGTTCCGGTTAACTCAACTGGGTTGGCGATTAAAGTGGAAGCCGTATCCTTATTAGAATGTCAGTTGGCAACAAGTAGAATTATACTTGCGTTTTTTCAAAATTTCTCAAAACCGAGTGTTCTGCGAAAAATAGACAGGTTGAATTAATGCACAAGGTCCGGGGTAGGGTCCCCTTTGGATCATTTTATAGTTCGAAGGCATCATTCGTTTTCATTCGGCCTGATCGCTACAGGGGTGGCTATTTACATGAGAACACATAAATCCTTGACTGTGATTAATTTTTATGTTCCGGTAAATAGGATTTTTTAATGTCAGCTATCGTCGAGGGAGAAAAAAATCAGGCCCCCCTGAATCAGCAAATTTTCATTGTTCTGTATTTGGGTTGGGTGTGGAATCCACACTGAAAAGGAGGCAACATCATGAAAAGACTGGCTGTTTTAATTCTTGCGAGCTTGATGGTTTTTACGTCCGGAGCTGCTTTTGCCGACAAGCTGTATGTCGGTGTAGACACGGCTTTCGTGCCTTTTGAATACAAAGGTAAGGATGGCAAATACACAGGGTTTGATATTGATCTATGGGCAGAAATTGCAAAACGTATCGGTGCTGAATATGAGTTGCGGCCGATGGATTTCAATGGCCTGATCCCCGGTTTGACAACCGGCAATCTTGATGTGGCTCTGGCAGCGATTTTTATCAAATCTTCCCGGGAAAAGAAAATCGACTTCTCACACCCCTATTTCAGAGCTGGCCTGAAGGTCATGGTTCAGGAAAAAAACAATGACATCAAATCTCCTGCTGACCTGAAAGGCAAAGTCGTTGCAGTAAAACTCGGAACCGCAACGGTTGAGTATGTGGAAACTCTCGGAGCGAAGAAAGTCGTCAAGTTCCCGAATATTGATCAGGCTTATCTTGAGGTTGCAACGGGCGGTGCCGATGCTGCCATGCACGACACCCCGAATGTTCTCTATTACATCAAAACCGCCGGCATGGGCAAGGTCAAGGCGGTCGGCCCTGATGTCAAGGCAGCCCAGTACGGGATTGCCTTTCCGCAGGGAAGTGCCTTGCGTGACAAAGTAAACGTTGCTCTTCTCGAGATGATGGAGGATGGCGCTTACGCTGATCTTTACAGAAAATGGTTTGATGCAGACCCTGAATAGTCTGAGGGGAAATGCAAACTGACCTGCGGCGAATTTAATGCAGAACAAGAGTATGCACTCAGAATCCCTTCTGCACGAGCGTGTGTAGAAGGGATTCTGAGTTTTTGAGAACCACCGCAAGTTCGTTTTCGTCCGGTAACGGCCCTTTTCCGCCGTGGCGGCGTAATCCGGCGGCCTTGCTTGTGCGACGTACGGCTTCGGGCAAGGTCGTGATTGCCTTTTCCCGATGAAAAACTTCGCGTTTCCGGTCGGTCATCCAACGAGTGCCATCCGAAGGATTCAGATGGACACCCGTCACCAGCCTTTACTGACGAGACAACGTATGGATTTTGAATTTTCAGTTATTGCCGAATCAATTCCTGCTCTTCTTGCAGGGGCCAAATTGACCTGGATCATAACCATCCTGGGGATTATCGGTGGCATGGTCTTTGGTGTTTTAGCTGGGCTGGGTCGCATTGCCGGGACAGAAGCCCTTGGGGAAAAGCCACACGGAATCTTCATGCCGATCAGTGTTCTGATCAGGTACATATCCGGCGGCTATGTCGAGACGATACGCGGCACCCCGATAATTGTTCAGGCCATGTTTCTCTACTTTGCCTTTCCAATGCTGGTTAAGCTTGTCACGGATATCGAACGCTTTCGTATTGAAGCTTTGACTGCTGCAGTCATTAC
>CALZIZ010000165.1 GCA_945787465.1 uncultured Desulfuromonadales bacterium
AATATGGGGTGGCGACATCCTTGGCGGAAGCCTCCATCAGCAGCCCGGCCTGCTCCGGGTTGGCCAGCAAGCCCCGGGGGGGCACTGCTGCCACTGATGCAGGGTGGTGCGAATGATTTCGAAATAGCCCGGCGTCCGCACGACTTCTTGATATCCCGGGACTGCCCCCACCCACTTGCCCAGTCGGACGTTGCTTTCTTGTGTGAGATAAAGGGTGGGCAATCCCATAAGCGCCGGTCCGTCCATGCCGGCAGTGGTGACACCAATCTGGCCCACCAGGCCGTGACGGTACCTCAATTCTTCAAACAGCTGCAGTTGAGCTCGGCGCATGTCCGGCCCCTGGAAGAGCGGCTCTTTCCAGCAAAGGGTCAGGTCCGCTCCGCTTGTCGGCACAAGGTCTGCGGGAACGGCATCGCCAAAATAAATGGGTGTGAGCCCGGCATTCAATACCAGTTCAGAAAGCTGACGCAACTCATCGAAACAGGTATTGCGCTCGATATCGTGGTCACCCGTTCGTACCCAAAGCAGCACCTTCTGTTTGGGATTCCCTCCGACATTGCCATCGATCCACGAGCTTAAGGAGGCCGATGACGGTTCGTCTCCCAGGAACGCTGCGCGAAGGGTGCACTGTGCTCCTAGCGCGTCGGCGTGAAAAGCCTCAGCGATGATATGAGTGAGGTGCTTGGGGCTCGCCGGACGAGGCCGATATGGGCGAAGGGATCCTCCCTTCGCCAAACGAAAAGCCGGGATCGGCGTGGAAAGTGTACGCGCGGTTCCGCTCTGTTACGATTTTCCTGGCGGCTTTTCCGGAAAGTTCAGCTCTGTAAGCAATCTCTCTCGCTTTGGCCGTATCCAGTGCTTGGGCAAAACGTGCGGCCTCCAATGCCGCCCCCTCCGCATTGCAAACGATCTGCTCTACTCGCTGCCAGCCGTCATCGCAATCTTCCAATGTGGGCGCCCGCTGAGATCCGCGCGAGAGCTGCCCAGCACCATAGCGCGCATCCTCTGCCCGAGCCGACTGAGCCCGTACCAACACCCACTGGAGCAACGCAACCTCTCGGCTTTCCACCCTGTTGCCCAGCGCCCTTGTGGCCAACAAAACAACATGCTCCAGCCGACATCGATAGTCATCGCGCACTCCGGGCAGATGCAGCGTTCCCTCCAATGCCGTGGCCTCCGCCAAAAGAGTGGCGGCCTTTTGTGTGAGCCCCACACCATCCGTTTCGTTATGGAGCAGTCGTGTCACAATATCTTCTTCGACCAGGTCTTCGGCGCGTGCGGTCCGTCTATTTCCAACTCCACATTGTGTAAAAAAGGGCGGGGTCCGCGAGATTTTATCCAGTCGATCATAACGGCCAATCCCTCTTCGAGTTTCACCTTTGGCTGGTAATCAAGCAGTCGCCGGGCCTTGTCGGCGCAGCAGTTGGCAAAGTAAACCTCCTGGGGGCGGCTATCGATTCGGTTCGGCTTCAGATCAAAATCGAGTAGCCGGGCGATAGTGGCTGCAAGCTCGTTGATGGAAACAAACTCATCGTCGGGACCGATATTGATGACCTCCTGAGCACAGCGGTCGTCTGTGGCCATACGCAGAAGCGGATCCACCACATCGGAGACAAAACTGAAACAGCGCCTCTGATTGCCGTCCCCGTATATATAGGGTTGGCGTCCTTGCAACATCAGATTGATGAAAATGCCGGCCACGTTGCGATAAGGATCGTCGTACCGCTGCCGAGGCCCAATGATATTGTGCGGAACCGCCACCACCCACTCCATACCGTGGGTTTCGGCAATATTGGCAAGCAGCCGTTCCGCACTCCATTTGGCGATGCCGTAGGGATCCTGAGGAGCCGGCACCATATCCTCGGTAAACGGAACCTCATTTGTGCCGTACCTGGCCATGGACGAACAGAGAACGAAGCGCTTGACTCCTCCGGCCGCTGCAGCGGAAACAACTCCGCTAGTCGCCGTTACAACGTTCCGAGTGACCAGATGTGGGCTGAATACGGAGAGGCCTTCATAGGCTGTGGCAGCGCAATGGTAGACAATATCGACGTCTTTCATCAAAGCGGCCAGTGGCGCAAAATCATTGCAGTCGATTTGATGAAACACAGCGCCACTCGGAACATTGTCAAGGTAGCCACCCGTCAGGTTGTCACATCCCGAAACCCTGTACCCTTCAGCCAGACACCTGTCCGCAATATGACTCCCTAAAAAACCTGCTATACCCGTAATGAAAATTCGTTTTCCGCTCAATTGAAGCTCACCATACCGGATTTTTTTATTAGAACCTGAATTAGTGAATGATCCGGCGAATCATAGCACAAGTCATTGAATCGCCTAAGCACTCCAAAAATCTCCGCTGAACCTATGAAAACGCATCTATTTTCGGTTTTATTAATAGCTTGAGATAGGCAAAATTAAAAGGGCGATGTTCCATTGCATAATGCACTCTTCTGTATTATTATGATGTGCAGGAGGTGTTCTATGGCGCAAGCAGTAAGAATTAATGATGAGTTGATTAAATCCGCTAAAGCCGTGGCAAAAGCAGAGCATCGGTCTCTGGCCGGCCAAGTTGAACACTGGGCTTCCATTGGTCGCGCTGCTGAAGAAAATCCGGACCTTCCGTTTTCTATGCTCCGGGAAATTCTCTTGGCCAAAGCAGAGGCGAATGCCGGTCTGGTTGAAGAATACGTTTTCGGCGAGGGTGGATAATGCGGAAAGTTTTACAAACCCGCACCTTTGCCAACAGCAAAAAGAGACTCCATAAAACCCAGATTAAAGAATTGGATAATGCAATTCGAGAGATCCTGGAGAATCCTGAAGCCGGAGAACAAAAGAAAGGCGACCTACAGGATGTTTATGTTTATAAATGTAAAATCACGAAACAACTTTTTCTGATCGCGTATCAGTTTGATGAAGCCACATTGACCCTGCTTATGGTCGGCCCGCATGAAAATTTTTACCGAGATCTGAAAAAACGGGTCTGATTAATTTTTTCAGTAGTTCATTGCCCAATTCAAAAATAATTTCCCCCTCCGTAAGTAGTGGATATCAGAATTAGATCAAGTCTCAAATGTAGTAAGTTCCGAGAATAGATGCCCCGCTTCATCAATGGTTGGCCATTTTTTACAGCTCCCCGGGGGGCATTACCCCTCTCGGAAAAGATAGATCTAAAAGGAATCATTTTGACTTTTAACAAAAGGGGGCTTTTGTTGAAAGTTTTGATTTAAAATTCAGCTGATTTGTGACACCGATGGGAAATGTGCCAGACTTATCCTGGGATGTGATGCCGGTTGGCTCTGGCCGTATCAGTTCAAGCCTTAAACCTGCCATTTTTGCTCGGGAAAGGGGCTTGTAAGGTCGTTTCAGCTCCTGATATTGAGCATATTTCATGTCATATCGACAGGTTGACTTGGTCCGACCCCAGGGCGAATATTTACAGGGGGGTGTCCGTTACTTGAAGCGCAAGGTGGACGTGAAGTCTGTTTGTCAAGCCTGACCCCTGCTATGACCCCTGCTATGTTGCCGGGACCCAGGTAGATATTGGCCGATCCTGCATTGATATCGGTAGGGCCAACGGCATTGATATCGCATTCGCCCCTGACCGGCCAGGCGAAATTAAACAAAAGCGCGAATAAGTTTTAATTAAAAAAGTCACGATAGGCCTCCACTTGGAGAAAAAGAAAGTAATTTCCTTCAGGATTTGCCAGTCACTTTTTTCCATTATTAGCATTAAAACTAAATTTTTTTACAATTCAATCCCGAAATAGGCTGAATTTTTTTCAAGAAAAGGTTCATATCTGTAAAACTGAAGTTGATCCATTTTGATTTAATGGAAGGCGGCTTTTGCTCCGCATCTACTATGAGAGGGTATCGGAATATATCCGGTCAATCTTCAGTATGCAGAAAATTTCCAACAGCATTCAGGAAAATACCCCGATATCAGAAAGGCCCACGAAATTAATTATCGTGGGCCTTTCGTGTTTTCTAGCTAATGAAGATGTGTAGAAAAAGTCTTCTACCCAAACACTGATTGTTGGTCACCGCACCTGCCTGACTCTCCATGGTAAAACAGAATTGGAGCGATGATCCTTTTGCCGATTTTTTTGCCCAGTTTGGTTCTTTGAATGGAGTTACATGCCTCCCGTTGCCGGAGCTAGGGCAACATTGTCGCCTTCATGAAGTAACGTCTCCGGAGGGACAATCAAGTTGTTTCCCGTGGGGGAGGTCTTGAGGCTTGCTATTTTTGTAATCACAGATCTCATCCCTGCCCAACTGTGCAAAACATTTTACGTTGACGTTCATCGAAAAACTCCTTTCCGGTCCAGGGAGGGGGCCGCAAGAATAGAGAATCGTTTCATTGATGCCTTTGTATCCTACACCCTAACAAGCATTTATGACAAATCAAGTCAACATTTGCCCCAATGCCGCAATTGTCAGTCGATGGAGAGGGCAGATCATTTCAGATCTTGTTTTTCCGCAGTTCGGAGAGAGGATAAAAAGGAAAAAGGGGACGGATTTATTTTTGGACCACCACGCCGCCGATAAGCTCAGCCAAAATAAGATGTTGCCAATCTATCCCGAACCGCGTGAACCTTCAAGGCAGAGGACGTTGGATAAGTTGTACCGAATTATTTAAAGGGCAGAAAATGTTTAAAGGGACAATGTCTTGTTTTCACTGCAAAATAAGAATGGCCCACCTGGTTTTCGGGGGTTTCCCCCTGTCTGATGAAAGGTCTCACTTACAATTGAGTGAGCTTGGGGGCATGAAGATGATTAATCTTCCAACCCCTGGTCTATCAGACAGAGGACTGACGACCCAACGGAACCGCCTGGGGCCACGCTTCGACGTCGTAAAATAGGGATCTTTAGGCCGCGGGCACTAGGGGAGAATCGTGCGAGAACTTATGGTTTCGAAGTCGCTCGAGGGGGCAGGGCCGTAGGTTTTCATTCAAATGCTCCCGGTGGTCCGAGTCGAAGAAAGCGGGTTCGATGTTGAGGGGGACCTTGACCGGCATCATGAAATGAAGGCAATTCTATAAATTTATAACAATGTATAGCGAAAACATGCTATACAACCTTATAAGTCAGTATGAATTGCTAGAAATCATGTCGAGGTGAGTTTATGGATCCTATTAAAAACCCGTTTTCGCCAGGTGCAGGGGCGCCTCCTCCTGAGCTCGTTGGAAGAGATGAAGTTCTCGAACAAACCCGTATATTGCTGGGTCGGATCAAGCAGAAGCGGCCAGAGAAAAGCATCCTGCTAACGGGGCTTCGTGGTGTCGGGAAAACGGTACTGCTTAACGAAATGGAGCGTATGGCTGAAGCGGATGAATACCGCACCATTCTTCTCGAGGCACATGAAAACAAGTCATTGGGGATTCTGCTGGTACCTCACTTGCGTCGGCTTTTGTACGAGTTGGACCGACTCGCCGGTACGGGGGACAAAGTGCGCCGGGGACTGGCCGTACTGAAAAGCTTCATCGGAGGCATTAAGGTCAAAGTAGACGATTTTGAATTTGGACTGGAGATCGATCCGGAAAAGGGGGCCGCAGATAGCGGCGACCTCGAGATCGATTTACCCAGCCTTTTTGCTGCCGTAGCGGAAGCCGCTGCAGAGCGAGGGGCCTGCGTCGCCATTCTTATCGATGAGATCCAGTATTTCAAAAAGAAGGAGCTGAGCGCACTCATCATGGCTATGCACAAGATGCAACAGCGCCAACTTCCACTGGTTCTGCTGGGGGCCGGTCTCCCTATTCTCCCCGGATTGGCTGGTGAATCGAAATCCTACGCTGAACGGCTTTTTAGCTTTCCAAACATCGGAGCGCTAACCAAGCCAGATGTCGTCAAGGCCCTGCAAGATCCTGTGAAGAAAGCCGATGTTGTTTTCGAAAAAGAAGCTCTCAATGAAATATTCCGTTTGACCCAGGGGTATCCCTACTTCCTGCAGGAATGGGGGTATCAGGCCTGGAACCTTTCTGATTCGTCTCCCATTGAACTCGCTACCATCCAAAACGCCACGGAGAAAGTGGTAGCTCGCTTAGATCAGAACTTTTTTCGCGTGCGTTTTGATCGACTCACTCCCGGTGAAAAACGGTTTCTGCGTGCCATGGCGGAGTTGGGGGCAGGACCGCACCGCACCGGCGACATCGCAGACATTTTGAAGGTAAAAATACACAGCATGGGGCCCACCCGGGCAAACCTTATAAAAAAAGGGATGATCTACAGTCCCTCCCATGGTGAGATGGCCTTTACCGTCCCTCTTTTTGACGAATTCATGCGGCGTGCAATTCCGGAGTTTTCCCCCAATAATTAGGTTTGACTCGCCCCTTAAGGCCGAATTGGGAAAATAGATCTGGAGGTTGGCGAGGTCTTCGGGAGAAAAGGTGAGAGTGAATCGTCCGCACATGGGACCATTTTACCCCGAGGCACGACCAGATCAACTTTGAAGCACGTCCCATAGAGGACTTTCTTCAGCAACAAGCTAATAAAAACGGAGACTTAACAAAAGCCGCCTTTTGTTAGATGTTTATTGTCGACATCGAAATCGGCAATCAAACAACTTGCAGAAAGGCGAAGAAAATGACTTCAAAAAAAGGGAAATTTGCTGGTAGAAAAGCAGTGGTCGATGCCCACGAACGTGGACGGAATTATCTGACGCCCTCTGAAATGGAGCAGCTTTTGGAGGCAGCCAAGAAAACCCGATATCCTGAACGGGACCAGGCGCTGATTATGATGCTTTATCGGCACGGTTTGAGAGAAACGGAGCTTTGCCAAACCAGGCTCTCCCACCTGGACCTGGAGACGGGCCGGATTTGGGTTGCGCGGATAAAAGGCGGACTCAGTACCGACCAGCCGATCGAGGGGCGGGAATTGAAACTCATCAGGCAGTACCTGGAAAACCGAAATGATGCATTGCCCTGGTTGTTTGTTTCTGAGCGGCAAGGTCAGCTTTGCCGCCATACGGTCATTTACATCGTAGGGCGCGCTGGAGAAGCCGCGGGTTTGGGCCACATCACCCCGCACATGCTGCGGCACAGCTGCGGATATTACCTGGCCAACAACGGGCATGACCTGCGATTGATCCAGGACTATTTAGGTCACCGGGATCCGAAGCATACGGCCCGTTACACTCGAACCGCAGCCAACCGGTTTGAAGGGCGTTGGGAATAAGTAACCAAAAATGTTAAGAGAAATCTCGGCACACAGAGTCGATCAGTATTTTCATTTCGGGCAGCTGTTTATGCACCCGCCCGTCAGAGAAATGAAAAACCTTATGAATCTCTGTGTTTCCAAGCTTGCAAAGAAGGCCGTGGGCATCACCCTCAGGGATCCAGGAGAAAACACCTCGGTTCTTTTTGATCTTCCTCATTCTCCGGATGACTTTGTCCGACAAAAACACAACCCGTTTCGAACCGTCATTCAATACTTTATCGAGCCACCCGGCATGATCCGGATTAAGTTCAAACAACTTCCAAAAGGTCTTCTCCTGGTTTGATGATGTTCCAATAGTTGGAACAGCCAATAGCTCTACAAAGGAGATGTAAGGGGCATATTCGGAGGTTAATTTCATGGCCGAAAAGGCTCGGTGGTAAGGAACCCCGCCGGTATTCCTTTTGAACGGGTAGTTGTCGAGCAGAAAAGGGTGATGCCTGCCGTGCCTCTTCCAAAAACCGACCCCATCCTCATGGTACTCGACGATTCGTTCAAAGAAGGGATGGCCGGATATTTCCTCTGAATAATTCGCATCAATACCGAGGAAAATAGCCCTGGCATCTTCAGGTGCCTGCCCCTGGTAAGGGGATTTGCTAAACAAACGGATCAACTCTTCAGAATCATGAATTCGGTACCCGACTTTTTTGTCGGCCATCTTTTCCCCCTAAAATGGTCATTCTATAATGAAAAAGGGATTGCTTTGTCATCTTCACATCACTGCCACCCTTTTCCTTCTTCTACCAATTAGTTAGCTTAAGCATCCAGCCCCAAGCCCTCTTCCGAAAGCGTTAGCAGCTCAAGCGATTTTTTCTTCACACCGATCTCGTATTCCACCAGCAGGGCAATGAGCTTTTCTCCGTTCATTAGGCCGACAGGAGTCGCATCGGGGCGCATGGCTTCTTCGTAGGCCCCTTTTGAGAAATCACTGGTGGTGATAATAAGGCCCTGCTCGTGGGCGCCGAGACTGCCTCTCATTTGCTGAACGGCTGGGGCTTGGATGTTGTTTTTCCACTTCTTAGCCTGAACGGCCATGCGGGTGCGTATCGCCTCCCCGACAACCAAGGTCCCTCTGACATCGACTCCACCATCCCCGCGCAAGGCCGTAACCTCAATGTCTTCGAAGCCCATGTTTGAGAGCAGGCGTCCTACAAGCTCTTCGAACTCTTGTGGGGTGAGGTCGACGACGCTCTGGTAAAGCTCCTCACGGACTTTGCGGTTTTTCTTCTCTGCCTCGTTTTCTAGACCTTTAGGCATCCAGCCGGTTAAACCTACCATCCCTTTACCATGGCGCTCAAATCGTTGTGGTTCAGCTCGGCGGCCCCGCCGTTGTTCTTCTTGGATGATCTGGGCGTACATAGTTGCCTCCGGGGTCTGGCCACTCGTATAGAGAACCCCGATCTCCAACGCTTTTGCCGTAATATCCCGGTAATGCATCGGCTGGCGACGGGCGAATTTGTCCAGCACATGCTCAGCAGCATCGGTGAAGGACAGGGTTTGCTTGCATTCTGCCTCATTCTTCACTCCACCTGAAGAGGTCCCATCAACCAAACCATAAATTCCAGCTCCTATGCGACGAAAACCGCAGGCATCTCCTTTAGCTTTGATGTTTCGAGAGAGCTGGGAGCTCATCGTTGCTTCCGGTGTGTCTCCGTCAGGCTGCCAAAGCCCCTTGGCCAGAACTCGGCGTGTTATTTCCTTGTAGTGCAGAGGCTGTTTGGCTTCCGCAAGGACCAAACGGGCTGCATCAATGGAACTTTTCATTTCAAGATCCCTCAGCAATTCATCAAAAAGATCAGTTCAGTGCATCATTCACCGACGCGCTCACCTCGTAATTTACCTTGATCGTCTGAAAGTGCCCCTATTAACATTTGGTGTTCGCTTTTGACGACCGCCCTCCCCCAGTTAAGAATGATCTCAATTCAAAAACTTATTGTTTCACGGCAGCTGGGGAACCCTGAACAGCCCCAGAACTGCTTACCCGCGCTTTTGCCTTTTTTAGCCTTACGAAGAATCATAGACTGACCACAAGCTGGGCACTTTGGGATGCTGGTTTCTTTGCCAGCGGCAACCTTTCTCTCACTGGTTGGAGCAGCTTGCTTCACCTCGCGAATGATCTGGTGCAATCGAGCACCGTTGAGCAGGTGAATATTCAGCCCTTTAGCAAACTCTTTGGCATCAGTGGAGAACTCACCGGCTGTTACTACAAAACCACCGGCTGCTCCCTCCGCGGCCATTACACCATGGAGTTCACGGACGATCTGGACCCCTACCTTGTAAGCCTTCCATTGTTTACACTGGACCAGGTACTTGTCGTTCCCTTTGGACAGGACAATATCAACGCCACCGTCGGGACCGTTGCCACCTGTTTGCTTGACTGCATAGCCACGGCGGCGGAAAAACTCAGTTACCAGCCCTTCAAATTCCTGCCAGTTCATGTCAAACAGGGTGCTGGGGGCTGGCTGTGCTTTTACCTCTTCATAGCGCTTTTTCTGCTGTCGTTCTTTTACGAAAGAGATTAATGCACCGATGCCGAAGACTGCTGGAAGAACATATTGGCCGAACATGGCTAAGCTGACGTAGATTTGTTTGCCCGCATAACTACCAAGTTGACCTGGGGCGGTCGGTGAAGGCAGTTTTATGTTGGCAATCACGTGAAGCACAGCGAATGAAGCAAGGGCCAGCACAAACCCTACCCACCATGGGAGCCGGCTGACAATTTCAACAATATCTTCAGCTGGTGAAGTTCGACGACGTGCCACTTTCCCTCCCAAAATTGATTACACTATCTATTTGTTTCGCCAAAGCTTGCGCCCAGGAATTTTTCATCAAAATTGGCCCAATGCCCGGGTGCCTGCGGTAAGTGCCAACTTTTAACAGAAGGGGCCTTTTGTTGAAAGACCACTTCTTTGCTCTAAAAGAAATTGGTAGAGTAACCATCAGGGTTTTTACAATGCTATTGATGTGCTTCGGCAAGAAGTGATCCCATGCCCTCTGTGACCTACCGCGTTGGAAAAGGGTTCTCTGTTGGGAGATTTGACAAACACATAATTTCATGGGCGCTCCCCAACCACCCTATATGAGGTCTTTTTTAGCATGCATCTGGCTAACTGAGAACGAGTTCGAGCGAAAATGATTGATTCCATCAACTCAAACTCTTTTCACCCAAGGCCAAAGTTGATCATTTTTTATGTCATGGCCGATGAATTTACCTTTCAGCTTTTTCTCGTTTTCCTTGATTGCATCTTTAATTGCCCCTCGATTTCCAGTCAACGCGTCATGTTTCCACTCAGATAAGGTGCATGTTTCAACGAAATCCCTCTCCCAAATCCAATAACGGCGATCCACGCATTGCAGGAATAGCCTGAAAGCCCCCCAAGATGCGACGCGATCCTCCATCGTAGTAAACCGCACCAACCACTCTTTGGCCCAAGCATTACGTTGATAATTCTTGAGGGCGTTTTGCGCTACATTCATAACCCAAGACCTACCATATGTCTCAATCCAGTTATGTAGTTGTTTTCTACTACTTTCATCGCTTGAAAATCCAAGTAGTTGCAGCCCGCGTGCCTTATCGTAATCCCTGCTGGACGCGAGCATTTCTAAGATAATCGTCTCCAGCCATTCTGATTTACCACACAACTGTGCAAGAACGGCGAGCTCGAAAAGATCGTTATCCGAGACACAATCCTCGAAACATTTTCTCCTCAATGCAGAGACTGGCAGGGAGTCATCAGCATTGAACAAGGTAAATAGCAGTGAGCGAATTCCAGTGTCCGGATCGATAATCTGGGTGAAGTTTTCGTCGCGTAATATCTTGTAAAGTGCAACACCTGTCTCCGGCTTGTAATCGAACAAAGCCTCACACAGTTTTTCATAGAACCCCTGGCAAAAGGCGAGCTGGCGCCGGCCCTCTGGCCGACCGGAAAGGACTGGCTCGATCCACTCCCGCCAATATTGATCGTCAATCCGCAATACCTCTTTAAGGTTGCCGAAGGGAAAA
>CALZIZ010000166.1 GCA_945787465.1 uncultured Desulfuromonadales bacterium
GGTATCGCCGCCGGTCACACTGACCCGCCGATCGCGAAAGGAGGCGCTTGGAGTTGCCCCGCAGGCGGTATTGCCCGAAACCCCGGTCTCGATACATTCTCCCCGGACATACCGGACAATGTCAGAGGCACTGTAGGTTGCATCGGCATCTAATTTTCCGGTCATGGTGACATTACCAGTCACATTGGTTACGGTGAAATCGTTATTGGCAAAACTCGTGGTAGTGGTCGACGGGGAGGGGTACCCGGAGGTGCGGACAACCTTTTTGGAGGTTTTCAAGGTCCTGCTCCCGGGAGTTTTCAGGGCAAGCTTTTTCCCGGCCTCCCAGAGGTAGGAGATGTCCCCGAATTTCTTGATGGTCGGATTCGAGCAGGTGGTCAGGCTACCGTTGTTGCCGTCCTTATCGGTGGTGAACAGGGCCGCCTTGGTTTCGGTGTCGCTGGGGTCATGGTAGATTTTGACCACCTTGTCCAGGGCCAACTCCAGGTCCTTGTCGCCGTCGCTGTCTTCGCGCAGGTTATCCTCGAGGTCGGTCCAGATATTCTGGGTGTAGCCGGTCCAGGTCACTTCCCTCGAGCCCTCGTTGCGCACCGGTAAGAAATAGGCCTGGACCATGGAGCCTGCCCCGCGAGAGGAGGTGGTCAGAACCGAAACGGCGGTACCCGACGCGGCTTGGGCCAGAATGTCGGTCAGCGCCGTTTCCAGCTGGGTTTCAAGGTCTGAGGAGTTGGCGGCGAGATAGTACTTGCCGCCGCCGGCTGTCGCCGCCGCCTGGAGGACAGCGTTGTTGGTTGCATTCGTCCCCCCGGTATTAACGATATAGCTGTAGACATTCTGCTTGCCGGTCTGAGCAGCTTCTGTACGCAGGTCGGTTTCGAAGCCGAAGCAGGAGTTTTTCACCAGCGGATCGCTCGAGGAGCATCCCGTGGGGAGGGTCGAAAAGGCCGTACCTCCGACATTGGACCCCGAAGTGATGGTCAACACAAAATTCTTGCGGCATGGGACGCTGTCGATAGGGTCGACATTGCCCTTGCTGTAGCCCAGCCCGTAGGGGCTGAGATAGCCAAAGTAGTTGACCGCCCCGTAAAGCCCTGAGGCCAGGGGAAAGTCGCCGCTTGCCGCGGCGTTCTGAATGCTGGTAAAGAAGGATGAGGCATTGTTAGGGGGGATCGACTCCTCGACGATGACGCTGCCGCCTTTGTATTTGGTCAGCCCCCAGCGGGCCCGGGGATTGTTGTCATCCCAGAACTTTTGAAAAATCCCCTGCTTTCCCTCCCACTCGCCGTTGCTGTTGAGGTCGGTATAACTCTCGCCCAGATCCCAGATACTGTTTCCATTCGAATCGGTGAAAGGCTCCCGGTAGGTATCTATTTTGACCGTAAAGTTCTTGGAAGTCAGCCCCCCCCCGCCACCGCCGCCTCCAGCGACGTCGATCTTGGAGATACGCAGGATTTTGGAAACCGCTGTTCCCCCATTGTCGGTCAGGGTTACTGTTACATCGATGTTGTTGCCTGAAGAGCCAGGATCTGGAGTCCCTGAAATCACTCCTGTGGCTGCATCGATGGTCAACCCGGAAGGCAGCCCTGTGGCAGACCATATGTAGGGATCAATCCCTCCCAGTCCCGACACGGTGGCCGAATAGAGTTGCCCTTCTTCGCCGTTGGGCAATGCGCCGGTCAGGATGTCAAGATCGGCCGCAACAATGGTGATATTTCCCGCATAGGTGTCCGAGGTGGCGCCCGCTGCTGACTGGGTCACCGAAATGGGGTAGGTTCCCGGTGCCGGGGGGGTTCCACTCAGACGCGCCTGGATCTGAACTTTGCCTTTGCTTCCATCGGTGTAAACGGGCCCCTGGTTAAGCCAGGCCGGCAGGGTGTTAAAGGTCCAGGTATAGGTGACGTTTTCAGGGCAGGTAAACTTGTTCCCGCTGCACTCGAAAGTAATGTCATAAGGCACCTGGGCTGTCCCCGCGGTGTTGCCGACGACAACCAGGTTCAAAACTGCTGGGCCGGCTGCCCCCCAGGCCTGGGACACCAGGTCGACCTCCTCCCATACTGCCAGCACTCCATCCAGAGCCTTTTCGCCGCGACTGGCAAGGATATCGTACAGCCGTTTTGACCCCGTGGAGAACATCTCCAAAAAATCATCCAACGGCGAAAGGGCCACGGGGGCAGCTGGGGTTGCAATGAGACTGCAGGCCCCGGCCACCAGGTGGTCTGAAATGGTCAGGTTGCCGCTAGTCATCTCAAATACGCAACCCAGCGAGGTGTCGTCCTTAACCCATGAACCACCGGTTGCGACAAGAGTATGCGCGTTGGCCTGCCTCGAGTTTGAAAGTCCGCCAACCAGAACCTTCTGCAAAATGTCGAACCTGGACATGGTCGCCCAGTTAAGAAGACTGCCACGGTAGGGTGCGGCAGCGGGGCAGGTGTCTGCAATGGTGTAGCTTGTGTTGGCCGTGGTGGCCGTGCCGGTCTTGAACACTTCCTCAAACCCACTACTTGCCCCCGAATAGCAGGACTCGGGCCTGAAATAGCCCATGTAATTTTTTGAAGAATCAAAATTCTCGTCGTAGGCCTCATTGTTCATGTCGTCCGAGTTGTCCATGAGAATCATGAGATTCGGTGGGATCTTCCGGGTGACGTAGGGCGGGGCGCTGCAGTAATTGCTCATGGCGGCACCGGCAATGACCGGTGTCGCCAGCAAAATCAAAAAACATATCGAAATGAGTCTTTTCATAATGATCCCCCCTTCCAGGAGCTACCCGGCAAACCGGTACAGGGCCGAGTTTTCCGCCTTGGTGTTGTTGGGGCCGGTCACTACGGCGGTGAGCCGGTAGAAAATCGCCGTACTCGGTGCACCGCCTGAGGCCCTGGAAAACTCAAGCCGACTGCCCGGCAAGGACACAGTGTAGAGCCTGGTAATCGTTACCGCGGCCTCAAAACTCCCACTAACTGCGCCAGGCAGTTCAATGCTTGTGGTACAGGTGCCGCCATCGTTCAATATGGCACTGGTGAGGCCGGCAGTATCGGAGTCGGGATAAACATCGGCCACCGAGTCCCCCCACAAAGTGAGGTTGATGGTATCTTTCAGCACGTCGATGGCCCCATCGGCTGCCTCCACGGCGGTCTCGTAACGCTTGCCGGCCCCAGAGATAGAGGTCGACTGGCTGACCACGTGCAATGTCCCCATGACCAGCACCATGATGGCGGCACTCATCAGCAGGGCGATCACCAGGGCGATGCCTCTCTGATTGTTAAGCGTTCTCACGATCATCTGAGATTCCTCAAGGTTATGCGTTTGGTAATCAGCTTCCAACGGTATTTCCTCTGGTCGGCGGTCAGGTCCAGGTCCCGACCTGTTCCCAATGCGGCATCACCCACCCGTACTTTCGCTAGGGGATAGGTGTAGCCCCGGTCACGCTGGCCCGACTGCACCAGCATGTAGACCACGATCTGCTTCAGTCGCTTACGCAGGGTGGGCGCATCGTAGAACTTTGCCGTCCCCCCTCCATCATCATAAGGTGCATTAACGGCTCCATCGTCGTCACTGTCCAGGGCGAAAGCGACCTGAAAATCGAGCACACAGGCCTGAAGGGGATCTCCACCGCTCAAAGGCGGACTAGGAGCAGTGCTGTCAATGCTTTCGGAACGCATCAGGTACTGGGTGCCCGGGGCGCAGGTAGCCGGATTGGTCAATGGTTTGTCCAATCCATAGCGAACAACATAATAGGGTAGAGTCGGGGCCGTGCCGGAACTGCTCTGCAGACCATAAACCAGGGTCCCTACGGTGGGGTTGGTCAAATTGTCCCCGGGTGAAGCGGTAGGCGGCGTTGTGGGATGGGCGTTGACACCGTTGAACTTGTAGAGCCACTTGCCCGTCCCCTCGGTGCGCAAGGTCTTAGTGGCCGGATCCATAATAACCGCCTGGTCGCCAATCTTGAGATTTTCCCGCGGATCACCCCAGGATTGAAAAACTGGCGGAGAAGATGAGGTCGTGACATAGGTCCATGCCTGGGCTGCCCGAGAATCAAGCCCCAGGGCCGTCCCCATCAGGGTCAGGGTGTCAGGGGCATTCGGGTTTGCAGGTGGGCCAAGGGTTCCATTCTGTGCGGCTGCTGCGACAGGTGCAAAAGGCGTCGACCCGTAGTCGTCGGCCAGGCCATAACCGGCCATATCGATATCGCGTTCCAGAAAGTTGCCGACAATGTCGTGCTCCATCTCTGCTGCAGCCAGCTTGTATTCCCGCCCAGTGTGGCTGAGTTGGCTGGTGTAAGCGCCGTACACGCCGGACATGACAACCCCGAACACGGCCAGGGTGATAAGGATCTCCACCAAAGTAAAACCCTGGTTATCCGAAAACTTGGCGCTTCGATGCTCAGCCCGTCTTAAAAAATTCATTAAATTGACCTGTGCTTGTAGGCCACAGCAGTGTTGGTGAAGGGTACGCCCTGGTATTCATAATTCACATCGACCTGAATCTGCTTCAAATCAAAAGTCAAGGAATTGACAGTTGATACCACTTCAAATTCCAGGTTGACACCCCGCAAATTGACCTGTTTTTTTTCTTTATCATTCGCTACGGTGTCTATCGATTCAACCAGGTAACTCTCAACCGTTTCATTGGTCAGCCGGATGGCAGCATTGCGCAGCTCGTTTTGTTTATTCGTCTTGATCGAGGTGAGGGTGGCACTGGCCAGACCGAGAATCGATACGGCGAGAATAAACGTTGCCATCATCATCTCGACCAAGGTGAACCCGCGATTGTCATCCACAGCTGTCTTTTTAAAAAACGGTACAGGACACACCATTCCACACCCCCTCCTGAAGCAGAACTCTGCCGACCTTCACGCAACGCTCGGTACTCTCACCACCAACTCGCAGCACGTAGGTCCGGTTGCTTTCGGTACTCCAATCTGTCTTGCGCGACAAGCCCCGCTTGTCGTACAACAGCACATTATTCACCGGGCTGCCGGCATCGCCGATAGTCACAGTCACCCCCGATGGCAGATCGACGGTCACCGCGTCGGCCTCTTCACCGGCATCGTCATATGTATAGTCCTTATCGGCATCGTTGAATTCGAAAAGCCGATACTGAGTTGCAGAGACAAAACGGAGCCCGAAACCACGACCATTGAGATTGGCCGGGTTGCCCTTTGTCAGGGCGTCCTGCCGCAGTTTCTGAAACTCCACCTGCAACCCACGTGAGCCCTCGCTCAGACGGTGTCCACGTAAAAAATCCGAGCCATTTGTGGCCATGGCTGCCACCAACCCGACAAGAGCAACGACCACCAGGGTTTCTATCAGGGTGAATCCCTTTGAATTGTTCAATCTCATATCGCAAGTCTCCTGCTCGCCTTCGCTGCAATTAATGTTCCGGCCCAAAAATATTCTCTGGAGTATGGTTTTTTCGGGCAGTTTTTTTAAGGCATTTACAATCATTGGTCTTTTCACGGAGTGCGATGACTTTAAATGGCTGCTCATTTGTTGACACCGTTCTACAAAGAATGCTAAACAGATGGGGAATTCACACAAGATTTCGCAGCAGTTGCCGGACTAAGAGAAGCAGCGCAATCACCGCTTCTCCGACTCCCCCGAAGCAAAGACAACTCTTCCCGAGACACATCCTCCCGACTGTGATAAAACGCATCGAAATCATTGGCCTGCTGCTTGCCGGCCTGCTCTCCCCCCTGCCCTGCGCGGCGGACTACCTGGTGACCCTGAAAAAGGGCACGACCTTTTTTGTGGGGGATTATGAGGTCGATGAGCATTCGGTGAGCTTTTACCACGATGGTGGCCTGGTCGGTGTCCCCAGAAACCTGGTACGCTACATCAGCCTGACCGACAAACCTGCCCCCGGCGTACGCACCGAGGTCAGAACCATCACCTTCGGCCAGAATTCGGAATTTTCCACCGAAGAGGTCACAGAAAATCAGCCTGCCGAAGGAACCTCTCAGGACGATATTTACCGGGAAAAAGCCTGGTACATCAGAAAAGACATCGCAAAAGCCAAGATGGCGTTCATCGCCGCACAAAAGGTCGATGACCAACAGGCAAGAAAGCAGGCCGTCGCGCAGATCATGGAACTCAAAAAACAAAAATCCCGCCTCTACGACGAGGTACGGGATGCCAATGCCGGCAAAGAACCCCACTGGTGGAAAGAGATGCAATAGCTGGCGCAGGTGACGAGTGACGAGTGACGAGTGACGAGTGACAAATGACAATATATACGAAAGGAACACCAATGCCCCGCATCCCCGCTGTTGACCAGGATACCTGCATCGGCTGTGAAGTCTGTACCCATATCTGCCCCGAGGTGTTCAGGATGGAAGGTGACGACGAGCACGGCCATGACCACCACGAGCACAAATCGGTGGTCTACAACCCCAACGGCGCCCCCGAAGCAAAGATCGAAGAGGCGATGGACAACTGCCCTGTCGCCTGTATTTATTGGGAATAAATCCAGGAAAAAGGAGCAAGGTATAAGGTGAAAGGTTAATACCTCAATATCCCTGTGCCTTTAGCCTTTAAACCTTGATCCTTGGTCCTTGATCCTTGAACCTCAGTGGCAACATAAAAAAGCTTTACGCCTTCTCCTTCCTCAAGATGATGCTCTTTCCCATGGCCATCATCACCTTGTTCTGGAAGGACCAGATCGGCCTTTCTCTGACCGAGATCATGGTGCTTCAGGGCATCTTTTCGGTCGCCACCCTGTTGATGGAATACCCCTCGGGGTATCTCAGCGATCGTCTTGGTTACCGCTTTGCCCTCAACCTCGCCTCCGTGCTCGGCATTGCAGGCTGGGCCCTGTACACGGCGGCGAGCTCCTTTGCAGGCGTGCTGCTGGCCGAGATTTTTCTCGGGGCCTCCTTCGCCTTTATCAGCGGGTCGGACAGCGCCCTGCTCTTCGAAAGCCTGCGCGCCCAGGGCAACGAAGAGGACTACCGCCGCGTTGACGGCCGCATGGTCGGTTTTGCCCAGGTGGGCGAAGCGGTAGGAGCCATTTTTGCCGGCCTTCTCTACGCCAGGGCCCCGCTATTGCCTTTTGCGCTGCAGATCGGGGTGTGGGCCCTGGCCCTGGCGATCAGCAGAAACCTCGCCGAAGCCCCTCCCGACCA
>CALZIZ010000167.1 GCA_945787465.1 uncultured Desulfuromonadales bacterium
TATTTTGCCTACGGCCCCAATTTGGACGTGGAAACTCTGCAGGGTTTCGGGGTTCAGTTTACCAAGGTTGCCAAGGGTAAGGTTCGGGACATGCGCCTGGTCTTTCACAAGCCCGCTGAGGACGGCACGGGCAAGGCCGATCTGCAGGACGACAAGGGAAGCGCGGTCGAGGGGGCAATTTATGATGTCCCCGAGACGAGTCTGGCAAACCTGGATGTCTACCAAGGGGTGGACAAGGGGCATTACCGGCGGCAGCTGGTCAAGGTGCAGACCTCCAAGGGGGAGCTGGAGTGCGTGGCTTACCGGGCGGCCAAGTTTCGCGTCGGGCTCAAGCCCCGCGGCGATTACCTGGCGACCATCGTCCGCGGCGCAGAAGAGCATCGCCTGTCGGCCGAGTATATCACTTTGCTCAAATCGTTTTCGACCATGGAGGGGGGGAAGTGATTGGTGATTGGACGGGTTAAAATGAATCAGGGCCGGTTACGGGAGGAGGCATTCCCGGGACCGGCCCTGAGTTCTTACAACATATGGGAGTAAGGAAATGAAGAAGGTATCTTCGGCTCGCCTGCCACAACAAGCCGTTGATGGTTCTAACTATACCCCCGGCTGCCCAGGACTTCCACGTGAAGGCGCGTAAAAAAACGAAACCGGATCTGCACTTGCCGACTGTGCATTTGCACAGTCTTCAGGCGAAGCCGCAGTGTTCGACGAGCAGTGCAAGTTGTGCTTTGCGCTCCTTTGGCCAGCGCGCGAGCAGCTGTTCGGCCAGGGTCATGCCGCTGTCGGCGATCTCGAAGGCACCTTCGAGGTATTCCGATTCATCCATGCCGCACTTTGAGGTGAGCTGCTGGCGGACCAGGCTGCGACGTGCAACCTCGAGCAGGTCGAGGCTCAACTCCCGCAGGGTCCTGCCGCCAATCGGGGTCTTCAGCCCCTGCCGCCACGACTGCTGGTAGGCCTGCTGCCAGTCTTCGCTTGTCGGGTTTCCGAGCAGGGACCAGGTTTCGGCCGTGGCGTCGGGGTCGTAGAGCAGCCCCTTGAGTAGCGCTGCCACCGCCAGGGTCATCCGCGGCGGCAGGCTGTCGGCGCAGCGAAACTCGACCTGGGGGCGCAGGCGCACCTCGGGAAAGAGGGTGGAGAGGTGCAGGTCCCAGTCGCTGAGGGTCGGCCGGTGCCCGGCAAAGCCTTCGGCCATGTAGCGGCGGAAGGTGTAGCGCTCGCCGGTCATGTCGAGATAATTGCCCTGGCGGGCGATGAAATACATGGGGACATCCAAGGCATAGTCGACATAGGTGGCAAACCCCGCATCCGCATCGAAGAGGCCGGGAATGAGCCCGGTGCGGTCGGCGTCGGTGCGTGACCAGATCTCTCCCCGGGTCGAGAGGTGGCCGCTGGGGCGCCCTTCCATGATCGGTGAGTTGGCGAACAGCGCGTAAAGCACCGGCGCCAGGGCCTGGCCCAGGCGCAGCTTGTCGATGCAGTCGGCTTCATCGGAAAAATCGAGGTTGACCTGCAGCCCGGCACTCTGCTTCATCATCCGCTGGCCCATATCCCCGGTGCGCAGCATGTAGGGGCCCATGATGTCGTAACGGGCCTTGGGGATCCAGCCGATATCGGCCAGGGACGTAAATGGCTGCACCCCCAGGCCGAGAAAGACCAGCCCCAGCGGCTCGGCTTCGGTGACGATCTCGGCGATGTGGCGGAAAAACCCGCCGTGACAGCAGTGCAGGTCGGGGCAGAGTTCGCCGGAGAGTTCGAGCTGGCCTCCCGGTTCGAGGGTGACCGATGAGGCATTGCCCTGCAGGGCGATGACGTGTTCGCTCTCGCGGATCGCCTCC
This sequence comes from uncultured Desulfuromonadales bacterium, assembly GCA_945787465.1. GTDB lineage: Bacteria > Desulfobacterota > Desulfuromonadia > Desulfuromonadales > Trichloromonadaceae > CALZIZ01. The sequence continues at coordinate 1,839 of CALZIZ010000167.1, forward strand.
CAGTGTCCGGGGCGCTCCAGGCGCCTGAGCAGTGCTTCGATCTGCCCATAGCTGGCAGCTTCGCCTGTGGTGGCATCGAGGACCAGTTTTTCCATCTCGGTGCCCACCCCCCACTGGCTGCGGGGCCTGGCCCCGCAGGCCAGGTAAGCGATCAGGTCCTGGCGGGATTCGATCGGGAGCTCAAGATTTGATTTCAGCAAAGTCGTCATAGCTCTAAGATTAGCACCTTAATCGGGAATTCACATCGGTCATTTTTTGTTTTAAACCTTGAACCAGGGTTAGCCACCACCAAAAGTAGGCGCTCTTAAGCGAGGCACCAAGGACAGCAATAAACTTTGCCTGCCGTTCATGCTGAGCCTGTCGAAGCATCGCTTAGAAACAAGGCCTTCGACAGGCTCAGGCCGAACGGACTGTCGGGCCTTTACTCCTCACGGAGTCCGGTAGCCAAAACAAAGGCCGGCCTCCGTGGCTCAGGAATTGAGGTAGCTGGTGATGTTTTCGGCGATGGTTTCGAAAATGCGGGTGAACTCCCCCTCGTCGATCTCCAGCAGGGTGATGCGGAAGCCCCGCTCGGGAGTGAAGAACGAAGAGAGCGGCACTACGCAGATGCCGGTCGAAGCCAGCAGATAATAGACAAAGCGCTTGTCCACCGAAACCCCGGGCTGGGAGACCAGGCTTTCGACCTGCTTGCGTACCTCGGCGATTTCGATGGGCAGGGTCTGGTCGTGGTTGAGGAGCCCTTGTTTAAAGGCGACGCTCATGTAGAAGGCACCGTTGGTGCGATTGACCTTGACCCCGGGGACCTTGCTGAGAATCTGGTAAGCGATGTTGGAGTACTTCTCATAACGGGCCCTGCGCTCCTGCAGGTAGCCCTGGTACTCGGGGTGACTCATGATCGGCGGGATCGCCTTCTGCGGCAGGGTCGTGGAGCAGACCTCGACCATCTTGGAGTCGACGATGCTCTGCACGTAGCGCTTGAAAACCGGGTCCTTGTCGGCATTGTAGACCTCGATCCAGCCGCAACGGGCTCCGGGCCAGGGCAGCTCCTTGCTGATCCCCTTCATCGAGATCGCCGGCACATCGCCCACCAGGTCGGAAATCGGCTTGGTCGCCTCGCCGTTGTAGACCAGGTTCTGGTAGACCTCGTCACAGATGATGAAAAGATCGTATTCCTTGGCGATAGCGACGATTTCCTTGAGAATCCGATCGGGGTAAACGGCGCCTGTAGGATTGTCGGGGTTGATGATGAGGATGCCGGAAATCGCCGGGTTGTACTTGACCGACAGGCGCAGGTCGTCCAGGTCAGGATACCAGTTGTTGTCCGGGTCGAGCCGGTAACAGACCGGTTTTTGCCCGGCATGGGCGGCCTCTCCCGAGGAGTGGGTGGAGTAGGTCGGCGAGGGGCCGAGGACCCTTGCCTCGCGGCGCAGCAGGCCGTAGACCTTCTGGATGGCGTCGCCGAGGCCGTTGAAGAAGATGATGTCGTCGGGGGAGATCTGGATCTTGCCGCGACGGTTGGTCAACTCGGCGAGAAACTGGCGGGTTTCCAGCACCCCCTTGGTGGGGCAGTAGCCGTAGGCGCAGTCCTTCATCGCCAGGTCGGCAACGATTTCCTTCATCCAGGAGGGGATTTTCTCCCCCTTGGCGATGGGGTCGCCGATGTTTTCCATATTGATTTTAATGCCGAGATCACGCAGTTTTTCAGCGATTTCGACAATCGCCCGGATTTCATAAGTGAGTTCTCCGGCTCCGATGTGAACGATATTATTACGCATGAAAGTCTCTCCCCACTGTGCGATGCGATCCCCACCTCTTCAAGCGGTGGTCATAACAAAAAGGCCATGGACGCTATGCCCATGGCCTTGGTTGTCTTCTGGTTTTGCGCAGTTCAACAGGCAGGGCAACAGGGCGAACGACGGCATGCGGCCGCCGCGCAAATAGCTCGCGCTGCCTCTGCTGCCATCATCTGTACGCTCTGTTTGATCATGCTCTGGCCCTTAACCGAAGAAATGCGAATTGTGATCGTGTAACACAAAGCCAGGGGGCAAGTCAATCCATTACTTATTTAGGGGGCTTTTCCTCCGGCCAGGATTGAGTCGTCCCTTATGGGGAAAATGCCAGTGCTTTCGCCATATTTCCTCATCGCTCCCTTGCTAATTCGTTGCCAGGAGCCATACTTGAATGGTGCGAAAAGTCAGGAATCCAGGCAGTTGGGCTGCGAGGAGGCAGGTTGATGAAACAGTTGCTGGCCCTGGTGACGGGAATGGCTATTCTATTCACCGGTTGTGCGCCCCCGGGCGACCGGCAGCTCATTCTGCCGCCGGTTCAAATCACCAGCTATACCTTGGTTTCACAGTTCTCTTCGGCCTTGCCTGAAGACTATGCCGTGCTGGTCGGGCAGGTCGAGCCCAATAAGCCCTACCGGGTCAATGAACACTTTGAGGCGGCCTTGCAGCGCCTGGTCCGGCAGAAGTCGGGTTCCTCGCGCAGTCAGGTGGTTGAGGTGCAGGTGCATATCGAGAGCCTGCACGCCTCCTTCCAGCAACTCGGTCCGACCCTTCCGTGGCGAGTTCCCGCCGAGCCCGGCAAAGAGAAGGCAAGCCTGGATATTCCCGACGAGATCATCAAAAGCGCGCGTCTGCAGCTGACCCTCGATGTTCGCAGTGTCGGCAAGGTGCTGCGGCGCGATCGTCTGGTGGTTGATTATGCCGAGCGTATCTACCGGGAGGAGTTTGATCGTTCTGTCTACTCCTTCAAAGATGTAATCTTCGGGGTGATGGCCAAGTCCCTGGGGCGTATTGACGGACTTCTTGATGCGGCGCTGGTTCCCCGGAAGGGGAGTCAAATGCCTGTTTCGATCAGGCCAAGCTCTCGCTCGGGCTTGCTGGCAGGATACTGATCGTCAGGCGCACCGGCTTAATTCCAGGGAGCATTCCACCTCAAAAAAGAAAAGCCCTTGCCGGGTTGGTTCGGCAAGGGCTTTAACACGAGACGCAAGATCTGGCCTGCGGGTTACTGGCGGTTGTAGGGGGTGTTGCCGTTTTTCGGACTTGCCACCTCGGCAGGCGCCTGGGGGGCAGCGATTGCAAACAGATCCTCGAGCACCGTCATGGCTTCTTCCACATAGGGGTCCTCTGAGGTGTCCTTGACCCACTTGATATGTTTTTCTGCCTCACTCAGGTTCTTGTCCGCCGGCTCATCTTCATCGCCTTCGCCATGAGGGCTGCTATCGGATTTTTTGGCGTGTTTTTTTGCTTCCAGGCGTTCCTTGCGGATATCGTCGATATTCAGCGACTGCAGGGTGTGTTCGCTCTTTTCTCGAGCCAGGCGGGCGGCCTCGCGAATCTCGATGAAATCCTCATCGGTCTGGGTGCGCCGGTCACTCAGCGGCCTGAGCTGGTTCAGGAACAGGCCGTTACCGGGCCATGGAAAAAACCTCGTCGGTTCCACCGTGTCCCAGGGCAGGGAGAAGTCAGTATACTGCTCGCCGCTTTTGAGGTGCTGCAGGCGGTTGGGCAGGATGATGTCGGGGACCACCCCGCGGTACTGGGTGGAGCCGCCGTTGACCCGGTAGAACTTCTGGGTGGTGATCTTGAGTGCCCCCAGGGGGCGGTATTTGTCCATGTTGGGCAACGGGATGCTGCGGTCGAGATCGAGGATGGTCTGGACGGTCCCTTTGCCGTGGGTGTGCTCGCTGCCGATAACGATACCCCGGCCGTAGTCCTGCATGGCTCCGGCAAGGATTTCGGAGGCCGAGGCGCTGAACTGGTTTACCAGCACGATCATCGGTCCGTCGTAAACCACCGCCGGGTCGGTGTCGCGCAGAATCTTCATATAACCGTTGCTGCTGCGCACCTGCACAACCGGCCCGGTTTCGATGAACAGCCCGGCGATGGAGACGGCATCGGTCAGGGCGCCGCCGCCGTTATTGCGCAGATCGACGATCAGCCCGGAAATATTCTGGGCCTTGAGTTTTTCGAGCTCGGCGTGAACGTCATCGGTGGAGTTTCGTCCCCCACCTTTGTGCAGGCCTCCCTTAAAGTCCCGGTAGAAACTGGGGATCTTGAGGTAGCCGAAGGTTTTGCCGGTTCTGGCATCTTTGATGGGGGTCGACTTGACGAAGGTCTCCTCGATCTGCACCACGTCGCGGACGATCGGGATGACCAGGCGAATACCGTCGGACTTGCGCACCGTCAGGCGCACCTCGCTGCCCTTTTTGCCGCGGATAAGGCTGACAGCGTCGCGCAGTCGGGTATCGGTGATATCGACCGGCTCGGCAGCGCCTTGGCCCACGGCGAGAATGATGTCTTCGGCCTCGAGCTGGCCCTGGCGATAGGCGGCGCTGCCCGGGATGACCCGCACCACCTTGATGTAGCCGTCTTCTTCGCGCAGGGTGGCGCCGATCCCTTCAAGGGAGCCGCGCATGCTGATGTCGAAGTCTTCCTTCTGGGTCGGTGGCAGGTAGTTAGTGTGCGGGTCGAAGGCGCGGGTGATGGCGTTGAGGTAGCGGTCGAAGTGGTCCTGGGTGGTTTCCCGCGCCATACGGGTGAAAAAGTTCTCCTGGCTGTTGCGGATCTTCTCACGGGCTTGCTGACGCAGTTCGGCGAGTTTTTCCGGTGCGGCCTGCTGCTCGGAGTCGATTCCCTCATCTTCGAGCAGGTTCAGGTAGCGGGTGATGACCTGGTACTTGAGGGTGCGCCGCCAGCGTTCTTTCAACTCGGCATCCGTGGTGCAGAAAGCGAGTTTATCCGGGTCGGTTTGCAGGCCTTCGCGGGCGTTGAAATCGAAGTCGGTCTGAAGGATCTCTTTGACCATCCGATCGACTTTGGGCAGTCGGCGGTGGAAGATCTCGGCACCGAGCAGGGGCAGCTCGAGCAACCCGCTGTTGATCTCGTCGTCGATACGCCGGCTATAGCCTTCGAGCAGTTCAGCGTCCTGCTTGAGCAGGAAGCGTTTCTGCGAATCGAGCTGTTTGAGAAACAGTTCAAAGGCTGCTTCGGAGAGTTGATCGTCGAGGGTCTTCTGGCTGTAGTGGTAGCTGGCGAGTTTCTGGCGCAGCATGTAGCTGAGCAGTTTGCCACGGTTGGCGTCAAACTCCAGCTCGGCCGTGGTGCCAAGGGCGGCCGTTGCCGGCAAGAGCAGCAGCAGTGAAAGACTCAGGGAAATAAACCGTTTCAGGCAAGCTTTTGACATGGCTGGTTTGGCCAAGGTCCCTGGCCGGGAACTCCGATCCGGACCTTGCCTTCTCCTTCTTGGGGTGAATATGA
>CALZIZ010000168.1 GCA_945787465.1 uncultured Desulfuromonadales bacterium
CACGGGGATGGACCTGGTCTCGGCAGGCGCTGCGGTCATCGCCACGTTGAGCAATATCGGCCCGGGGCTGGGCACCGTCGGGCCAGTAGACAACTTCAGCCACGTCGCCCCCTTCGGCAAGTTCATCCTTACCGGATGCATGCTCATGGGCCGGCTCGAACTGTTCACGGTGCTGGTGCTGTTTTTCCCCTCGTTCTGGCGCAAATAGTCCGGAAAAAAAGCTTCGCGAATGAATTCGCTCCTACAGAAATCTTCACCCATGGTGTTTTTTGTGGGAGCGGCTTCAGCCGTGAAGGGCCTCCTGGTATAATTAGGGCATGAATCCTGCGGTTTGCCACCGGCCGTTTATGCCCTCCCTGCTACTGCTGCTGACTCTCTGCTGGAGTCTGCCAGCCTGCGCCGCCATGGAACAGCACTTCATCTACTTTCCCGAAACCAGGCTTTACGCCACCCCGGCTGCCGCCGGCCTGGAATTCGAGAATATCTGGTTTGCCTCAGGGGACGAGCGCATTCACGGCTGGCTGGTTCCTGGCGATCCTGAAAAACCGCTAGTGCTTTTCTGCCACGGCAACGCCGGCAACATCTCCCACCGCATCGAAAACATCGACCTCTTCAACCGCCTGGGGCTGTCGGTGTTCATCTTCGATTACCGCGGCTACGGCAAGAGCTCGGGCAAATCGAGCGAAGAAGGCACCTACCAGGACGCCCTTGGGGCCTTGGGTTTTCTCGAGTCTCGAGGGTACAAGCCCGAAGCCATGATCTACTTCGGCCGCTCCGTCGGCGCCGCCGTCGCCCTGCAGCTGGCCCTGGAGGTGCCGCCTGGGGCCCTGGTTCTGGAGAGCCCCTTCACTTCCATCCGAGCCATGGGCTGGCACCACAATCCCCTGCTCTGGATCATGGCCGGCTGGGCCCTGGGGCCGCGCTACGACAACCTCGACAAAATCGAGAGGGTCAAAGTGCCGCTGCTGATCTTCCAGGGCAGCGCCGACACCATCGTACCGCCAAAAATGTCTAAAGAGCTCTTCGAGCGGGCCAACGAACCCAAGACTTTCCACCTGATCCGCGGGGCCAACCACAATGACACCTATGATGTCGGCGGGTCGGATTACTGGGATGCCTGGAAAGATTTTCTAAACCAGGTCTTTGCATCTCCCCGTCCGGAGGACTAGACTTGTCAACACCCGTCAAAACTGCTCTGCTCCCAGCCTCTTTCCGCCACCCGCTCCACCTCTATGCAATCACTTTACGATTGCGCTCTTTCGTAAACTTTGACAGGCTGAAACTATTGAGGGCGCTAAGGGCAAGACGCTTTCAGCTTCAGGATTACTCTGGATGGCTGGGGTTTAACCCCTCAGGGATTTTATCCTCATCCGGGTCATCCTGAGGCTGATCATTGATCTATTCTTTGAGCCGTCATTGCACCATTTCCCGTTCGGCCTGAGCCTGTCGCAGGCCCTGCCTCCACCTGAGGCTGAATTATGCTTCGACAAGCTCAGCATGACCGGGCGACAGGGGTAAAATGGGTTAAGGAACGAATCCCAACAGGTGGTTAAGAACCGGCAAGTTGTTGGGTCTGTCACTGCACTCCTTCACACAACCTGAATCAGCAGGAGTCAGACCATGAGCAAACCGCTCACCTATCGCGGTGAATCTGTGGATGAATTGGAAAAGTCTTTTCGGGATGCGGTCGATGATTATCTGACCATGTCCGAAAAACTTGGCCGTGCGCCTCAAAAACCGATTTCTCGTTCCCCCTTTGCAACCCAATGAGAATCAAGATATATTGACAACTGACCGGCAGCAGAAGCAGAAGACATCGTTAAAGCTACAGGGAAAAAGGTGACCTCATGACAGACAACATGGTCAGCCACAGATCAAAGTGCCAGTTGTCCTGCACGCAGTTGGACTCCCTGAAGACCGAACTTAAAAAGCTGGAGCATCTGGAACTGGCCTATCTCCACGGATCAGCTGCATGCGGTCGCATGCGCCCGGACAGTGACATTGACTTGGCTTTTTTGTTTACCAGGGGAAAACAGCCTTCCGCCCTGGCGCTGCTTCAACTGGGCACACGGCTTGAAGATGTCCTCGGTTTCCCGATCCATATCGGCCTTCTTGATCTTGCCAACCCCGTCTTTGCCAAGGAAGTGATCTCTTCCGGCATGGTTCTCTTGAAAAAGGAGGGACGTTGGGCCGATGAGTTCGCCATGTACGCGCTCTCCTTCTACGCCAACCTCAACGATCAAAGACGGCCCGTTTTGGATGCCTATGGAGTAAAAAAAGCTAATGGATGATGTTCTGCTGAAACAAGGCTGCGATTATCGAGCGCTGCATCCGGCGAATCTTCGAGGAATACAACAGTTGCCCCGCACTCGACAACGTCACCCATCTAGACGCCCTGCTGCTTAACCTGGAGCGGGCTTGCCAGGCCGCGATCGACATGGCCATGTATGCGGTGGCCAAGGAGCATCTGGGGATCCCCCAGGGAAGCGCTCAGGCTTTCGATCTTCTGCAGAAATCCGGCAAGCTGAAAGCAGAACTCGCCTCGTCCATGAAGGCCATGGTGGGATTTCGCAACGTCGCGGTTCACGAAGACCAGAAACTCGATTTGGAGATACTGCGCTACATTCTGGACAAGGGGTACAGGGACCTGGTGGGCTTCTGCCAGCAGTTGGGGGTGAGGATAAAGGTTTAGGCGAACCAGTTTATCCGGACTTGGGCAGGGCCGGCCAATGCATCGGCAATCAATGGGATCATTTCGGCCTCACAATGAATATCGCCAAAAACATCAGGGGGAGGCCAAATGCCTCCCCCTGATGTATAACGCAAAGAAAAAATTTAAGAGGGGACCGTCAGGATGGTTTCTTGACGAAGTTGGTCCACTGGCCGAAGGCGCCAGCGAATCGGTCAAGTCACTGGCCGAACTGAGCTCGCTGCTGAACGTCGAATACAACGTGCAGATCAACGAAAATGTAAAGATCGGTCTTTTTTATCACGCCCTGGACACTCTGCGCGATGGGAGCAGGGATCAGGGCTTCATCAAAGGCCAACTCGCCCCCACCCAGACAGCGCTGAGCGGACTGGTGGGGGCCACCAACGCCGAGGCCGTTGTCGACGGGGTGGCTGGGGGTGTTTCAAACAGCCTGGCACAGATTGAATGGACCGATACCACGTCTTACGGGGTGTTTTGAAGGATTTCGTTTTGAGTCGGGGGTAAGCCAAACTCTCATTTATAGCAACCTCTCTGGGCACTCCTTTAAACCGGCTAATCTCGACAATACTATCGATTGACAACACTAACGCCTTTCGATACCATTTTGTCATGATTCGCTCTTTCGCCTGCAAAGAAACCGAAAAGTTGTTCCACGGTCGCTTCTCGCGCAAATTGCCTCAAGATGTACAACGCATTGCCCAGCGCAAGCTGAGACAGCTTCACGCCGCGGCAACCCTTGATTTTCTCCGCATCCCACCCGGCAACCGTCTTGAGCAATTGAGCGGTGACCGCGCAGGCCAGTGGAGCATCCGCATCAATAATCAGTGGCGCATCTGCTTCAGCTGGCAAAATGGCAATGCCCTGGATGTAGAAATAATCGACTATCATTGATGGAGACCCGCCATGATCAAACGCGACCTACCCCCTGTCCCCCCCGGGGAAATCCTGCTCGAAGACTTTCTCAAACCGATGGAGATCACCCGCTACCGGTTGGCCAAATCGATCGGCGTGCCCCAGCGGCGCGTCGACGAGATCTGCGCCGGCAAGCGTGCGATCACCGCCGACACCGCCCTGCGCCTGGCCCGTTTTTTCGGCACCGACGCCCAGAGCTGGATGAACCTGCAGAGCGCCTACGACCTCGAAGTTGCGGAAATCAAATTGAGCGATAAGATTCAGCGGGAGGTCAAGCCGCGAGAGGACGCAGCCTGAAAAGAACTCTTGAGCAAGGTCGAGACCCCACTGATGGATAAAAAGCGCTCCTGATGCTGTGTTTCAGTTTAGAACTGGCAGAACTAGCCCCTCATAATCCTCGCCCAGCGCATCACCTTCTGCGAATAGGCCGGTTTGTCGACCACCACCCTGCGCCCGCCGGAGTAGACAATCACGACATCACGCGACTTCTTGCCGTTTCCCAGCCTGGCATAATAATACTCAACGGCCTGCTGCCAAGAGGAGAGCCTGTTTCGCCCAGGCAAAAATGGGGCTTTGAGCAAATCAAATCCATTGCCCAGAACTGCTAACCCTCGAACAACCAGACCCCGAAATCATCTGTTCCGATTTTCAGGAATTCTTTGTCGTTCGTTATGAGACCATTTGCTCCTGACTCCAGGGCCGTTGCGGCATGAATGGCATCCGGGGTACGTAATCCATGACCAGCGCGGAGTCGGGCGGCAGTCGTCGCCATTCCGGTCGACAGGGGAACCACCTTGAGATTGGGGAAATTGGTGAGAATATGCACGAGCTTCTCGGCCCGCTGTTTTTCACCGGAACAAAAAGCCGGAACCAGCAGTTCAGCGAAGACCAGAGACGAGAAAATGGCCGAGAGGTTACCAGATTCAATCCTCTGAAAAAGCCCTTTTGCCTTCTGGTAAAAATTGGGGTGTCTTTCCAGAAAATAGATGAGGGTCACCGTATCCAGTGAATAAAGCCCCTCCCGAGGGAGACCATTGGGCTTCAACTCCATTGGTCCCTGGCCTCATTGAGTTCATCTTCGTACCCCTGCCAGATGTCAGAGCAACAGCTATCAAGGGCTTCGGTGGCCGAACAGGGGGCCTTGCGGATGATAATGGCATCATCGGTCGAGGTGATTTCCAGCTCGTCACCTGGATTGATTTTCAACCTTTTTCGGATAGCGGCCGGAAGTACGATCTGCGATTTGCTGCTGAGTTTGGCTATCGGCATACCCTCCCTCCTTTTCGCTTTACCAAATAGTAAAGCGCTCTCAACACCATGTCAATAGCAGGCCTTTTACTTCGGCGGATATGCTGCAGCACTCAAAAAAGTGTGCGGCCATTTGGCTGCCCTGAAAATCAAAGGAGCAGGCAAAAATCAGCCCCCCCCTCCCCCTTAAAATACAGTTGATTCAAGCAACACCTTCCGGGCATCAAATCAGCCCAAGGGATTCCACCGACAAAAGACCCAACACTCTAAGAAGCCTGAAGCGTTCGACAGCCATTTGAAATAGGACCCCCTGGTATTCGATCTCCTTTTGAACGAGGTCCTCCTGTGACTTTAGCTCCTCTCGAAGAGGAACGATCTCTTGTTTAACTTGTTCTTTGATGCCGTCGAGAGCAGCACGCTCCAAATTTAGAGCACGTTCCCAAGTTGCCTTCACCTTCTCAAGGCTTTTCAACTCAACCCAAGAGGTCCTGACCTCCTCCCTGATGCGCTCTTCAAGAGCAGTGGTCTGGTGGCGTGCTTGCTGAAAACTCTTTTTCGCCGCCCGCATCCTTGACCAGTTGAGCCCGCCTTGAAAAAGGGGCAAATCCATCATCAGATGAGCCGATGAAGCATCAGAATCGGATTCGCCAAAGATTATCCAGGGGGGGTGTTCATCCCTCATCTCCAGAAAAAAAACGGGGCATTACAATTAAGCAACAACCAAAAAAAATCACTTCAATCTTCTACACGAGTTCAAATAAAACATCAATTTATAATGGCCCAAGAAAATTCACCCAAGAACCATCTAATCCACGCAAAAGGCTTCTCAATTTAAAATAAAGCCCCTGCCGAAGACAGGGGCTTCAAAATTCAGATTAAAATACAAATCAGACGATTACTTTCTGAAACCAAAAGATTTTGTCATTGAATCACAGCCGCATCCGAATACCCTCTGGCGTAGTTGAGGTTATTCTGGTCATAAGCCCGGGTCAGCACCTTCCACGACTTAGCGCTAGTCCCGCGGATTGCTGAGGCGTCCTCTAAAAGCTGCTGGGGCAATGTCGCTTCGGTGGCTCCAGGCGGCAGTTTGACATGAATGAGCAACTTATCGTTTTCATCGAAGACGTAAACGCGCAACTGATCGACCATCTCCCAATTGGGTTCATCGACGGGGTTTGTCCAGTTCAGGACCAGATTGCCGCCCTCCATTGTGGAACCCATGGTGGCGTCATCGACCACCGGCAGGGGCAGGAATCCCTGGTAATCAATGCTGCGCGCCAGGGGTACTCCGTCAGCGGTGACAACTTCGAGGGTGTAGTTGCCCCATGCCAGTTCGGGCAGGTCGCGGGCATGAAACTCGTACCAGGGGCTGGAAGGGCCATAGGTGCAGGACCCGGACCAGCAGTTGTAAAAAATATCCTCGCCTGAGAGAAAATCGAAGTTGGCGGTTTCAGCGACGATCTCACCGTTGGCGCCTTTAACCTTAAGGCTTTGCACATCGGAGGCTTCGACCGCCAGCTCACCATTGTAAAACCCGACCTGGGCACGGAACTGGTCCTTGTTCGCATCCCCGAAGGTGCGGTACTGCAGCCAGGCATAACCGATGCGGAAATCCGACTGGGGAACAGTCAGGTTCTCAGAATAGCTTCGGGCGTAGTTGCTGTGGTTGGCGCCATATGCACGCAGCTGGATGCGCCAGAGCAGATTCGTCGAATCGGCAGACATTCCGGCGCGGGCCAGCACCTCTGCGGGAACAAGGACAGTCTTGGCATCGGAAGGCAGTTTGACAAAAAAGGTCTTTTTGCTGGTCGCGTCAAAGAGATAAGCGCGTACCTGGTCTACCTCGTTCCAGCCGGCTTCCTGGCTGGGGTTTTCCCAGTTGAGCTGCAGGCCGCTGCCCAGCACCCATTGTGCGGACATGGTTGACACATCGACGACCGGAAGGGCGACCTGACCGGGATAATAGACCTGCCAGTTGAAGCTTCCACCAAAGAGGGTTTCGACCTGGTAGGTGTAAAGTCCTTCGGCAAGATCGGCCGGCAGGTTTCTCGCCGAGAACCCGGAGCCGCTGTAGGAAGTCTCGTAGCAGGCGCCGTGCAGGCAGTTGTAGATTGACTCGTCGTCCGACCAGAAAGACAAGGAGAGGTCCGCGATGCTGGCCCCGTTGGCATCGAGGATGCTCATGCCGGCGATATCCTCTTCGGCGATCAGGCCCTGCGGGCCGGTGAACTCG
>CALZIZ010000169.1 GCA_945787465.1 uncultured Desulfuromonadales bacterium
GGATATCTTCACCGTCCCAGGATCGGCATCCAACTGCCTGCTCTGGCCCACCGCACGTGGCGGGCCGCTGCGCATGGGGCAGGCGAATGGGGACTAGCCAGAATAACGACATGCGGACACCTGCGCAGCTTTGATGTAAAAGAGCGTCAACTCCGAACAGGAGTTTGACGCTCTTTTTGGGTTCTTTCAAAGGATTTTTAGGTGGCTTCTATTATTAACGCAGAGTCGTCCCCCTGCAACCCGGTGTCAGGTCGATCCTTAAACGCAAAAATTCCTCCAGGAGGGATGCTCTTGATCCGGATCAATGAGTTCGATGCGGGTCTCGAAAGTGTAGCTGGTCAATAGCGTTGAGATCTCCTGCTGTAGGTTTGAAAGACTGTTGGCGACCAGTTCCTTGCTGAATCCTCTTTCGCCAAGATCCAGAACCATGTCCATAACCACGATGCGCCCGATCACCCGCCCCAACTCCGCCAGCTTGCGCTGCGGCATCGACGGATCGACCTCGAAATCGAGCAGATCATTGAACCGACCGCTGGTCCGGCGCGTCAGGTCGAAACTGTTCAGGTAGCTGAAAAGGTTTTTCTCCCGGGCGACCTTCATCTGCTTGAGCAGCGTTTCACAGATCTGCACGTAGAGGATGTCGTTCGACCCCTCGAAAATCTGAAACGGGCGGCTGTCGACGACGGCACGGCCAGCGAAATGATCGAGCCTGTAACCCTTGGCACCCAACAGCTGCAGCAGCGATTGGGAGGCGTCCTGCATCAGATCGGTTATGCAGGTCTTGATTGCATTGGCCAGAAGGCCCTGCGATGCCAGATTGTTCTCAAGGCCGGCGCGCTCGCAGGTGTTGACACACATTGCCGAGCAGACGGTGAACGCGCACTGGATCCTTGCCAGTCGGGCCTGTACCTGGTCGTAGCCGAGCAGGGACCTGCCACCCACCAGCCGGTCTCGGCAATGGCTGGTCGCCTCCTCCAGGATGCGCTTGATGAAACCCATTGCCATCGCAGGGAACTGCATGCGGCTGCGATGCAGCAGGTCGAGCATCATATTTATTCCCGTCCTATGGGGCACCAGACGGTGCGTCTCTGGTACTGAGACATCGATCCGATTACGGCCGTAGGGGATCATGTAAAGCCCGAGGCTCTTGAACCTCTCCTCGACGACAACCCGTTGACCGGGGGCGTTGGCATCACAGATAAAAAAGTCGATATCCCGACCGAGACCTTTCGACGGGTTGGAGTGTCGCGCTGCGAGCAACCAGTAGTCAGCCCAGCCGGTCAGCCCCGCCCAGTGCTTGGTCCCCTGGATATGGCAGCGGCCGTCCTGCTCCGTCCAGGAGCTTTTCATATGCAGCGCATCACTGCCATAATCCGGTTCGGTAATCATCAGACCGCCCATCTTCCGGTTATGCACAAAATCCTCAAAAATTGCCCCCCGGATTGCCTCTTGACCATACTTGGCGACCGGTTGGATGAATAGCGCCCAGTTGATGCCGAAGATCAGGGCCAGGGAGAGGGATTCGTAGGATGCGGCTTCTCCAAGGGCAAACCCCTGGCGCAGGTGGCCGCCCCGGCCGCCGTGCTCGGCCGGGATGAAGGTTGAGAGCGGGCTTGAGGCCATGATCTCCCGCAGCACATACGGCGGTAGACCGCGCCTGGCGCTGAGCTGATCGATGTCTTCCCGGACGTGGAAGACATTCTTCAGGGTCTCTTTGAAGGTTTGCAAAAATTCGGGAAAAGGGGTCGAACTGTCTACCTGTTCAGGTCTTGCTGGTGGGGAAGGCTCATCAAATGGTTTCATCGGTCATGCCCCGGGACGGAGAGTAGAAGACGGGTTGCAAAATTTCATTTTACAGATGTTTACCCCATCTACAATGAGAAATCGGCGAGGGATGCTGGGGGGCAAGGAAATCACCACCCAGGAAATCGCTTAACCGGAAGGATTGTTGCGAACGTTTAAGTACGCAGGGATTTGACCACACCTGGTTTCTTTGACCTCCGTAGGCCCGAAGCTCAAACCAATTTCTTATTATCCGTTTGTATTGCGGCCAATTGCCGCTAAAATGTATTTTCAGAAATCGCAACCACCCCGAAACCAAGGAGGACACCATGGGAACGCATTACATCACCGACGAATGTATTGCTTGTGGAGCCTGTGAACCAGTATGCCCGGTGGCCGCGATCAGCGCCGGGGATCCGATCTTTGAGATCGACAAGGAAACCTGCACCGAATGCGGGGCCTGCGATGAGGTCTGCCCGGTCGACGCTATCAAGTGGGAGTAGACCGGCGGTCAGGCAAGCATCAAGACCACCTTTTTCCGGGAGGTTGAGAAATGGCAGAGGCTGCACGGATTCCCCCGGAGAATGTCCGGCCGAGGCTGCCGTCAGGAGCCACAATCCTTGTTTGCGCTTACGACGACGAGGAGAAGTTCAGGCAGATGAGGCTGGAAGGAGCTCTTTCCCTAAGAGAGTTTGAAACAAAGATCCCCTCGCTGCAGAAAAGTCAGGAGATCGTCTTCTATTGCGCCTGACCGAATGAACGCAGTGCTGCCGGTCTGGCAGCGAAATACAATGAACTCGGCTATACCAACGCCAAGGCATTGGCAGGCGGCGTGGCGGCCTGGCAGGAGGCGGGTTATCCTCTTGTTGAAAAGAATTAAGTAATAACCTGGTTATTCACTAGACTCCGGTAACCTGCGGGCTGCGCCGGCGGATCGATTTTCCCGACCTGGCAGGGACGGTGCCTGCAAAGGGGGCGTTCCGGGAACAGTATACTTAATTCATTAATGGTCCACTTGATTGGTAGGCCACCGATTCCCAAAACTCACCACTTATCCAACATGAAAATGGCCCACCTCAAATACCGGGGTGGGCCATTCTACTTTGCAGGCAATCAGGGTCCTGGGAAAAGCCGGTTTTGCCCCCTGAAAGCCCATGATACAACTTCTGGGACAGTCGTTCTTTTGACCTTGTCAGCCGTTTGCTGTAGATTGGCAGCAGTGTCTTATTTATCTAGTTTTCTGAGGACTCGAAGTGAGTTCACAATATGCTGGAGTGGTCGACGATAGGCCTGTTTATTGTAGCGGCCTCAATTCTGGTGATAATACCAGGGCCGAACACCGTCTACATTATTACCCGTAGCATGCAGCAAGGATTCGCTGCCGGAATCGTTTCTTGTTTAGGCGTACTGGTCGGCACGCTGTTAAATGTTACTGCTGCTGCCCTAGGCATTTCGGCATTAGTTCTGTCGTCAATTCTAGCCTTTAATATTGTGAAATTCACAGGTTCCGCCTATATCATCTATTTCGGCATAAAAACTTTGCTTGCAAAAGAAAACGCCGCTACAGGAACTGACCCGATTACAGAGAGTCGGTTGAAAGACATTTTTCATCACGGCATTGCCGTGAATGTCTTGAATCCGAAGGCATTGTTTATTGCCGCTTTTCTGCCTCAGTTTATTGTCGTAGGCCAAGAAGCCTCTATAACAACACAGATATTTTTCCTCGGGGCAATCCTTGCCGTTGTTGGAGGGTTGAGTGACATGACTTACGCATTGTTAGCCGGAAGGGCTGGAAAATGGTTACAGGGGAACGCCTTGCCCCAAGTAGGGCAACGTTATCTTGCAGGAGTCGTTTATGTCGGGCTAGGAGCAGCAACGGCCTTAACCGGTAAGAATCATAAATGACGGTCATAATACGGGGCATAGCAATGTCCCATAAACCACCATATTAACGACACCAAAATGGCCCCTCCGGAAACGGATCGGGCCATTCGTCGTTTTGGTGGCTATGGATGGAGCTAAGTGAGGTGGAAATTCCCAGGATGCAGGACATTTGAAAACCTACAATACGTACGATAAAATTAACCTTGTGGGCTATACTCATAGCAGGACAGTGAATAGGTTCATACAACGAATAAGGATAGATTGCGCGAGGAACGAGCCGCGATCTTATCCTGTAACAATTGGAGGCAACTTTATGAACGGCGATAACAAGTGCCCGGTAACGGGCGGAGCTAACAAACGCGCGGCCGGCGGTGGCACGTCGAACCGAGACTGGTGGCCGAACCAGTTGAACCTTAAGATTCTGCACCAACATTCCCCCCTGTAATCCGCTGGGCGAGGCTTTCAACTACGCTGAAGAGTTCAAGAGTCTCGACCTTGATGCCCTGAAGAAGGATCTCTTTGAGCTGATGACCGACTCGCAAGATTGGTGGCCGGCCGACTACGGTCACTACGGGGGGCTCTTCATCCGAATGGCGTGGCACAGCGCAGGCACCTACCGTACCGGCGACGGCCGCGGCGGGGCAGGGTCCGGCACCCAGCGCTTTGCGCCGCTCAACAGCTGGCCCGACAACGCCAACCTCGACAAGGCGCGCATGCTCCTGTGGCCGATCAAGCAGAAATACGGCAAGAAAATCTCCTGGGCCGACCTGATGATCCTCGCCGGCAACTGCGCTCTGGAGTCGATGGGATTCAAGACGTTCGGTTTCGCCGGAGGGCGTGAGGACGTCTGGGAGCCGGAAGAAGACATCTACTGGGGGGCTGAGGACACCTGGTTGGGTGATCAACGCTACACCGGCGACCGGGAACTCGAGAATCCTCTCGCCGCCGTGCAGATGGGTTTGATCTATGTTAACCCGGAAGGGCCGAAAGGCGAACCGGATCCGGTCGCGTCGGGCCGCGACATTCGCGAAACCTTCGCGCGCATGGCGATGAACGATGAAGAGACCGTCGCACTCACCGCGGGCGGGCACACTTTCGGCAAATGCCACGGTGCCGCCGATGATTCAAATTTGGGTCCCGAGCCCGAGGGTGCCGGCCTTGAGGAGCAAGGCCTCGGCTGGAAAAACAGCTTCGGCTGTGGCAAGGGGAATGACACGATCACCAGCGGCCTGGAAGGCGCCTGGACGCCGAACCCGATCCAGTGGGACATGGGCTATTTCGACATGCTGTTCGGCTACGAGTGGGAAAAGACGAAGAGCCCCGCTGGCGCCTGGCAGTGGAAGCCGAAGGGTGTGGCTGATAGAGACCTCGCGCCGTCCGCCCACGATCCGTCGAAGCGGGTCCCGACGATGATGACCACCGCGGACATGGCGATGCGGATGGACCCGATCTACGAGCCGATCTCGCGACGCTTCCACGAGAATCCGGAAGAATTCGCGGATGCCTTCGCCCGCGCGTGGTTCAAGCTGACCCACCGCGACATGGGCCCGCGCTCCCGCTATCTCGGCGCGGAAGTGCCTGAAGAAGAGCTCCTGTGGCAAGACCCCGTTCCCGCGGTCACTCATGAATTGATTGACGAAAAAGACATCGCCGCCCTCAAAGGCAAGATCCACGCTTCCGGACAGTCTGTCTCCCAACTGGTCTCGGCGGCCTGGGCGTCGGCGTCCACCTTCCGCGGCTCCGACAAGCGGGGTGGGGCAAACGGGGCGCGCATCCGTCTCGCCCCGCAGAAGGATTGGGAAGTTAACCAGCCTGCCCAACTGGAGACTGTGCTGCAGACCCTTGAGGGAATCCAAAAGGAGTTCAACAGCGCGCAGTCAGGCGGAAAGATGGTTTCGCTCGCCGATTTGATTGTTCTGGGCGGATTCGCGGGTGTCGAGCAAGCTGCGAAGAATGCCGGCCACGATGTGACCGTTCCATTCGCGGCTGGACGCACGGATGCCTCGCAGGAGCAAACCGACGTGGAGGCATTCGCCGTACTCGAGCCGGCTGCGGACGGGTTCCGTAACTACCTCAAAGCCGAGTACAGCGTATCGGCAGAGGAACTGCTGGTTGATCGGGCGCAGTTGCTGACCTTGACCGCTCCTGAGATGACGGTTCTCGTTGGCGGCATACGCGTCTTGAATGCCAACGTCGGACAGTCTCAACACGGCGTCTTCACCAAGCGGCCAGAGGCGCTTACCAATGACTTCTTCGTGAATCTGCTCGACATGAGCACGACCTGGAAGGCGGCTTCGGAAGCCGACGACCTGTTTGAGGGTCGTAATCGCGCAAGCGGCGAACTCAAGTGGACCGGCACCCGTGTCGATCTGATCTTCGGTTCGAACTCCCAGCTCCGGGCCGTCGCGGAAGTCTATGGTTGTGAGGACGCCCAGGAGCGGTTCATGCACGACTTTGTAACGGCGTGGAGCAAGGTGATGAACCTTGACCGCTTCGACCTTGCCTGATTATAGCAAAAACGTCTTCGAGGGCTTCTGAAGCGTATTCTGAACAGCAAGTCGGCTGATCGGGAAGAGATAACCGCCACAAATTGACGGATGTTCTGAAAGATCATGGAAGCTATTAGCAAAATATGAGCGCGGCGTTTCACTACATCTGAAACGCCGCGCTTTCTTTATGCCTGGCGTCAGGACTTTCTGTGCCACATTCCCATAAATCCAGACTTATCAGACGATTTTTGACATCCTCCCGGAGTCCGTTATGCGAAGACTGAACTTGCCGGAAATCGAAGACCAGAGCTGGTGCCCCACCTGGCTCCGCAACTACACTACCGATTTTCTGCAGATTTTCATGACTCGACTCGATCCCTATGCATCGGTGCGGCCGCTGCTACTCGAGGCTTTGCGCCACTGCGGCACGCAACGGATCGTCGATTTGTGTTCGGGCGGGGGAGGACCCTGGCCGCGGATTTACCCGGAAATCATGCAGCAGATGGCTGAACAGCCGAAATTGTGGTTGACCGATCTCTATCCCAACCAGCAGTCCTGCGGCGATCTGCAACGGCAGTTCCCCGAAAAAGTCAAATGGTGGCCCAAGCCGATGGCGGCCTGTAATCTTCCGCCGACGTTGCCAGGTTTTATAACCCAGTTCTCCGCGACCCATCATCTCAGCCCAGATGAGTTGCAGCAACTATTACTGCAATCGGTGGAACAACGGCGGGGTATCGCTTTTTTTGAGGTGGCGCATCGCTCTTTGCCGGCCATGCTGCTTGTTTTTTTCGTGCCTCTGGCGGTTTGGCTGCTCACCCCGGGGCAGCGCCCGGTGACCTTGGGGCGGATTTTTTTCACCGCCTTCCAAAAGGCTGCCGATTCCGGTGACCTATCTGGTGGGGCTGCCCAAAGACTAATCGACGGGGTGCGGGGGCAAAAGCCGGGCTTCCATGTTGGCCTGCGTAAATATGCGCCATTCTGGATACGTTCTTATTTCTGCTTGCGCCCCTGTGCCGATGAACGATCGTCCCCCTCCAGGAGTTTGGTCATCTGAAACGAGAGGTCGGGAAGCGAGAGTTTGTCCTTCAGATTTACACCGGAGAGTTTGCGGCGTAAGGCTTCACTGGTCAGGTAGCAGAGTTTCTGGGCGGCAACGGTCGGTGAGAGACCGGCCCGGCGCACGTTCGAGATGCAGTTGCGCCTTTCATCGGTGGTGCCCGGAGTCGGGGCGTAGGTCATATAGATACCGAGGCTGTCGGGGGAGGTGAGCCCCGGGCGTTCGCCGATTAAAATGGCGACCGCCTGGGCTTTGAGAAGGCCGGCAATTTCGTCCCCGATGGCGACCCGCCCCTGCGTCACCAGGCAGACGGGGGCCAGGCGCCAGGTTAAGGCCCTGGCAAGGGGCACAAAGGCTCTTAGCAGGGGGACCGCGCTGGCATGAACGCCAGGCGCGGAGAGGCCGTCCGCCACCACGAGAGCCAGATCGTATGGGGGGCAATCCCCGGTGGCGGCTACACTTCGTCGGAGGTGCGCCGCGCTTTCGGGGGCGAGCCTGCGGCCGAGATCTGGCCTTTGCAGGTACTCCTGGCGCCCCACGGCGGCGCTGTGCAGGGTAATCGTGGCCAGGCCGAGTTCTGCCAATTGCCTGGCGAGTTGCTCTGAAGCGAAAGGCTGGTGAACGGCATCCCGGGCCCGCGCATGGGCCAGCTGGAACTCCAGGAGCTTGTCCGTGGGAAGGCTGACCCCGCAGCGCCCCAGGGCGATGCGGGCATCGGTA
>CALZIZ010000170.1 GCA_945787465.1 uncultured Desulfuromonadales bacterium
CTTAACATGAACCTACTGCGAAATCGGCTGATCGGCCCATATTCTCGACAATTTTCGACAAATAGCCCTGCTATTCGCTCTCAAATTCTCGAAAATCTGCTCTCGAACATCCTATTTCTCGTTACGGCCCGTTAAGTCCGACACCCTCCTAGACGAAAAATAGGACAATTCACCCCCCCCCTCAATATGAACCCTGTGGCATTAATCCCTCTGTCCTTGCAGCAATCAAAGGGGCGCTCTTTTTCAGGGTGAATTTATAGCTGTCCTTCAATTTCCTGGTGAAAAAGGTGCCAAGCCACAAAGGACTCCATACCAGGCCGGCCGCCAGCCACTTTTTTCGGGCACTTTTGTCCATTTCATCAGCCAGGATATTGGTGCACAAAATTTCGTAGCCTTCCCGCTCAAGGGTTATCTTGTAAGCCCCCCCAAGACCGTTGCGGTATCGGAACTTGCAGGGTGTGACGCCAACAGCTTCGGCTTGCCCATCTATGTAGACCCGGGCTCCGGGCGGTTCTGAGTGAAAGAAGGCCTGATTATTCGCACATCCAGCGGAAAAGGATCCCAGAAGGGCAAGAGCGACAAATTTTTTCAACATGGTTTTTTTCTCCCCTTGTTCTTTCGCTTAATCTATTTACTAAACCGACTCTTACCTCCAAGGTTGTCCAATCCCTGCAGCAATATTGCCATCTCGGAAAGCAACCATCGAAATCGCAAACGCCTTCCCTAAATCTGTGGACCTCTGGAGGCCTGCCCTGTGGCCTCCGCCAGGAATGCCTCGATCCTTGTTCTGATGGCCTCATAGTGGCCCAGCAGGAAATGTCCGCCGCTGTCGAGCGTCATGAACTCCGCACCCGTGATGTTCGCGGCGGCGTGCCGACCATGCGACCAATCGACCAAGCTGTCGTCCCGTGCGTGGATCACCAGACCGGGTGCTTTGATTTGCGCGAGCGGAAAATCTGGCGGCATGTGGCGGTTCTGGTCCAGCAGAACCCCATTCCACCGCCGGCTCACAGGCAGCATTGCCTCCAATATTCGATCCGCCTGTGCCATCTCCGTCGGTGTCAAACCGTTCCGAACCTCTTTCGAGACCCCCAGCAGGCTAAGCAGTGGGGAGCGTGCGGCGTGGATGGCAAGCCAATAGACAAAATCGGAGCCGATGATGCGGTTAATACTTGCTTCTCTCTTTCTGCCTTTGGTTGTAGCCGGTTCGGTATAGCTCACCGCCGCAACCATGACCAATGCCGCTGTTCGTTCAGGGTGGCGCCGAGCAAACTGCAGCGCCGATAGCCCACCGGCGGAAATCGCAACTACCGCCACGCGATCGATCTCCAGCGCATCCAACAGGCACGCAAATGCATCCGCCTGTGCCTCAAGGGAGCTGTCCTGCGGCACCGGAGATCTCAGGTAGCCGAAGCGGGAGGGGGCAATCAACCGGAAGCCCTCGCCCAGGCACAGACCGCCAAAGAGCAATCCCTGATCATAACCGCCCCCTGCCCCATGGATCAGGAGCACAGGCGCTCCATGTCCGACATCTCCATATTCGATTCGGCCGCACTGCGTCTCGATCATCTGACTACCTTCCGCCACTCGCTTGCGGGCAGCCTGAACATCGCGCCGATAGCGCAGGTATACCCATATTCCCGTCAGAAGTCCTCCTGCCCCGATGCCTGCCAGGATCTCCCACGTCATCATCTCGTCCCCCATTTCTGCTTAGTGTCCTGTGTGGTTAATTCCATTCGCTAATTTCGGCCCTTTTTGCCGCTGCCTGCGTTGTGCAAATTCGGCTTAGCTTTGGCTAGGAGGTTGTCCGACAATTAGAGACCGGCTGCAAACCCAGCTGTTTGGCCCATATTTCGGCTCCTTTTCGGCCCATAGCTACGGCTATGAGCTCTCAAACGACCCACGCTTCGGCCCTATTATCGGACAGCCTCCTAGGCCTACATTTTCACGCCTTGGCAGCAACAAAAATTGCTAAAAATTATCTAAAAGGACTAACCAAACAGGACACTATTGGCCAAAGCCGCGTCACGCGCTCGCTCGTGCCTTGGTGTTGGTCATCCGGTTACCCATCGAAACCGGTCACGTCGATATTCCCATTCGTGGTCTCTAAGCGAATCACGCCGGCGCCATCACCGAGTGTCCCTGTGAGCGACCGGTTCGTGTGCAGGGCGTCCATCAGTTCAAGATTGTCCCTGGTAATGGTACCATTGTCGACAAAAGCAGAGAGTTCGGCTGACGTCGACGTCGGGATGCGTAGATCGAGGTCACCGTTGACGGTCGAAAGCCTGATCTCGCCATCCGGGGGCAGGATCATTGTGCCGTCGACGCTTCCATTGTCGACACTGACGGTTGCGTCTCCAAAAATATTTGAAAAGTTCACATTTCCATTTTCCACATCGACAATGATCGAGTTCTCGATGTCCTTAACGGTTAAATGTCCATTGACATGGTTCACATCGACAGCTAGATCTCTGGGAACGGTGATGGTGTAATTCACGATGTATTGGCGGCCCTTGGTGTCTTTCGGTTGCAGCGTTTGAACAGAGATCTCGTCGTACCCGTCCATGACGCTAAAATCGAGTTGGTCCAAACCCTGTTGCGCATCTTCGTAACTATCGGACCCAACCCGTAGGTTTCCAGTTACCATTACCGAGTCGGCACCCGGCTGACCCGTGATCTCAATCTCCCCGTTCACCGCATCGAGCCAGAGGCTTGTGTGGTCCGCGACCCTCACGTTCTCAGAAAATGTCTTATTTACAAAGAATTCGGCTTTGTGAGGCCAGGGCCAAGGCCAGTTGCCGCCCCCGACGGTGAAATGAACCCCGTTACCGTCACCGCAGGCCGTGAGCACTGCCAGTGCAAAGGCCATCCCTGCAACAAGTTGGATCAGCGATCGTTTAGACATGAGAATTCCTCCTTCCCCCGCCCAGGAGGCTGTCGGGCTTCACATGAACCTACTGCGAGATCGGCTGATCGGCCCATATTCTCGACAATTTTCGACAAATAGCCCTGCTATTCGCTCTAAAATTCTCGAAAATCTGGCCTCGAACATCCAATTTCTCGTTACGGTCCGTCAAGTCCGACAGCCTCCTAGCGGGGCTCTTGGGGTGGCTTACATTGCCGCGAGCCGCGAGTTTTTTCTGGCTCATGGCTCGCGTGGGAGTCTTGCTCCCGTACCAGGTGCGTTCTAGGATCCCTCCGGAGGCTGCACGTTGACCTGAATGAGGACCCGCGCCATAAACGCATGCATCTCAGCCCACGATTGAAACGGGGCCCTTTGCTGAGACGCCACATGCTCGATGCGACCCACAATGCGCCCGTGTACCCCATCGGTCTCGGCCCGGAACTGCACCACAAAGGCTCGGTGAACTGAAAAAGGGGAAACGTTGGCTTTTGTTGGCTCCATGATCTCCTCCCATGGGGTTTCGGGCTGTGTGCTTGAGCTTTTGGCGGGATAACCGAAGGGGCTATCCCTTTCCCAGGCAAAGGACTATTTGCTTTCGATCAGGGTGACTGTATGAGAAGTCTTGGCCAGATGAACGGACTTAGTCACCATCAACGCCCCACAACCGACTATGGCAAGGATCATCACCGTGGGTACCACGTCCCAAAGCAGGTGATATTTGAAACGTTTAAGGAATTTATCGCCGCTCTGAGTCCCAGGCAGTGAAAAGGCCTTTTCAATGGTATTGATTGTGATGGCTTTCATGGTGGCCTCCTCCAGTCTTGTTGTCTTACCGTGTGCTTGACACCGGCCCTTCTTCATGATTCAAATATAATGCTGGGCAGAAACGACTGCTTGAGACGGGGAGAAGATCTTCATAAGTTTTTTATAAGCTCTTGCTGAGGTATTTTTTACGATCGCAGGAGGTCCGGTCCATGCGAGAAATCCACATCCTGATGTTCGAGCCCTTTCGGTTAGACGTCTGCGACGAGCGGCTGTGGCGCGGAGAGGATGTGGTCCACCTGACGAACAAAGCCTTTGCCGTTCTGCGCTACCTCGCGGGGCATCCCCAACAGCTCGTTACTAAAGACGAACTCCTGGAAGCGGTGTGGCCTGATGCGTATGTGAGCGAGGCCGCGATGACGGTGTGTATTCGCGAGCTGCGTCAGGCGCTTGGGGACAATGCGCGGACTCCTCAGTTCATCGAGACCGTAAGAGGCCGGGGGTATCGGTTCCTGGCGCCGGTCACGATCGTCGACCGATCTGTGGTGTCACGCCGGGTCGATGTCCCTCTGAGGCCGTCTCCGCGCCCCGCCCCCCCCAGTGATGAATCCTTGCTCCCTCGTCTCGGTTCCCCGGTGGGCCGGGAGTCCGAGTTGTCCCGGTTGAACCAGTGGTTTGCCACCGCCTTAGAGGGTGTGCGGCAGGTGGGGTTCATCGTTGGCGAGGTGGGGATCGGCAAGACCACCCTGGTTGACGCCTTTGTCGCGCAGGTGCAGAGCGAGGAGGCGGTCTGGGTCGGGCATGGGCAATGCATCGACCAGTACGGGGCCGGCGAAGCCTATCTGCCGGTGTTGGAGGCCTTCGGGCGGCTGTGCCGGGGGCCGGAGGGCGAACACCTTCTGGCTCTCCTGCGGCAGCAGGCGCCGAGTTGGCTCCTGCAGATGCCCACTCTGCTCAGTGAGGCCGAGCGCGAGGCGCTGCAGCGCACGGAGAGCGGGGCGACCCAGGCGCGGATGCTGCGGGAGCTGGCCGAGGCCGTGGAAATGCTGACGGCCGAGCGCCCCCTGGTGTTGGTATTGGAAGACTTGCACTGGAGTGACGCGTCGACGCTGGCGTGGCTGGGGTACCTGGCCCGACGCCGCGAGGTAGCGCGGCTGCTGGTGCTGGGGACCTATCGGCCCGTGGAAGCGATCGTGGCCGCTCAGCCGCTGCGCAGCCTCGCGCTGGAACTGCGGCGCCACGAGCAGTGCGACGAACTGCTGCTGGATTATCTGTCCGAAACCGCGGTGACGGCCTATCTGGCGAAGAGGTGCCCGGCTTCCGAGCTGCCGGCAGAATTGGCGCCGACGCTGCACCAACGCACCGATGGCAATCCGCTATTCCTCGTGACCCTGGTGGACACACTGGTACGGCAGGGGGCGCTCGCGGAGAGCCCCGCGGGATGGCAGCTGCAAGGGGGGCTCGAAGCGGTGAGCGAGGGCGTGCCGGAGAGCCTGCGGCAGTTGATCGAGCAGCACCTGGAGCAGGTCAGTTCTGAGGAGCGAAAGATCCTGGAAGCGGCCAGTGTGGCGGGGGCGGAGTTTTCGGCCGCGGCGGTCGCCGCCGCAGTCGAGCGCGGGGCCGAAGCCGTTGAGGCGTGCTGTGAAGCCTTGGCCCGCCGGGGGCAGTTTGTGCAGCCGCGCGGCACCGCGACCTGGCCGGATGGGACGGTCGCCGCGCGCTATGGTTTCATCCACGCCCTGTATCAGGAGGTGCTGTACAACCGGATTCCTGCGGGGCAGCTGGTGCGGGTGCATCGGCAGATCGGCATGGGACTGGAAGCGGGATACGGCGGGCAGGCCCGGGAGATCGCCGGGGAATTGGCGGAGCATTTCGTGAAGGGGCGCGACGCTACTCGGGCGGTACAGTATCTGCGATTTGCCGGGGAGAACGCGCGACAGCGAAGCGCCTACCAGGAGGCCATTGCCCACCTTAGCAAAGGGCTCGAGGTTTTAGGCACTCTCCCCGACAGCGTGGAACGTGCCCAGCAGGAGGTGGACTTGCAGACCACCCTCGGCCTTGCGTTTATGGCGGCCAAAGGCTATGCGGCCCCGGAAGTCGGAACCGCCTACGCTCGTGCCCGATCCTTGTGTCTACAAATCGGCAAAGCTCCTCAGCTGGTTCCGGTTCTCCGCGGCCTGTGGGGATTTCATCTGGCGCGGGCTGAGCTCCACAGGGCCCGCGAGATGGCTGAGCAACTACTCCGGCTCGGGCAAGAGACCCAAGATCCCGCGGCCCTGGGGTCGGCACACCACGGGCTGGGCCAGATTCTGTTCAACATGGGGGAGTTCTCCTCCGCCCTAGAGCATCTCGAGCAAGCACTGACCCTGTTCACCCGCGAACTGCTCTCCTCACCCACCGCGCTCCCTTCTTTTCAGGACGGGCGGGTGATCAGCTTGGGAACCATGGCCTTCAGCCTGTGGCACCTGGGGTACCCTGATCAGGCCATGCAGAAAGCCCGGGAGTCCCTCGCCCTGGCCCGGGAGCTGTCCCATCCCTTCACCTTGGCGTACGCGCTGTTCTTTATCACCTCCATCCATACCTATCGTGGGGAGTATGCCGCGGCCTATGAACATAGCCAGGAGATGCTGGCGCTATCGGTTGAGCAGGGTTTTCCGCTCTTTGAGGTCGCCGGCAGGTTCGCGCAAATCGCTATGCTCGCTAAGATAGGACAGCTGGAGATCGGGGAAGGAATCGCCCAGATACGTCTAGGTATTGATGCCTTTCGCGCAACCGGGGCGGAGAGTGGTCTTCCCAAACTCCTTGCTGTGTTGGTCGAGATGCAGAGGGCCGCGGGGCAGGATGGGGAAGCCTTCGCCACCCTGGCCGAGGCGCAGGCCGCCGTGGACAGAACCGGAGAGCGGCGACACGAGGCAGAACTGTCCCTGCTCAAGGGGTCTCTCCTGCACGGGCAGCAAGACAAGGATCAAGATGCGGGGGACCCCGGAAAGAAGACTGCGGAAGCCGAAACCTGTTTTCGTCACGCACTCGATGTTGCGCGTCAGCAGAAAGCGAAGTCCCTGGAACTGCAGGCCGTTATGGGCCTGAGTCGGCTGTGGCAACTGCAGGGCAAGCGGGATGAGGCTCGGCAGCTGCTGGCGGAGGTGTACGGCTGGTTCACCGAAGGGTTTGACACAGCAGACTTGCGGGCAGCCAAGGCGCTACTGGAGGAGCTGGGATGAAACGAAGACCTGACAACCGTGAACGGCTGTACTGGGGCGGGCTATGACGGCCTTCCTGGTCGTTGTCGGTTTTCTGCTGGCTCTCTCCAGCGGCCTGTTCTTCTTCTGCGTTCGATCCCCTGCGGGTGCAGCCCTGACCGTACCGAAGATGTTCGTCAGCCATGGTGCGGCCTTTGTCGCCGGGGGCGGGGCGTTGATCGCCGTGCTCAGCCTGGCACTGGGGGCTTTCGTGGCCGCTGCCCTCGGTGCGGTGGCGGCGGCTCTTTCGCTGCGTTACCTGCTGCGCGTCGCCGCGTGCCACGATGGCTTCGAGCGGGCCTTTGGCCAGGATTGGCAGGGCCGCATCGACTCCGGCCGGAGTGGGTCGATGCTGAAGGGGCGGTGGGTCGGCCGGCTGCCCAACCAACTGGAGCCGAGGTGGGAACGGGACGTCGCTTTCTGGCGCATCCCCGGCTCGGAGCGGGAGTTGTTGTGTGACATCTGGCAGCCGCCGGTGGGAACGCCGCCGTCCCACCTGGCTTTCCTCTATTTTCACGGCAGCGGGTGGCACTGGGGAGACAAGGATTTCAACACCCGGCATTTCTTTCGCCACCTCTGCGCCCAGGGTCACGTGGTGATGGACGTGGCCTACAGACTCTGCCCGGAGGTCGACGTGTTCGGCATGCTGGGCGACGTCAAGCGCGCCATCGCCTGGATGAAGAAAAACGCTGAGAAGTACGATGTCGATCCCCGAAGAGTGGTGACAGGGGGCGGCTCGGCGGGTGGCCACCTGGCCCTGCTCGCGGCCTACGCCCCCGATCACCCGGAGTTGACCCCCGACGATGTCAAGGATGCAGATCTCTCCGTGGCGGCCGTGGCGTCGTACTACGGCCCCGTCGACATGCTGGCCTACTATGATCACGCAGGAGCCGTCGTGGTCGAGCCTGGGGAGAGCAAGAGAAAAGAGCGGAAACGGGACGGAGTGGTTTCGAGGATGTCCGATGCTGTATCCAGGTTGATTATGGGCGACCTCTTTGACCGCATCAAGGATCAGGACTTCACGATCGGTCACCGGCGGATGATGGCTAACCTCCTGGGCGGCCAGCCGGACGAGGTCCCGGAACGCTACGAGCTCGTCTCCCCGATTCATCACGCCGGCCCCCATGTGCCGCCGACTCTCCTTCTCCAAGGCGAGCACGACAGTCTGGTTCCCGCTCCTGCCTGTCGCGCTCTGCACCATAAGCTCGTTCAGGCGGGGGTCCCCGTGGTGCATGTGGAGTACCCGCAGACCGAGCATGCCTTCGACGTGGCCTTTCTCACCAGATATTCCCCCGCCGCTCAGGCGGCGCTGTACGAACTGGAGCGATTCCTGGTGCTGGTATGAAACCGGCCGCTTCGGTCCCCTCGTAAAAACCCGATGAAATAGCCGGACGAGCCCGGAGTGTTGGTGGTCAGCATCAAGGCACATCCTCCTTCGAGGCTATTGTTTCTAAATTTTTGATTTCTTAGAAGTCACCATTCAATCAGACATGGAAATGGCCCACCCTGAAAACCGGGTGGGCCATTTTCATATTATTGCAGGGATTGGGAGAATTCAGCTATATCGCCTCTTTTCGGGCAACCTCAACAATCTGAAACAGCGCCCGTGTCTGTTTCTTCATAGGGAAGATGTTTCTACTCAGCCCTCCTCTCCAGGTAATTTTAGCTTTTCATTTCCATCGGAGTATCTTCCCGGCGAAAGTGAGCACTGTCCGCGGTCGGTGTTCGGTTCGACTATTTGGTGGACGATTTCGCTAAGCTGGTCTGCTCCGCCGACATATTCACCGTCGATCCAGATCTGCGGCACTGTAATTTGGGTTTTACCCCGAATGAGAGACTTGATCCTGGCGAGCATTTCGTAGAGAGCCCGCGGGTCGCGCACTACGTTGTGGTAGGTGTAGTTGATACCGGCCTCTTCAAGATACT
>CALZIZ010000171.1 GCA_945787465.1 uncultured Desulfuromonadales bacterium
CTGCGAGGAAGAGTAACCACAGACAGGGAACTGGCGGAGCGTATAATGAGTATCGCCAGCGGCTTGCAAATACCCATATTGCAATCCTGACCCTTCTCCGCTGACCCTTCTCCGTGGCTGCTCCATCAGGTACTCGAGCTTCAATGAGCCCAGCTCGGCCTGCTTGATGTTATCCACCACGCTCGGCGCGATGAGTTCGCGGCCGATGATGACGCTTTGCCCCCGGTCATCGAACAGCTCGTTGGGATTATGCCGAAAAGCGACTCCGAGGGCCTGCTTCCAGGCCCCTTCGGGGCCCAGGTCGAGGACCTCGCGGTGCTCGCCTCGCAGCACTGTGGGAAACCCGTCGGAGGTCGCCTGCAGGCTGAGCAGCTCAGAGGTCAGCTTATGCACCCGCCCCAGGGTCTCGACGTTGAAAACACCGTCGAGATGCTCCTCGTTGACGACGCCGACGATGACGAAATCGTAGAGATCGTATTTTTCTTTGACCTGGTGATGAAAAAGCCGCACCGGCTCGTCGGCCGAAAGCATGTTCTCCGGGTCGTTGTCGAAATGGACCTTGGGGAACTGCACCAGGAAAAGGGCCGAAATCGCCAGCACCACGGCGACGACAAGCCAGGGGCGTTTGAGGCTGAAATTGGTCATGGCTAGTTTCATCGGATATCTTTCTCCCTGCCCAGACGTTGCGGGGTTGTTTTTAAGATGGAAGCGTGTCGGTATCCATCCAGATATATATACGGAAAGATATATTTATCATAAAGACGATAAAGTCAAGCCGATTGTAAGGAACATCCTGGGGATTAGTTTTGGTCTCTTTTGCCGTAGATCAGCCAGTAGATGACAGGGATGACAATCAGGGTGAAGCCGGTGGAGGCGAACACCCCGAAGATGATCGCCCAGGCCAGCCCCGAGAAGATCGGGTCGAGGGTGATGATCCAGTTGCCGAGCAGGGCCGCCCCGGCGGTGAGCAGAATCGGCCGCAGCCTCACTGCGCCGCTTTCGACCAGCGCCTCCTTGAGCGGAGCACCACGTTTGAGGGCGTGTTGGATGAAGTCGATGAGGATGATCGAGTTGCGCACCACGATGCCGGCAAGGGCGATCATGCCGATCATCGCCGTAGCGGTGAAAAAGACCGGGGTGTCGTAGCCGCCGACGCTTCGGTTCATGATCAGGTTGAGCAGCCAGAAGCCGGGCATGATGCCGATCATGGTCAGCGGAATGGCGCCCATGATGATCAGCGGCATGCCGTAGGAGCCGGTTTCGATCAGCAGCAGGATATAGATCAGGACCAGCGCCGTGCCGAAGGCGATACCCAGGTCGCGGAAGACATCGAGGGTGATATTCCACTCCCCCTCGCCGCTCCAGACCACCGAGGTCCCCTCGGGCAGGGGGGTCTTTTTGAAGTGAGAGGAGAGGTTGAGGATGGCGTTGACCGGGCTCTTGCCGGCCATCTCCCCGAATACGTAGGTGACCCGCTGCAGATTCTTGTGGAAAATGGTCGGCTCGAGGCTTTCGGAAACAAAGCGGCCCAGTTCCGAGAGCCGCACCAGCTGCCCCTGGGCCCCCTTGAGGTAAAGGCCTTCCAGATCGGCGGTCGAGGAGCGGCTCGCACGGGGCAGGCGCAAGAGGATGCTCAAGGGATGGCGCTCGGAGTCGATGTGCACCGTACCGACCGCCTCTCCCCCGAGGGCGACGGCCAGGATCTGGGCGATCTGAGCCCCGGAGATCCCGGAGAGCGCCGCCTTTTCCTTGTCGGGGACAAAATGCAGGCGCCGCTGGGCGTACTCCACCGTGTCGTCGACGTCGCGCACCTTGTCCTCGATGGTCATCCGCTCGCGGATCAGCCCCGCCGCCTGGATCTGATCGGCGTAGGAGACGCCCGGCTCGGCGTAGACCTCGGCGGTCAGAGTGGCGATGACCGGGGGCCCGGGGGGCACCTCGACGATCTTGAGGTTGGCGCCATGGGCCGCGGCGATGCGGTCCAGGGCGTCGCGCAGGCGCAGGGTGATGGCGTGGCTCTGCTGGGCGCGCTCACTTTTGTGCACCAGGTTGACCCGGATGTCGGCCAGGTTCGGCCCCCGGCGCATGTAGTAGTGACGGACCATTCCGTTGAAGTCCATGGCGCTGGCGGTGCCGACGTAGGCCTGGAAGTCGGTCACCTCGTTGACCGTCCCCAGGTAGTCCTCCAGGGCACGCACCGCACGGTCGGTCTCCTCGAGGGTGGCCCCTTCGGGCAGATCGACCACCAGCTGGAACTCGTTTTTGTTGTCGAAGGGGAGCATCTTCATCGGCACCAGGTTGAGCGCCGGCATTGCCATCGAGCCAAACAGCAGCAGCACCACCGCCGCCACCAGCAGCCAGGCCTTGGGCCGCGAGTCGAGAAACGGCATCAGCACCTGCCGGTAGACTTTATAGGTACGGCTCTGCTCGAGGACGAACTCCTCCTCTTCTTTGCCGTATTCCCCCTTGAGCACGTGATAGCTCATCCAGGGGGTGACGGTGAAGGCCACCAGCAGCGACATGACCATGGTCAACGGCAGGTTGATGGCCATCGGCCGCATGTACGGCCCCATCATCCCGGTGATGAACATCATCGGCAGAAACGAAAGGATAACCGCCAGGGTCGCTAGAATGACCGGCGGACGCACCTCATCGATAGCGGTGAGCACCGCGTCACGGGGGGGCTCCTTCTTCATCTTGAAATGGCGGAAGATGTTCTCCACGTCGACAATCGGGTCATCGACCAGCAAGCCCAGCGCCAGCACCAGGGCGAAGAGGGTGACGCGGTTGATGGTGTAGCCGAACCAGTAGTTGACCAGCAGGGTCAACGAATAGATGATCGGGATGGAGACCGCAACGATCAGCGCCTCGCGCCAGCCCAAGGCGAACAGGACCAGGCCGAGCACGGTGACGACGGCGATCACCAGGTGGGTGATCAGCTCATTGACCTTGTGGTCTGCGGTCTCGCCGTAGTTGCGGGTGACCGCTACCCGGATGTCGTCGGGGATGATCGAACCCTCCATTGCGCGCACCGCCTCGATGACCTTTTCAGCCACGATGACGGCGTTGGTCCCCTTCTTCTTGGCCACAGCGACATGGACCGCCTGGTACTCGCGCCCCTCGGCGGCGGCGCTTGCATCGCCTGCCGGGCCAAAGCGCAGCCGGGTGTAGGTGTCGGCCTCGGCCATATCATCAGCCACCCTGGCCACATCGCGCAGGTAGACCGGCGCACCGCCGCTCACCCCGACCACCAGATCCATCACCTCCTGTGCCGAACGCAGGAAGGTGCCGCCGCGCACCAGGGTCTCTTCGTTGCCCCGGGCGAAGCTGGTCGCCGGCAGTTCCAGGTTGGCGCCGGAGAGGGCCCGGCGCACCTCGAGAATATCCAGCCCGCTGGCCGCCAGGGCGGCCGGGTCGAGTTCAACCCTCACTTGGCGCGGCCGGCCACCGATCACCGAGGTCAGCGAGGTGTTCTTCACCGACTGCAGGCGGTCCACCACCTCCTCGGCCACCCGCCGCAGGGTATGGCCTGAGGCGCTCTGCGAGTAGAGGGAGAGGTTGACAATGGGAACATCGTCCACCTCCACCGGCTTGATCACCCAGCCGGTGACCCCCGGCGGGGCCAGGTCAGTGTGGGTGGAAATCTTGTTGTGCAGCTTGACCAACGAGCCGATGCGGTCCTCGCCGACATAAAAGCGGGCGGTGACCACCGCCAGGTCGGCCCGCGACATGGAGTAGACGTACTCCACCCCGTCGACCTGCCAGAGCAGCTTCTCGAGGCGGGTGGCGACCTGCTTTTCCACCTCTTCGGCGCTGGCGCCGGGCATATGCACGTAGACGTCGGCCAGCGGCACCACGATCTGCGGCTCCTCCTCGCGGGGTGTGAGCAGCAGCGCCGCGGCGCCGGCGATCAGCGAAAGCAGGATGAGGATGATCGACAGGTTCCCCTCGAGAAACCGATCGACGAGCCGGGTCGGCAGCGAATGTTTCTTGGCCATCCCCTTAGTCCTCCACCCGCGCGCCGCTTTTCGCCCGGCCGACCCCGTCGACCACCAGCGTTTCGCCTTCGCGCAGGCCGGAGAGGATCTCGACCTGCTCGCCCAGCCGGCGGCCCAGCTTGACCAGGCGGTAGCGAAGCAAACCCTCTTCGACCACGTAGACGGCGGTCAGCTGGCCGCGAGTGACCACGGCGGCGGCCGGAACCAGCAGGGAGGCCTGCTCGCCGCCGGCGGCCCGCACCCGGGCGAACAGGCCAGAGCTCAACCCCGCGCCATCCTCCAGGCTCAGCTTGACCTGAAACGAGCGGCTCTTCGGGTCGATGGCCGGCAAAATCTCAGCGACGATTGCCGTCAGGTTTTTGCCGAGGGCGGGAAACTCCACGGTAAACCGATCCCCCGCGGCCACCTTGCCGGTGAGCGCTTCAGGAAGCTCGGCCCGCACCCGCCAGGCCCCTTCGCGGTCGAGGGCCAGCAGGGGGGTGCCCGGCATCACCGTCGACCCCTCCTCCACCAGCCGCCGCGCCACCACGCCCGCATAGGGGGCGGTAACCCGCGTATAGCCCTGGGCGGTTTTCGCCGCATCGCGCGTCGCGGCGGCCCCGCGTACCGCGGCCCTGGCTGCCTTAACGCCCTGGCGGGCCATCTCCAGCTCCGCAGCCACCCGGTCGAACTCCTGGGGGGTGACCGCCTCGCCGGCCTTCAGGCGGCTGAAACGCTCAAAGGTGCTCTGCGCCAGCTGCAAACGCGCCTCAGCGGCGGCGCTCGCGCCCCTGGCCTCGGCCAGGCCGGCCTCAGCCTGTCTGAGCTGGTCGCCGGCGGTGGTGTCGGCCAGGGTTACCAGCAGGTCTCCCGCCTTGACGGTGTCCCCTTCGACAGCCCCGAGGCTCGCCACCTGCCCGCCGATGCGCGCGGCGAGCACCCCGCGATCGGGGCTCTCCACGGTGCCGACGTAGGCCTCCCCGCCGGCCAGGGGGGATCCGGTCGCCCTCGCCAGGGTCAGTCCCCTGACCGTCGGGGCCTGGGCCTCGGTGCGGCCCGGTTCGATGTCCCCGCCGCAGGCGGCGAGCAGGAGCAGCGCCAGCAGACTGGTGCAGAGGGCAGCTACTTTCACGGATTGTTCTCCTCGGGTTGCAGCAGGGTTTTCACAAAGGTGCCGCTCTGGTAACGGATGTTGCCCAGGGCCAGGATCAGCATCGCCTCGGTATTAACGGTATCGAATCGGGCCCGATCCAGGGCGCTCTGGGCCGAGAGCAGCTCGGCGAGATCGGATAGCCCCGCCTCGTAACGCTGCAGCAGCAACCGCTGGCTCTCTTCGGCCTGGGCCAGGCCCTGCAGCGCCACCTCCCGGCTGCGCCGGGCCTCGGCGGCGCGCAGGCGGGCCTGCTCCACCTCGAACCGCGCCTGCCGGGTCGCCTCGACCCGGCGGGCCTCGGCGGCGCGCTGGGCGGCCGTGGCCCGGGCGGTGCCGTGGGTGCGGCTGAAGCCGTCGAAAAGCTCCCAACTCAGCCCGACGCGCACCGTCCAACCACCGGCCTCCGTGCCAAAGAGGACTTCGCCATCGTGCAGGGCGTAGGAGGCGGACAGACCTGCTTTGGGCAACCAGGCCGCCCGACTCTGCTCCCTTGCCAATTCGGCTTCGCGGGCCTGCAGGGACAGGGCCTGCAGGTCGCCCCGTTGCAGGGTTTCGACAGGAACATCGGCAAACTGCTCGGGGGTGAGCGGTCCGGCGATGTCCGCCGTCTCTCCCTCGCGCCCCATGGCCAGGGCCAGGGCGCGGCGGGCGATAGCAAGGTCGTTCTCCACGGCGACCTGGCGGCGTTCGGCCTCGGCCACCTGAACCCCCGCCCGCAGGGTATCGGCCTTGAGTCCCACCCCGGCCCGCTGCCGCTCGCCGGCCAGGCGGTAGATCTCGGCCGCCTGGCGGCTTGAGCTTTCGGCCCAGCCCTGCGCCGTCTGCGCCCGCTGCACGTCAAGATAGGCGCCAAACGCCGCAAAGGCCGCGCTCTCCCCACTGCGGCGGGCGCCCCCCTCGGCGGCCGCGGCTCCGGTTTGGGCGCGGCGCAGGCCGTAGGAGATATCCGGGTCGTAAAGGGCTTGGTCCAGGGTCAGGCGGGTCTCGAAATCCCGGCGGGAGGGGGGGAAGTTATAGGCATCGGCATCCTGGCTCAGCACCAGGTCCTCCTGGTTGAGGGAGATGAACAGGCTGCCTCCCGGCTCGTCGGTCCACAGCAGGTTCTCGGTGAGTGTCAAACGGGGCAGATAGCGGCTGCGGGCCTGGCCCACCGCGGCCTTTGCCGCCTCGGCGTCGAAACGGGCCGCCTGGCTCATCGGGCGCGCGCTGACCGCCTCGCGCACGGCCTGGCGCAAATCGACCGGTGCGGCAGTGGCCAGCGAACTGCAGGCCAGAAAAATCGCCGTGAAAATCAGCCTACTGAACATTGAGCCTCCCCAGGTCGACTTTCTGAATCTGGCTTCAAATGGTCCCTGTTGAAAAAACGAATCAACCAACCACAAATGAAGTCGATACGAACACCTTGACATGCAACCTGCCCGTTAAAAATACCTCATCGACACAAATATGCAAGACCCTGAAATCACAATATTTTCTTCAAACAGACATGACCCGGCGATGAAAAACTCCTTGACCCTTTCCGGGACACCAATCTATTTTCAGCGGGTTCAAACCCCACAGATCACCATAATATCCAGTCTCTTAAGGAGGATGCCCTCATGATCCGAAAGCCTCTGCTTGCCCTGCTCTGTCTCAGCGTCGCCCTGATTCTGCCCCAACTGGCCCCTGCCAAGGACGACCCTCTGGCGGGCTGGAAACCGAGGTTCGACCCCAGCGGGGCCGAATTCACCTACCTGCTTTCCTGCATCGGCCACCCGGTCATCGAAGGCGTTTCCGTCGGTTACCGCATCCGCGACAAGGTCTGGGAGAAATCCGACGGCCGCCTTTACGTCGACTTT
>CALZIZ010000172.1 GCA_945787465.1 uncultured Desulfuromonadales bacterium
GTCCAGTTCTTCGGGAGCCTGCTTGCAGGCAAGCGCCAAAACCTTTATGCCCTCGGCGAGCTTGCCGTCCTCAACCAGGGCCTCGCCGAGCAGGCCCTGTACTTCGGCCGAGTCCGGCGCCTTATGCGCCGCCTGGCGAAACGCTCTGACAGCCTCTGAAAAAGCCCCGCAATCCATGGCCTCCCGGCCCTTTTGAAGATATTGTTCTATTTCCTGCATCGTAAAACCTCTTTTCAGAAATGGAAAAACTTCTTAACCGATCTATAGCCACAAAAGCACCAAGGACAGCGAAAAACCTATTTGCCTGCCGTTCAAGCATTGGTTCAGCAGACGTTTTCAGGGCCTTCGACAGGCTCAGGCCGAACGGAGTGGGGCCAGCCCTACCACTGAAAACACCATACAAGACACCAAGGACACGTTTAAGAACCATTTTCAGGATTTCCTTGGTGTCTTGGTGACTTGGTGGCAAATAGGTTATAGGGCCGTTTTTACTCGGCCATATCCTCAAGCGCATCCAGCAGGCCCCATGGGGTCGAGGCAATCTTGCGCACCGCAACCGAAAGCTCTTTGCCAAGCTCCTCGAGGCTGAGGTCATCGAGAAAGACGTCCTCCCCTTCTTTGAGAACGACATCGGGAACCAGCAGCATCTGCCCCAGAGGCTTGCCCCGTAACTGCTCAACCACATCGCGCCCGGTTATCAGGCCGGTGACCGAAACCTGCCCGCCGAAAAACCGGTTCTGCACCGGATGCAGATGAATGGTCGCTTCGACACGGCTGGAGAGTCGGTCAACAAAGCGGCGCAATTCACCCTTGGCCGACTCGCCGGTGAAGGTTGAAACCTCAGGCAGCCCCAGGGGACGGGCTTCAAGCAATGCCTCCTCGGCCTCTTCGCGAAACTGGGGGATAAAGCCGACACCGTTTTCGATCTGTGCCAAATCCTCATAGGCCCCAATCGGTGGAAATTCGATACCGGCTTTTAGATACAACTCGTCAGCGGCAAAAACAAACCTCGTGCCGGCCTTTTCCAGAAAGGTCTTCTGGTAAGCGTGGATAGTCTCGATCACCTGCAGGGTCTCATCGGCATTTGGGGTGCGTAACTCGGGCAGGCGCTCGCGATAACCGGTCAGCCCGACCGGGACCACGGCGAGGCTGGCCACACCGGGATACAAAGAGAACAGGTCCTCCATGGTCTTTTCCAGTTGAGCGCCGTCATTGATACCCGGACAAAGCACAATCTGGGTATGGACCTCAATGCCCCCGGCTGTGAGCTGGCGCAACAGATCGAGAATCGCCGGCCCCTTACGACCAAGCATCTCAGTCCGCAGCTGGTCGTCGGTGGTGTGCACCGAAACATACAGCGGCGAGAGTTTTTGCTCGAGAATCCGTTGAATCTCTGCCTCGCCGATGTTGGTCAAGGTAACATAGGAGCCGTAAAGGTAAGAAAACCGGAAATCCTCATCTTTCACATAGAGTGTATGGCGCATTCCGGAGGGCAGTTGATGAACAAAGCAGAAAATGCAGTTGTTGCCACACTGGGTCGGTTCCGGGTGAGGCAGTTGCATCCCGAGGGAGTCAGGGGCATCCTTTTCAATATCCAGCTCCCAGAGTTCCCCGTCCTTTTTCTGGACCTCAAGAAGGAGTTCCTCGACATGAATATACAATTGAAAATCGAGCAGATCCCGGACCGGGTGACCGTTGATGGCCAAAATACAATCACCGCTTTCAAGTTCCAGCTCAGCAGCGATACTTCCCGGTTCAACAGCCAGGATTTCAAGCATAGGGAAAACCTTTCGAAAACATAAACTTCTACTATTATTTCTCTGGCGGTAAGTCAAGCGGCCAGCGCCTGACCCCGGAGAGGATGTAGTGCACCCCCGAAAAAACGGTAAAGGCCCCTGCGAGGGCAAATATAAGGAACAGTTCCGCAACCGGTCGCTCTCCACTTGCCCAAAGCAGCGCCATGCCGACTGTCAACATCTGCAGAAAGGTTGTCTGTTTGCCCCAGCGAGTCGGCACGGCAGCTACCGCCTGGCCACTGAAGTAAAGGACCGCCACTCCGATGGCGATAAACAGATCCCGGGTGAGCACCAGCACCGCCAGCCAGGCCGGAAGCCAGCCGTTAACGGCCAGGGCGACAAAGGCTACAGCGTTGAGCAGCTTATCGGCAACCGGATCGAGGTAGGCTCCAAGCAGGCTTTCCTGCTTGAGCCTTCTGGCGAAATAACCATCCAACAGATCGGTCAGGGCGGCAGCAACGAACAACCCCAAAGCGACGACCATCTCAGCGTAGATCACCGCAATCAGAAAAAGCGGAACCAGAAACAGCCGCAACAGGGTCAAAGCATTGGGCAGGTTCATCCAGGGCCTCCACGCCGCGCTCGCGAGCATCTCCCCCCCCCGAACATAAACCTTCGACCGGCTGTTCGGGGCAAAAAAGACAAAGGTCCCCGAGGGAAAGTCGAAACTTCTCCTTCAGGGACCTCATTGACCGTTTTAATAGAACCGAACTGCGAAGTCAGTCTTTTCCGCCATGCAGACGGAACGAACCGTCACTGGAGGTTATGGAGCAAATGGCATGCTTGTAGAGCAGAATGTCACCGTTGCTTTCAACCAGAACACAAAAGCTGTCGAAAGACTTGATGTAACCTTCGAGCTTTTCGCCCGACATCATCACAACAGTGACCCGAACTCTTTCCTTACGAGCCTGATTAAGGTACTGGTCCTGAATATTGAAGGGTGTCTTAGCCATGTCCGCTCCTTTTAGGCTGCATAAAATAATCAATCAATGTCTGGATTCTAGCAAACTCTCGCTGGGAATCAACCCAAATCGTTGATTTCTCTTTGCGAAACCAGGTTAACTGGCGCTTGGCGTAACGCCGGGTATCCCGTTTAAACGCCTTCAAATCTGGAGAAAAGCCTCGCTGCAGCACCCCTCTGGTCTCTTCAACCAGACCGGTGGCCATCATGCTTTCGACCCGCTTATTAATATAATTATAGAGCTCTTGCCGATCCGGCGAAAGCCCCAGGGTCATGACCCGGTAAGCCCGCTGTTCAAACCGGTGCTCACTCTGCCATCGGGAGAGGGGAATGCCGGTGAGCGTAAAAACCTCGAGGGCGCGAACGATGCGCAGCTGGTCGGCTGAAGGCAAGCGCTCTGCAGAGGCTGGGTCGACCAACTGCAGTCGGCGAAACAAAGCACCAGGTTCGGCCCGCTCCTGCTCCAGTAGTTGCTGCCGGATGCCGGCATCGCCCCTTGGCGTCGAAGCAAGACCATCGATAAGGGCCTTAATGTAAAGGCCGGTTCCGCCAACCAAAAGGGGAAGCTTGCCCCGCCCGTGGATATCCGCCACCGCCTGCCCGGCAAGTCCGACGAAGTCGGCGACGGAGAAATCCTGATCAGGATCGACGACATCGAGCAGATGGTGTTGCACCTTTTCTCGTTCCTCGGCGGTCGCCTTGGCGGTACCGATATCAAGCTGACGATAGACCTGCCGGGAGTCGGCCGAAACAACCTCGACGGCATAGCGTTCGGCCAGCTCAAGAGCCAGAGCGGTCTTGCCCGAAGCAGTCGGGCCGGAAATGACGACCAGCGGCGGTAGACTCAGATCTGTACCCTTGCCTGCCATCAGCTCCTCTGGAACATGCGTTCCACCTCTCCAAGAGACAGGCGTTTCATCACCGGTCGACCATGGGGACAGTGGGCATTGAAATCGACCCGGTCGAGCTCCCTGAGCAAGGCCCTGATCTCAGGCGGCGAAAGGGTCTGGTTGGCTCGAATAACCCCATGACAGGCCATGAGAATCAGGATATCGTCCAGGGCCTCTTCGATCCGGTCACTTTTTCCGACCCCGCCGAGCTCTGCGGCAACATCCTTGACAAGTTGCTCGGCCTGGCTGTCCTTTAACAGTTGGGGTATCGCCTTGAGAACGAAGGACTTGCCGCCAAAAGGCTCGATCTCAAAGCCGAACCTATCCAACTGGTCCAATTGCTCTTGGAGCAGAGCCGCCTCGCCGAATTCAAGCTCGAGCACTATGGGGAAAAGCAACCTTTGGCGCTCAATACTGCCGGCGAGAAACTCTGTTCTCAAGCGCTCAAAGCCAATTCGCTCATGGGCCGCGTGCTGATCGATCAATATCAGGTCATCACCGTCCTGGCAAACAAGGTAACTTCGCCGGTATTGCCCCAGAACCTCTAGACCGGCGAAAAAGCCCAGGGTTTCGACCTGAGCTACCGACTCTGGAACCTCGAAGGGGCCGACCCGGGTCGGGCGAGCGGGCATCGGTTGTTGAGGTACGACATAGCTCTCCAGAGCCTCCTGAATCCCCTTGCGAGGATCACCCGATGGGACGGCAGCTGGGCGATATTCCGGGACAGCTGGCGCCTGGGAAACGACCGAACCGGGCAAAACACCTGTCTCGGCTGCATCCACCTCATCCGGGGACGCCTCCAGCCACCGGGAGGGGCGCAATGCGTTACGAACCGACTGGGTGATGAAATCGTGGATCAGGCGCTGATCGCGAAACCGCACCTCGTGCTTGGTGGGATGAACATTAACATCCACCAACTCGGGGTTGATGGTGACAAAAAGCACCACCACGGGATACCGCCCCTTGACCAGCAGATTGCGGTATCCCTCCATGAGCGCGTGCTGAACGACCCGATCCCGGATATAGCGGCCGTTGATGAAAGTATACATGGAGCCGGTACTGGAGCGGCTCGCGGCGGGCTGGGAGACGAATCCCTGCAGAGTCAGGCCGTCGCCGCCGTCGGCATCGACGGTCACCAGGTCTTTAAGCAGGGGGCGGCCAAGCAGAGCCGCGACCCGTTCGGCAAGGGTCCCCTGGCGATAGACCTCGAGCAGCGACCTGCCGTTATGCACCAGGTGAAACTGGGTTCCGGGGTTTGCCAGGGCCAGCTTGGTGACCACATCGGCAATGTGCCCTATTTCGGTCTCGTCACGACGCAGAAACTTTCTCCGCGCGGGGGTATTGAAAAACAGGTCGCGGACCTCGACGCTGGTTCCCTGGGCCATCCCCGCTTCGGTGGTGCGGCGCACCGTGCCTCCTTCGGCATAGATTTCGAATCCTTCGAGAATATCGGCGCAGCGGGTACGCAGAGTAAACCTGGAGACCGAGGCGATAGAAGGAAGCGCCTCGCCGCGAAAACCGAGAGTCTGAAGACGAAACAGGTCCTCATCGCAAACGATTTTGCTGGTAGCGTGGCGCTCCAGGCACAAAAAGGCGTCATCGCGGCTCATCCCCTCGCCGTTATCCACCACCCGCAGCAGGCGCTTGCCGCCCTTTTCAACCTCGACGAGGATTTCCGAGGCGCCGGAATCGAGGGAGTTTTCCAGCAACTCCTTGACCACCGAAGCCGGCCGCTCCACGACCTCGCCTGCGGCGATCTGGTTACAAAGGGTTTCGGGCAGAATTTGAATCTTCGGTGCCATACTGACTCCAGGGGTTGGCCGGCCAAAACAGAAACGGCCGGTGCAACCGGCCGTTTCTGTTCATAAAAGTAACCCACCGCTGAGAAATGGGGTTAAATTTTCTGTTCCAACTGATCGAGCATATTTTCAATCTCGTCCAACTCACCGTGCTTTTCGGGGCGACTTGCCCCTGCCAGGGGCTGGTTCAGAAGTCCGAGGTCGCCCGCAACACTATGAACGATACCGGAGTCGACTTCGGGAAGCTTACGAAGATAAGACTCAAAGAGGCAGTTATCACACACGGTATTGATCAGCCGTGCCACGCCGCCTGCGTACCGATGAATCGACGGGATAGCCTCGGGGGTAAAGAGCATGCGCCTGGCGCCACCCACCTTCAACCGATGCTTGATGTAGGACTCAGTCGCATCGACGGTGAAGGATTTCAGGTGGTATTTGACCGCGACCCGCTGGGCCAAAGGCTCATCCAGGGCCAGGCAATCCTCTACCTCGGGAAGGCCGAAGAATACCATGTTGAGTAGCTTTTTACCGGGGATCTCAAGGTTCAGCAAGCCCCGGAACTCCTCCATCAGCTCCCGGGTCTGGAGCATCTGGGCCTCGTCAATCAGGACCACCGCCTTGCGGCCGCTCTCCTCAATCTCGAGCAGCCTCTCATAGAGCTGCTTGAGCAGTGCAAGACGATCGGATGCAGGGGAATCGACCCCGAGCTGCATAGCGATCCGGGTCAGAATCCATTCAGGGGTAATTCCTGAATGAACCATGACCAGCAGAGAGGACTCATAGCTCTCCTCGGGAAGGTTGTCAAGCATCCGCCGGGCCAGGGTGGTTTTACCGGTTCCCACACCACCGACCAAAACCGCCATCCCTTTGTTGGAATCGACAGCATACATAAGCCGGATCAGCGCCTGACCGTGTTGTTCACTATTGAAATAAAATCGAGCATCGGGCGCATTGGAAAAGGGCTCACGGTCCAACTCGAAATGTTCGGCGTAACTCATCTATCCTCCCTTGGGGGCCAAAAGGGGTTAAACGTAGGACACCCTGTCCTTGTTTCCCTTAGCCGTTGAGTCTTCCTGGTCAGACTCAGGGCCAAGGCCCAACTGTTCGCGAAGCGACTTGAGCTTTTCTCCGGCCTGGCGATAAAACAGGTCGACATCGGCGACGCGCTGAAAACACTCCAGCGCTTGCTCTGGACAGTTCGACGCCTGGTAAGCCAGGCCGAGCTCGTAATCGAGGCTGAGTCGTTGCTCATCACTGAGGCCGTCGCAGGCCAGGGCTTCTTTCAGGGTTTCCTCTGCGGCATCAAAAGCCCCTTTTTCCAGCAAACAAACGCCTTTAAGGGTCAGACAATCGACAACCCGGGATGGGTTCTTCATGGCCTGATCGAACTCTTTTACCGCGTCGTCAAGAAGCCCCATCTCCTTGTAGGCAATCCCCAGGCTGTAGTGAGACTCAGCATCATCGACATCGATCTCGGTTTCGACACCCATCTGGGAATCGGCAAACCCGAAAACCTCTGTACCATCGGCAGCCCCAAAGCCTGCCTGATCTTCGTCGGCAAGGATATCGATATCGCTCGCAAGATCAGCGAAATCGCCTTCGTCATCGCCGGCAGCCTTCTGATTGCGAGCGGCAATCTCGGCAAGTTTTGCCTGAGCCTCCTCGCAACCGGGGTCGGCCTTAACAATTGACTTGCAGACCCGTTCTGCATCTTCCAGCAGACCCTGTTGCAGGTAAAATTCAGCCTCCTCCAACTCGGCGCCGATATCCGGCGCAATGGCTGCCTCGACAGGGCTGTCATCGAGGTCGAGGCTTAACAGGTCATCATCCAGCCCCAAATCTGCCTCAGCTTCGCTGAAGACCTCCTCGGAGTCAGGCTCCTCTTGAT
The DNA here is from genome assembly GCA_945787465.1 of uncultured Desulfuromonadales bacterium. Taxonomy (GTDB): domain Bacteria; phylum Desulfobacterota; class Desulfuromonadia; order Desulfuromonadales; family Trichloromonadaceae; genus CALZIZ01. Next base: position 7,335 of record CALZIZ010000172.1, read on the forward strand.
CGACAGACAGGTCCAGATCGGCATAGGAGTCACCGAGATCAAGGTCGAGCTCGATTTCCAGCTCAAGCTCATCCTCAGCAGCAACGTCCTCTTCTTTAACTTCGGGCTCGGCTTCTTCAACCTCTTCAAGAAATTCCAGGGGAATCTCTTCCAGATCCTCATCCGCAGTTGGGGGTGAAGCCTGCCCGTCAGGTTCGTCCTGGCTTTCAAAGCCCTCGAGTTCCTCAAGCCCCTCGAGCCCTTCAAGGTCGTCTGAGGCCAGATCGAAAATAGATTCCGCAAGCGTTTCCTCACCGAGGGGCGAAGTCGCTCCCTCTTGCGGGGTAATAGGGCCCGCGACCTGATCTTCGCTGCTGGAAATGATGTCGAAGAGCTTATCGCCCTCACCGGTGAGTTCGTAAATGGAATGCAGCGTGGCGAGTATGCGCTGGTTGTCAGGCAGCCCCTCTTTGAGCTTTTCGTAGTATCCTTTGAGATCGGCCACCCGGTCTGCTTCGAAAAACTGCTCTTTGCAGCCTTCGAGCTCCTCAAGCGCCTGATTTAACTCGTCGTCCTCGAAGCAGCTCAGGATGAACCCTTCGCGCAACTCCAGGTCCCGGGGCAATTTTTTCAGCAACTGCCGGTATGTTTGACGCAGGTTCTGCCGATCTCCCTGCAGCCTGTGGCCTTCGATCAGAACCCGAAGGATTTCGAGATTGTCGGGATTTTCTTCGAGCTGTTCCTCCAGTAATTGAATGCCTTGTTCCTGCTGGCCGCGGTGAATCATGGCCTGGGCCAACCCCACCTTGACCTCGCCGGAACCGGGAAACATGGGCAGGAAGATTTCATAGAGCTTCAGGATCTTGGCGTAGTCCTTCTTTTGCTGAAGAATCCCAAGAACCTCGTCAAACTCGCCCCTCGCCTTGTCGGTCAGATTGGCCTGGGCGTAGGTTTCAGCAATTTTGACCCTGATATTGAGATTCTCAGGCTCCAACTCCTTCATTTTCTGCAGGACGTTGATTGCCTCGGGAATCATCTGCTGTTTTTCGTAATACGCAACCAGATTACGATATTCAGCCAGAGCATTGCCGTTTAACCCCTGCTTTTCATTCAACTCGGCCAGGCGATGGTAAATATTGACCAGCGACGGGTCAAGTTTCTGCATCTGCTTGTAAACGGCTATAGCCTTGAGATAGAAACCGTTTTCAGAGTAGAACTTGGCAACCTTCTCAAACTCTTCCAGGGCCTTTTCGGGCATTCGGGCGCGATTATAGAGTTCCGCCAGTTTCTGCCGGTTTCGCACATCCTTGGGGTCCAGATCGACGAGCTTCTGGTAATCCTTGATCGCCCGGGAGAGCTGTCCCTTTTGCAGGCTTTTCTGGGCTGAAGCGAGCAGTTTTTCCTTACTGGCCAATGTTATCACCTGATATGGGCAAAAGTGTGCAAAGCATCCTGTGAATTTAAACTATCACCTGCAGGACTGTCAAGATTAAAGCCTCTCAAATTCTCCCGGTAAATCGGGATGATACTCAGGGCTGGCGACAACCTGCGAGACCAGCAGATGGCTGCACAGTATGACAGAAACTAAAGTTTTTTCAATTTGGAAACTTCCCCACCCGAAAGCTGGCGGTATTGCCCTGGAGGCAGCGTACCGAGTTCGAGAAACCCGAGGCGAATCCGCATGAGCCGGCTCACCGAAAACCCCACAGCCTCGCACATCCGCCGCACCTGTCGATTTCGCCCCTCATGGATGGTCAATTCAAACCAGGTGTGAGCGCCTGAGGCCCGCACGCTGGAAACCTGCGCAGGAGCCGTGAGCCCGTCTTCCAACTTCACCCCTCGCTCGAGTTGACGGCGGGCCGCATCGCTTAGGCGGCCACGAACCCGCACCAGGTAGGTCTTTTTAACCTGGTGCCTTGGATGGGTCAGATGATTGGCGAACTCGCCGTCATTGGTCAAGATCAGCAGACCCGCGGTGTTCAGATCAAGCCGCCCCACCGGATAGATCCGCTCACGCAGATCCTGCACCAGATCAACGACCGTAGGCCGCCCCTGGGGATCTTTTAAGGTGGTGACATACCCCACCGGCTTGTTCAGCAGCAGATAGATTTTTCGCCCGCCCGATCCGAGCGCCCGACCGTCCACCTCCACCCGGTCCAGCGCGGGGTCGGCCTGGTCCCCCAGGCTTGCCTGGCGACCGTTTACCGTCACCCGCCCTGCGGAAATCCACTCCTCCGCCTGCCTTCGGGAGGCCAAGCCTGCGGCTGAAATTAATTTCTGAATGCGTTGCTTCATTTAAGATCTCTTGAAAACTTAAAAAACGTGACGTGTGACGCGTAACGGG
>CALZIZ010000173.1 GCA_945787465.1 uncultured Desulfuromonadales bacterium
CATCACAGTCGTCATCGTTTTTTCCGTAAAATGGGCAAAGGATTTTGTCTCTCATTACTGCACAGCCAAAAGATGATGGTATCAAAGTGGATGCGAGGTAGGGCGAAAACCGTCCCTCAACGCTTTTCGCCCTCCCTTCGCACCGAAAAAAGGAGTAACGCCCTCTTACAAAAGCAACCCCCATACCAATCCGGGAGTCAGAACAGAATCGGGTTTTTTAACCCTTTAAAAACAGGGGTTTATGGGCGCTGATGAGGACTCTTGGGAGACGAGAGGGAAAGAGGCTTTTTGCAGGAATGCAAAAGGGTCCAGGGCCAGGCCTGCTGTTTGCCAGGGCGGTTTTCCCTTTGCCGCAGGGGAGGGTTCTTGGATTGATGAAAAATCAGCTACTTAGATGGAGTATTTCAGGGTGGGGCTGGATCTTTTGCAGAAATGCAAAAGCAGGAGCAGGGATTTGCAGTGCTGCAAGAATCTGGTGGCGAATGCTATCTTCTCATTCTGACTCTTATCGGCGCTGTCTGCGTTGCCGAGCCTTGACAATCCCCCAAATGTTTCCACATTCATTGCCCAATTCACCGCAGCGGACACAGAGTGGAAGATCAGAGAAACTCTTCCTTGCGGATGGCGTATTTTTTTAACTTTCGGTAGATCGTCGCCATATTCATGCCTGCGGCTTTGGCTGCAGCTTCGACGTTGCCCCCTGATTCGCGCAACAGCCCCTTGAGGTAATCGGTTTCGAAGCGTGCCAGGGCGCCGGAGTAGTCGTTTTCGGTAGCGGTTTCGCTGGGCTGGGCGTCGACCTCGATAAACTGGGCCAGAACCTCGAGGCTGATGGACTCGCCGCTTTCCATGGCCATCGAGGCCTCGATGACATTCTTTATCTGGCGAATATTGCCGGGCCAGGAATACTGGGTTGCCGCCTCAAGGGCCTCGGGGGCCAGCCCATTTATGTTAATTGCGAACTCTTTATTGTTGAGATCGATGAAATGTTTTGCGAGCAAGGGGATGTCTTCTCTGCGTTCGCGCAGCGGAGGCAGGTGGATGTTCACAACGTTCAGTCGGTAGTAGAGGTCTTCGCGGAAAGTGCCGCTTTTAACCTCGGCGAGCAGGTCCGAGTTGGTGGCCGAGAGGATGCGGACATCGACCTTGGTCGGCTTGGTTTCGCCGACCCGCAAAAATTCTTTTTCCTGAAGAAAGCGCAGCAGGGTTTTCTGAACGTTCATCGGCAGGTTGCCGACCTCGTCAAGAAACAGGGTGCCGCCGTCGGCCGCCTCAAGCAGCCCCTTGCGGTTTTCGGTAGCTCCGGTAAAGGCGCCTTTCTTGCTGCCGAACAGTTCGCTTTCAAGGATCGACTCGGGCAGGGCGCCGCAGTTGATGGCCACAAAGCGGTTATCCTTGCGCGGGGAGTTGTAGTGGATGGCCTGGGCAATGAGTTCTTTGCCGGTGCCGGACTCCCCGGTAATTAGAATCGAGGTGTCGCGAATGGCGATCTTTTCGACCTTTTCGAGCAGGTTCTTGAGCTTGGCGGAGGTCCCGATGATTTTGTCGAAACGAAATTTGCCGACCAGTTCATCGCGCAGCTCCCGGTTTTCCTCCAACAACCTGGTGTGCTTCAGGGCGTTTTTAACCCGGTAGATCAGCTCCTCGGGTTCGAAGGGTTTGGTCAGCATGTCGTAGGCCCCCTTACGCAGGGCCTGGATCGACATATCGACCGTGGCGTAGGCGGTTATCATGATCACCGGCAATTCGGGGGCCTTGTTTTTGAGGGTTTCGAGAACCTCGATTCCGTCCATGACCGGCATCTTGATGTCGCAGATGACCAGGTCCCAGTCGCCGGCCACGAATTCCTCCACCGCCTGGTAGGAGCGGGTGTAGCCCTTGACCTGGTAGCCCTGATCAAGCAGCACCGCTTCCATCATGCGACACAGGCCTTCTTCGTCGTCGATTAAGAGAATTCTTTTTCCGGCCATCTTTAATACTCCTCACGCTTTACCGGCAATTGTACGGTAATGGTGGTGCCCTCACCGACCTTGCTTTCCAGGCTGATCCTGCCCTGGTGCTGTTCGACGATCTGCCTGGTAATGGGCAGACCGAGACCGGTGCCCTTCGATTTGGTGGTGAAGAAGGGCTCGAAGATTTTTTCCTGCTGGTCCTCGGGAATTCCCGAGCCGTTATCGCAAAAGGCGATATTCAGAAATCCCTGCTCGTCGATTCTGGTGCTGACCACCAGTCGTCCGTCCTGCTTCATGGCAGGGCCGGCATTGAGGAGCAGGTTGATGGCCACCTGGCGTAGTTGATCGGGATCGACCTCGATTTCAGGCAGGTCCTTGGCGAACTGGCGTTCCACGCTGACATGGTGCATGTCGGTGTGGTTGGCAGCAAAGTCGATGATTTCATGCAGCAACTTGTTGAGGTCCGTCGGCTCGAGTTCCGGCTGGGGAGTGCGGGCGTAGCTCAGCAGGTCCTGAACGATCTTTTTGCAGCGCTTGCTCTCCCGCTTGATTTCGTGAATGAAGCGGTGGTTGGGGTCCTCCGGATCCAGTTTGCCTTCGAGGTAACCGGCGTAGCCGAGGATAACCCCCAGCGGGTTGTTTATTTCATGGGCCACCCCGGAGGAGAGGACGCCCAAAGAGGCCATCTTGCCCTGTTGGGCCAAGGTCGCTTCCATCTCCTTGTGGCGCTGAATCATCTCGGTCATGCGGTTGAAGGCCGTGGCCATCTCTCCGAGCTCGTCCTGGTTCTCAACGCGCATTTTCTGGTCGATACGGCCCTCATTGACCCTGCGGATAACCCCGATCATGTGGTTGATGGGGTCGGTGAGTACCTTGGCGGCAAGAAAAACCATTAATACGGCGCAGACGCCGACGATCAGGGTGATGGCGACCAGGTTAACGATGATGCGGCCTTTGATGAGGTTGGCTTCCTGGTAGAACTCGTCCTCATATGCGCCGACCGCCACGATCCAGTTCCAGGGTTTGAAGTAGCGGTAGCGGACGATCTTTTTGCGGGGCTCGTTGTTTTCATCTGAGCCCCAGGAATAGTTGATCCAACCGTTTTTCCGGGTCGCCATCTCGCGAATGAAATGCCTGCCGTCCAGATCAACTTCGTCGAAGATGGTCGCCCCTTCGGCATCGGGGTGCACGGTGAGGGTGCCGAGGCGGTCCATGCAGAATATGTATCCCGTCTGGCCAACCCTTTTGCTCTTGACCTTGTTTTTGAGCTCATTGAAAGAGCTTTCTTCGAAAGCCAGATCGTTATAGGTTTCCTCGAGATAGCCGCCGGTGGCAATGATCCAGTCCCACTCGGGAAAATAACGATAGGCGACAATTTTTTTGCGGGGGAATTTGTCGCCGAGAACGGCATTGCGCCAGGGGTAGATGATATAGAGCACGCTGCCCGCCTTGGAGGCGAGGGCCGCCCGGCACATGGTGCGGATGAAATGCCGGCCGTCCTCATCGCGTTCATTGAAAATGTTTTCACCCTCCTGCGCCAGGTGTACGGTGAGGTCCCCCTTGGTGGTCATGGCGTAAATGTAACCTGTTTCGCCGATGTTGACCTGCTTGAGAGCTGTGCGGGCTTCTTCTTTGGCGGCTGAAAGGCTCAGAAGGCCCTGTTCGACCTGGTGTTGCTGACCTTCGACCATGCTGTAGGCGAGGTTGGTGAGGGTCTTGAGTTCTTCGCGGATGATCCGCTGCTTATCCTTTTTGTAGACTTGAAACTGTTTATAGTGGGCCTGAAGAAGGTCGAGGGTGAAGCTGGCCATGTGATCCAGGTCATCCTCGCTGTTCTGGGTGATGCCTCGATAAGCCTGGTCATTGGCAATATATCCTATGACACCGCCGACTACGAAAATAGGCAGGATCACCAGCGGCAACACCAGAACCAGCATTTTCCAGCGCAGTTTGAGATTGTTTATGAAGCGAAAGATGTACCTGTTCATAGCCCCGTATCAGTAAATGAAATTAGGCGATTATCATGTAAACGCTATGTGTAAGTCAAGTCCTGTCCCCAGGGGGACGGATCGGCTCAGAGCGGGCGTTCGAAATCCGGCGGGGTTTCGGGCAGGGAAAAGGCGTTTCGGTAGTGGCTGATTTCGATGATGGCGATTTTAATGATGCTGGCCACCGGAACGCCGATAATCATCCCCAGTACGCCATAGAGCTTGCCGCCCATGATAATCGCGATGATCACCCACAGGGGGTGGAGATTGGACACCCGGGAGATCAGAATCGGGATCAGGATGAAATTATCCACGATGACCTGGGCGATGAGCAGGTAGACGATGAGAATCCACCAGAACTGGCCCCCCATGCCGAGGTCGACCAGGGCGATAACCAGCCCAGGGATCATGCCGACGATGGGACCGATATAGGGCACCAGGTTGGTGATTCCGGCGAAAATTCCGAGAATGGGAGCGTAGCGGATATCGGTGAACGAAAGGCCCACACCCACCACCAGGCCGACGATGAACGCCTCGAGAATGCGGCCCCTGATGAAGTGGGCCATCTGGAAACTGATGTGGTAGTAGAGGTCGTGGGCCATTTCAAAGTAGCGGTTGGGAGCCATGGAGATGCAGGCCCGCATGGTCCGGTTGCTGTCACGCAGAAAAAAGAAGGAAAACAGCGGCACCAGGATCATCAGCGAACCGAGGCGCAGGGCAGACTTGGGGGTTTGCACCAAAATCTGGGCCAGCATCTGCTCTGCCAGGGTCCGCGCCCGGCCCGGCAGATCGTAGCTTTCGATAAACGGAATCCGGTCCTGAAGGTTGGCCTGGGCATCCTTGAGAAAGCCGATGAACCTTGCGGTATAGCGGGGCAGGTCGGTTTTCAGCGACAGCCACATCTCCTGCCAGTGAGGATTGAGCCAGCTCAGGGCGAGAAACAAGACCGCGGAAACCAGAAGGAAAATGATGAAAATACTGCTGGTGCGGCTGATCTCGGCACGCTCGACAAAGGTCACCATGGGATCAAGGAGAAAGGCAACGATCAGCGACAGGAAAATGGGAAGAAACAGCCCTGCACTGGCCGTTTTGATCAGCGCGATGATGGTTGAGGCCGAAGTAAAGATGGCCAGCCCGGTAGCGATGGCTGCGGTCAAGGCGAGGTAAAGCAGCAACAACTGGGCCCGGGTCAGGCCGATTCTTGGAGGGTTACCGTTGCTCTTTTTCATGGCCGGGCAGTATCCGTAGCGCTGAGCTCTGCGACCTGGGCCTTGATCCGGTGGATCTCCTGGCTGGCCACCTGCAGGCGCTCGCTGACGATGCGGGTCAGCCCGATAAGGATTTTGTTGGCGATGGTCGGATGCTTCTGAGCGGTTTCGAGCAGGTCGGCGCGAAACAGGCCGATCAACTCGGTTTTCTCCAGAGTGCGGGCCATCGCAGCGCGGGTCGCCGGGGCGGTCAGGGTGGTTTCGCCGAAGAAGTCACCGGGGCCGAGCAGGGCCAGCTCCTCCTCATTGCCGTCGTTGCCGCGGGTGTAGATGCCGATTCGGCCGGTACGGATGACGTACATCCCTGAGCCGGGGTCTCCCTCGTCAAAGACGATTTCGCCGGCGGTATAACGGCGGATATGGACCAGCCCTTCGAGATAGGCCAGTTCGCGTTTACCGAGTTCGGCAAAGACGGGGACGGTCCCCAGGAAAAAGGCCAGTGAGTCCTCTTCGGGCTTTTTACGAAAGATGTTGCTCCAGATCGGGTTCACGAAACAGCTCCTCAACAGAAATGGATCGTTATTATACCAATCTGTCGGGCAATAACCAGAGAAATCTGGGATTTAGGTCTGGTCGCGGGAGGGAGTCAGGGGCTTTTGAGGGGGGCGCTGATGTCGATGGGCAGGGGTTTGTTGATCTTGTACTTTACGAAGGTCACGGTGATCGTTTCAGTGTGCTCGGCTCGCCGAATGGTGCGGGTCTGCTGTTCGGGCAGCCAGAATCCGCCAATTTCTTGAAAGGTCGTCACGAAATGGTCGTCGATCTGTCCGTTGGGGGTGGTGATGCGGATCTCCCGGGGCAGATAACCACCGTCAATGGGCAAATGCCGCAGCTCCACGAGCAGCGGAAGGCCGGGGGACGTGGCTATTTCCAGGTTTTTGAGGATGTTCAGGTCGGGGTCCAGGTCGAATGTCAGCGCCTTGACGTCTGATTGGGGCAGTTCGAGCCCCTGCTCGTAAAAGGCGCCCTGCAGGTCGACCGGAGTTTTGAAGCGGATTTCGATGGTCTGGGTGCGGGTGTCTCCCAGCCGTGATTCAGAGGTCCTGACCCGAGCCTGTTTCAGCAGCTCCTGCCGACGGGCCGCCCCCCGGGGGGGAAGAAACAGGGTGCGCAGCTCGACGATCAGCTCCCTGGAGACTCGTTCGACCAGCTCCTGCATATAGGGAAAGACCTCTGGCCCCTCGGCCCGAACCAGGGCAAGGTCACTGGCCCTGGAGGCATATTTACGCAATGTGGGGGCCGAGGGCCGGGGCAGGTCGGGGGGCATGTTGGAGGTCATGCGGGCGATCATGTCGGCGGTTTTGTCGGTTTCCAGGGTGACCTGGTAGGTCTTCAGCTCGGGTTGAGAGTCGGCATAGGTCCGCGACACCCTTTCAAGGGATGAGGGATCGACGGCGGCGATTGCCGGCGAGTTTATTAACAGTATTGTGGCGATCAGAGAAGCCCAGATCTTCACATTGCCCTCCTGGGATGACACCCCACTGCATGGTGTTCTTTGGCGGAGATAGCCCAAGTGTGCCACACCAGGTACCCGGTGCTCAAGTCGTGATTTATTATAACCTATCGGCGACCTACAACAAGGACCGGCGAAGGTCGCCTTAGAAGGCTGTCCGACAATAAGGGCCGAAGCGAAAATCCAGAAGCTTGAGAACAGATTTTGGCTCGTTTGAGAGCTCATAGCCGTAGCTATGGGCCGAAAAGG
>CALZIZ010000174.1 GCA_945787465.1 uncultured Desulfuromonadales bacterium
GGCACTATCGTATTCGGCCTGGGAGACAATCTTTTGCACCAGCAGCTCTTTCATGCGGTTGAGATTGAGCCTGGCAAGCTCAACCGCGGCCTGGACTCCGGGAAGTTGGGCCCGTTCCGTTGAGGTATCCTGCTCGATCAGCAAAGCACCTTTTGCGACCCTCGCCCCGGGCTGAAAGTCGATACGGACAACTTTGCCTGGAAGCTCGGCGGCCACCCTAACCCCTTGCACCGCTTCGAGGGAGCCCACCGCAGTCAGGCTGGCCTCCCAGGTCTCGCTGCGAACCATGGCCGTGGTCACCGTTTCGGGTGGGGGCACGAACTGGGCTCCGGCATCGATCATCCGGCCGATCTGCAGGGCCTTGATACCGCCAATGATGCCGGTCAGCAGCAGCAAACCGGCGATTGTGAGGATTATTCTCTTTGTCATATGCGTTATGTTTCGGGGCCAGAGAAAAGGGAATGGGCTCTGCCGGTGAAAATTTTTGTAATCACGCCTCGCGACCGGACAACCCGTCACCACTCAAAAGTATACGTTATTTGCTCGAGATTTCGCACCGATTGAGCTTGACCGGTACCAGAAAGGAGATGTAGAAACATGCCTGAACAGACAACAAACTCCTTGGCTCCAACAGCAAGCCGGCAAGAAAAGAGTCCCATGACAGAGAATATATCCGGAAAATTTTCGATCCGAAAAAAAATGACCCTGGCGGCGCTGGCTCCCCTGGTGGTCATCCTGATCCTCGTCTCCTTTGCCGCATCTTACCTGATCAATGCCTGGATCGTTGATGAAACGCAGAAAAAAGTCCGCAACGACCTCAATGCCGCCCGCGAGGTGCTTCACCACGCCGAAGGCCGCGTCCTTGACCTGGTGCGTTTCACAGCCCACTCGGCGGCCATGGTCGAAGCGGTCAGGTCGGGCCAGCCGTCCCTGCTTGAAAACGAACTGACCGAGATCCGCCGCCGTGAAGGTCTCGATTTTTTGACTCTGGTCGGTGCCCGCGGGCAAGTTCTTCTAAGGGCCTCAAATCCACAGGCCGCGAACCATCAAAGCAGCCCCCTGCCCTTCGTCGCAAAGGCCCTTGAGGGTGGCGACTATTCAGGTATCGCGCTGATTCCCGGAAAGGAACTGGAGCTTGAGGGAGCGGATCTGGCCGGCCGGGCAAGAATCTCCCGCCACCCCTCAATCGGCAACGACCGGCCCTCCGCAGAAGACCGAGGCATGGCCCTGGTCGGGGCCTCTGCCATACATGATGACAGGGGCCGGGTCATGGGGTGCCTTTACGGGGGCATGCTCCTCAACGGCAACCTGCCCCTGGTCGACCGGATCAAGGAGCTGGTCTACGGCAATGAATCATTTCAGGGGATCGAAATCGGCAGCGCCACCATCTTTCTCGAAGACCTGCGAATTGCCACAACCATTCGCCTGAAAGACGGCCAGCGCGCCCTCGGCACCCAGGTGTCGGACGAGGTGGCCGAAGCGGTGCTGATGGTACCTGACAGCCTATGAACCGATCTTCGACCAGGAGGATAGATCTATCGGCGCCCTTTACGTGGGGCTGCTGGAAAAACCCTTTTCGGCCCTCAAGTCCAGGGCTTGGCTGATCTTGCTGGCACTGCTGGTGCTGGGCTGGGGGCTCGGAGGGCTGCTGGCCCGGCTGGTCGCAAGCCGTCTGTCACGACCGATTCTGGAGCTGGCATCAAGCGCAGAAAGGGTCGCCGGCGGAGAGCTTCAGGTCGAGCTGCCGGTGGCCAGCCAGGATGAGGTCGGCCACCTCACCGACGCCTTCAACCGTATGACTTTCGCCCTTAAGGAACGAGACGAGGAGCTTCAAAGCCTGAACCGGCAGCTGGAGAAAAAAGTCGAAGAGCGCACCGCGCAGCTCGAAGAGAAAAGCCTGCAGCTGATCCGCGCCCAGGAAGAGCTGCTGCGCAGTGAAAAGCTCGCCGCAATCGGTTCGCTGGCCGCCGGGGTCGCCCACGAAATCAACAATCCGGCAGCGATCATCCGCGGCAATGTCGAAATTCTGCTCATGGAACTCGGGCCCGAAACGCCGGGGCGCGAGGAAGCCGAAGAGATTCTCAAGCAGACCGAGCGCGTTTCACTGATCACCCAGAACATGCTGGCCTTCGCCCGGGAGCAGGCCATTCATGCCGAAGAGGTGCAGATCAACGACCTGCTCGAAGAAGAGATCCTTGAACAGATAGGCCACCAGGTGACCCTCGGCTCGGTGCATATGATCAGGCAGTTGGATCCGGAGTTGCCGGTCATCGAAGGCGACCGGGAGCGGCTGCGCCAGGTGTTCACCAACATGGTGGTCAACGCCCTGCAGGCCATGGAGGGTGAAGGGACCCTGACCGTCTCCACCGAAGTTTCGAAGGAGACGGTGGTGGTCGGGGTGAGGGATACGGGACCGGGCATCCCAGAGGATGTTCGCCACAAAATCTTCAACCCCTTTTTCACAACCAAGCAGACCGGAACCGGCCTGGGTTTATCTGTGTCCTACGGGATTGTCAAGGCTTTGAAGGGCAGTATCGAGGTACAAAGCGAAAAAGGCAATGGCGCGCTTTTCAGGGTCTGCCTTCCCGTGAGGTCATAACACAGTTCCTGGTGCGCTTGCCCTGGTACATCAACTGATCGGCCCGGTGGACGATATCCTCGGGAATATCCTCGGCCCGGGCCATGGTCGCACCGATGGTCACGGTTACGGAAATTTGTTCCTCCCCTTCAAAGCAAAAGGCGCTGGCCACCAGGCTCCTTAATTTTTCAGCGATCTGTTTCAGGCCTGGACCGTCAATATGAGGCAGGATGGCAACCATCTCCTCCCCGCCCCAGCGCCCGACCAGGTCGGAATCCCGAATGTTTTTGGCGAGAGTCTTGCCGACCATGGTCAGCACCCTGTCGCCGACCCCGTGACCGTAACGATCATTAATCCGCTTAAAGTTATCGATGTCGACAAACATGAACCCGAAGGGGATGTCGTAACGCTGTAATTCGGTAAGGCGCGACGAAAGTTTCATCTCTGCAAACCTGCGATTCGGCAGACCGGTCAGGGAATCGGTCAGAGCCGCCTTGCGGAGGGTTTCGATATACTCCGGGGTAAACCCCTTGCTGGATACCTCCTGGAATACCTCAACCGCACCGACAATCACTCCCTGGCCATCCATAATAGGCGAAACGGAGATGTCTACCGGAACCCGATGGCCCTGTTTGTGATGCAGAAAAACCTGCCCGGAGCGAGCCTCTCCGTCGGCCAGGGTCTTGACCAAGGGGCAACCATTTTCACAGATTTTGCAGCCCACCTCGTCGACATGCACCAGCATATTATCCGAGCAGCGGGTATTCAGCACCTCGTCCCTGGAATAGCCGGTAATCCTTTCCGCACCCCGGTTCCAATAGGAGATCTTGCTGTTGGCATCAAGAAAGTAGACCCCATCATGCATCTGTTCGAGCAATTGCCGGTGAAAATCAGAATCTTTGGTCATTTGTGCATCCTTACCTGCGAAACATCTTGCCCCCCTCAAAAAAACAGGGTATCAGGTGGTACTTTAACATGAAAGATCTTCGGCAAATTAAAAAAACTCCGAAAGGATCCACACCTGTGTCCTGAACAATCCAGGGAAAGTGGAGAAAAGTACCCTGGGAAGTTTTGGCGCTATACTTAAAGCTGAGTTCAAGGTCTGGGATATATTAAATCCAGGTCTCGCGGACCTGCGTTTAAGGAGAAGTACAATGCCGAAATCGATCGGTATCAGATGGCTATGTTGGGGGCTGCTGGTCAGCTTGATGGCTGGGCCAGCCCTGGCTACAGAAAAACATGCCGAATTCAACGTAGAGAAAAACCGGGAAGACAGGCACAAGGGCAATATCCTTAACCTGTTTTTCGGAGGTCCGCCGCCCATGGCCAGTGAGCGGGGGATTCTCGTCATCGACGCCTTCTGGGATCTAAACGGCAACACCCTGCGTGACCCTGGGGAAAAACCGCTGGATCGAGAGGTGTTCTGTCTGGTGGATGATGTCGAGTACCTGGTGCCGGCCTTCATACCGGGATTACGGTATGATGACGGGTACAAGATTCTCTGCTCCGGAGACAGCTTTAAACCGGCCATTACAAAAAAACAGATTTTTGTCAAACGCCGTGGCCAAGTCTTTCGCCTGGACCTGCCCTGCGAAAAATCAGACCAGTATCTCGCTGGACGGCCACCGGTTTTACCTGCAAAAAAGGCCGCCCAGGCAGGCGGCCTCTGAAACTCGACAATATCGCTTGCCCTGGCCTCAGGCCAGAGTGACGCAGAACACCAGGGGATTTTTTTCGGTCGTCTGTTCCTTGAACAGCTGCTCGGCGGCCACGGGACCAGAAGCCTCGACGGTTTCGCTGCGCACTTCGCCATCCACCTCATAGGTCACTTCGTAGATCTTCATCGCAATACTCCTGTGGGAAATAATCAATTCCCGCATAATAAACCCTGACCCTGCACGCAGTCAACACCCTGCACAAATCCGGCAAAAGAGTTCTCAGCTGAGCGGCCCCGGGCCGGCACGATTGTTCTTGCGGTCACTGAACCGCGAAAGGATCCAGGCGACCTGGCCCAAAACCCTCTCCCACAGGCGCCGGGACCAGGGACGACAGGTCCAGTCTGCATAATGCACTTCGCGACAATGAGAGAAATCGGCCTCAAACAGTGCCTGAACCTGGTCGCTGATACGAGGATCGACCAGTTCCTGGTTGGCCTCGAGGTTCCAGCGGTAGGTCCAGCGATCCAGGTTACTCGACCCGAGACTCAGCCACTGGTCGCAGAGCAGAATCTTGGCGTGCAGAAAACGCGGCTGGTATTCAAAGATACGCACCCCATCGCGAAGCATGCGCTCATAATGCCGGCACCCCATATGCCGCACCGCCGGATGATCCGTTCGCGGGCCCGGCAGCATCAGCCGCACATCGACGCCCCGTCTCGCGCTGCGGCGCAGGGCACGGCGCAGTTTCCAGGCGGGCACAAAATAGGCGGTGGCCAGCCAGACTCTGCTCCGAGCGTAGCGAATCCGGTTGACAAATGACCTCATAACCTCAGACTTGCCATGGGCGCTGCTTTGCACAACAACCCTCCCCGGCTGGTCCCCCTGGGGCCTTTCACTGCAGGGAATCTGAGGCAGTTCAAGGGGATCTGGTGACCACCTGCTCCAGGTTTCGACAAACAGGCTCTGCCAGTCATCGACGTTGGCACCCTGGATTTCGATCATGGTTTCATGCCAGTGCAACAGGGGACGCAGTTCGGGATCGAACTGATCGGATATGCCCGCCCCACCAGTGTAGGCGACCCTGCCGTCGACCAGCAGCAATTTACGATGATTGCGAAACAGGTTGCGGTGTCCACGACGGTAATGCAGTGGGTTGTATACCTCCAGCTTGACCCCGGCGGCGCGCAGGCGCATCCGATCACTCCCCAGGAGCCGCCACGCTCCGTAACCATCGAGCAACAGAAAAACGTCCACTCCCCTTTTAGCCGCGGTTACGAAAGCCTCGATAAATCGCTTGGCGATTGAGCCGGATTCAAAAAGGTACATCTCCAGCAAAACGTAGTGCCTCGCTGCCCTGATGCTTTCGAGCATGGCGTCATAAAACTCTCCACCATCGACCAACAGCCGAAACCTGTTTCCTGCCCGTCTGGGAAAACGGTATTTGCGGTGTGGCCTCTTCTTCATACCCGTCCCAATCACTGGAGTCAGGGTGAGCAGTGAATTCTGTCTTTTTACCTTAGTAAAAGCTTACCAAGAAAAACCATGAGGACATTTGTTGAATCTCAAACAGCGGCGAACGGGACAAAAAATGAACATTTTTCTATAAAACGATTAAACACCCTCCGATTTTGCATCCTTTCACCTCTCAAATACTACAGTGCCACTTCCACTGAACGGAGTATCGAGGATTCAGGCACTGTTTGTGCAGTTTCTTAACACAAGGCCCCGCGCCTAATTTGCCATCCCAGGGCTGGCAATGATATGAACAGGAGGTCACCTATGAGAACCCTGACCCTCACAACATGGAGAAAACCGGCATTACGCCGTCCGTCCTTTGCCTTAAACCGGGCACTGGGCCAGCTGAAAAAGCATATCCTGCTGAATATACTACCAACTCTGCTGATCATTGCGGTGCTGGGCTGGCTCACCCTGCTCATTGGCGAGCAAATCCACCAGGCTCGCCAGAGCCTGCCCCAGCCTCCTCTGGTCGCAAAACAAGCGTTCGAGTAACCCCCTTCGGACCTGCCCGTCCATAATGTGCCGCGGTGAAATTGCGACAATCACCGTGGCAATTTTTCCACAAAAAAGCCGTTTTCGATTTCGAAAACGGCTTTTTTGTGCTTGATGGAAATATATTTATGAGGACTTGCTGCGCTTGACCAGTTCATCCATAACCAGGTCGACCTGCCTGGGCGTCATCCACATTTTTTCGAAAAAAATGGTCCCCAGAACCCGGTGCGGACGATTGGCCAGATCGTCATCGACCTGGTCATCGAGAGCCTTTTTCAATTGTTCGACAGTAATAAACCCCATCTCGACGGCAAGTTTTCCGAACCGGGGCCAATAATTCGGCGGCGATTTCGTATTTCTCTGGCTGATCATGGTCCTCCCCAAATCAAATTGAATGTTTTCTAATAGGCCCGGTATACCACGAGTTACCGCATCAGACAAGCACCTGTCCCGCGATAATCGCCTGTCCCAGGGCCAGTCCCCCGTCATTCGGCGGCACCAGAGAATGGGTATAAACGATGAAATCATTCTCCCCAAGCAGAGCAACGACCTTTTCGGTCAGGTAACAGTTCTGAAAGACGCCACCGGACAGTGCAACACGCTCAATTCCGGACGAAGCTCGAAGTCTACGGCAGACATCGAGCACCATGCAGGCCAGGGTATTGTGAAAACGGGCACTGATAACCGCCACCACTTTGCCCTGTATCAAATCGTTGACCAGGGCACGGATCATTGCGGCCGGGTCGAATATCAGCAGCTCACCCTCTTCGTAAAGATCGTAGGGATATTTCCCCTCCTCGCCCTCCCCTTCAATCGCCATCTCGAGTTCCAGCGCCGCCTGGCCTTCGTAGCTGACCCGGTCGCGCAGCCCCACCAGTGCCGCCACCCCGTCGAAGAGTCGGCCGCAGCTCGAGGTTTGGGGCGAGTTGATCCCGCGCTTGATCATCTGCAGATAAAGCTTCAGCTCATGCGGGGGTATCCCCTGCAAAAAGGGCAGTTGCGGCAGTTCATCGCCAAACGCCTGATACAGGTAGCTTAGCGCCATGCGAAAAGGCTCTTTGGTAGCGGCATCGCCACCGGGCATGGGCAGGTAGCGAAAATGCCCAACCCTGCGGTAGCCCTTAAAACCACCGATGAGAAACTCGCCGCCCCAGATGCGGCCATCGGCTCCGTAGCCGATACCGTCGAAAATCACCCCGATTGCCTCATCCTCAACCCCGTTTTCGGCCAGGCAACTGGCCAGATGGGCGTGGTGGTGCTGCACCGCAAGCTTTGGCACATCAGGCAACCCTTCGGCGAAACGGCTCGAGTAGTAGTCGGGATGCAGGTCATGGGCGACGATACCCGGGGTAAGGTCGAAAATTCCGAGCATGTGATCCACGGTGCATTCAAAAGAGCCAAACACCTCGAGGTTTTTTAAATCACCGATATGCTGGCTCAAAAAGGCACGGTCCCCCCGGGTTACGCAGACCGCGTTCTTCAGCTCGCCGCCAACGGCCAGCACCGAAGGCTGGGTTGCAGGAAGAGCCACCCCGCGGGGCACGTAACCACGGGAGCGGCGCATCAACAGGGCCTTGCCGGCCATGACCCGGGCGATGGAATCGTCGGTACGGGTGTGAATCGCCCGGTCGTGCCGCAGAAAGTAGTCGGCGATCTCCCCCAGTCGTCCCTGGGCATCCTGGTCCTCGTAGGCAATCGGCTCATCGCTGAGGTTGGCGCTGGTCATAACAAGTGCGGGGAACCCCTCGGCCAGCAGCAGGTACATCACCCCGAAATAACCATTGCGCGGGGCAACCAGATCAGAGATCGGGTGGCCCTGCTTCTGACGCAGCAGCACGATGGGCCGCTCCGTTCCCACAAGCAGGCGCCGTTCGGTCTCGTCGCAATGGGCATAGCGCTCCACCTGCTTAAGGTCGAAGGACATCAGGGCGAAGGGCTTCTCGTCCCGGACCTTACGCCGCCGCAGTTCGGCCACGGCAGCGTCGTTGCAGGCATCGACGGCCAGGTGATAACCGCCCAGCCCCTTGATCGCGACGATCTTTCCCGCCTTGAGCAGTTCGACGCTCTGCTGCAGCGGATCTTCACCCGCAAGAACCAGCCCCCTGCGGTCCGTCAGGGTCAGGCTCGGGCCGCAAACCGGGCAGGCGTTGGGCTGGGCGTGAAAGCGCCGCGAGGCCGGGTCGTCGTATTCCCCCTGGCAACGGGGGCACATGGGGAAGGCGGCCATGGTGGTTTTGGGCCGGTCGTAGGGGATATCGGTGACGATGGTGTAGCGGGGACCACAGTTGGTGCAGTTGATAAAAGGATAGCGGTGCCTGCGGTCGGCGGGGTCGAACAGCTCGTTGAGGCAATCGTCGCAGACAAAGGTGTCGGGTGAGATCTGGGCGCTTCGCTGCTCGAGGGCCTGACTCTGGCGGATGACGAAGCTGTCCTCGCCCGCAAGGGAAATGTCCTGCTCCTCGAATCGGCTGATCGAGGCCAGCGGCGGATAGTCCTCACGCAGGGTGCGAAGAAATTCCGCCAACCGGTCGGCCTGCCCTTCTGCTTCGATGGTCACTCCGCGGCTGTCGTTGAGCACCCATCCGGAAACCCCGATCTTTTGCGCCGCCTGGTAGACAAAGGGTCGAAAGCCCACGCCCTGGACGATCCCTTCGATGATGATTCTTTTACGTTGCAACCGCTTCACCTTCAATGTTTGATAAGATCTTTCCGCTTATCATTTTTACCACCAATCAAAGTCCGAACGCAACGGGGGGGAAGCCATTGTTGCTTGAGCCCCCTTTTAAATGTTCTGCTTACCAGGGTTAAGCCAATTGATAAAAAAATAATATGGCTCTATACAACTCTCAGGTTGGGAGAAATGGGGAGGCTTTTTAGCCACCGATCAAAGGATCGCCTTGAAACCACGCTCCCATAACCAGAGGCATAGACAGAACTATTGCAATTGGGCATTCACACCCCAGACCGTCATCCCCGAAGGCTTCTGTCGGGGATCCAGGATTTCAAGCTTTTAAAACTGGGTTCCCGACCAAAAACTCTTCGGGAATGACGAGGGCTGTATCGGCTCTGCTTTGGGCTTGTCATTTCGGGGTCGACAGGAAAATCGCCCTGAAACGTCGCTCCCATAACCAGAAATTCTCTTATTTTCAGCCTCCTCCGAAGCCTCCCTGCTAATTGTTCAGAGGCATAAAAAATAAAAAAGCGCCTCCGACCCTTTACAGGACCGGAGGCGCTTTCAGGTAATGCGGCAAAAGAGGAGCTATCAGCTATCGGCCCCCATCGCGTCCTCGAATTCCCCAAAGGCGAGAGCAAAGATCTCCAGCAGTTCAAGATTCTGCTTCGAGAGCATCATCGCGTTTCCGACGATACCGTAGTAGAGAATACTCAGACGGGTCTTGGAGGAATTATCCTTAATCCGGGCAACCTGTCGGTCATTGAGTGCGGCGGCAAAGTCCCGCAACTGAGTATCCTTTTCTCTCAAACGCTCGAGGTTGGCGGTCTGCTTGCGACTGAAGGTCTCTTCGACCTCGAGGAGGATATCGTTCAGCATCCGGCGAACCTGCTCCAGTTCTTCGATCTGCTCCGGGAGCAGTCCCTTATGGTGGTTGCCGATATGGGTATAGGCACGCAGGACGATATCGCGCTGTCCATCGGTGAGTTTCTGCAGGCGACGGATAGTCTGGGCGTACTTGTGCGAGACGGACAACCCTCTCTGGTCGAGCAGCCGCATCGCCTTGAAGACGTTGGCGATGATGATATTTGACCACTGCTGGACTTTGCTCAGTTTCTTCCGCTGCACGCCAAGGCGGTCGAAGTTTTGTTTAAAAAGGGCCTCGAGGGTGGTATCGAGCGATTCGCGGATCTCTTTGAGAAAATAGCTCATATGCTCGAAAGTCGTTTCGACACTATCCAGAGGATCCTCTATCGACTCAAGATTAAAAACCTTATCTTTCTGTGCCTCTTCGGCCATGGCCCGGTGCTTGCGGTGGGCATTCCAGATCAGCGCCCCGGCGAGGGCCAGAAGAAGGACGACCCCGAAGCCCTTGCCGTAGAAGATGACGGTAGCAAACAGGCCGGCGCAGGTAAAGGCGATGACCGCCGTCATGAACCAGCCGCCGATGACGGTCAGTACGCCGGTGATGCGATAAACGGCGCTTTCCCGTCCCCAGGCCTGATCGGCGAAGGAACTGCCCATGGCGACCATGAAGGTGACGTAGGTGGTCGAGAGCGGCAGTTTGTTGGAGGTGGCGTAGGAGACCACGGCGCTTGCCACCATCAGGTTGACCGAAGCGCGCAGCAGGTCGAAGGAGGGCTTTTTCCCTTCTTCGATCACCGGCTGAACGGCGTTGACATCGAGGCGCCGACTGATCAGGGCACCGAGCCCTTTTGGAATGATGAGCCTGGCGGTATCAAAGACGTGCAGCACCAGGCGCACGATAGCCCGGGAGAGAAAAATCGACTCGAAGCGCTCGTTCCCTTCCTCCTGCTGGCTTAGGCTGAGTTCGGTCTCGGTGACCGTCTTGGCCTTCTTCGACAGCCACAAAGTAGCGACCATGATGCCCCCGGCCAGAAGCAGGAAAAAGGTCTCGGACTGCACCTTCTTGCCCAGCGCCCCCATGGTGACCGTGAGCGGATCGGCCGTAGCCATGGCAGCCTTGAAGGCGTGCACGCCGGCCAGGGGGACGCCGATAAAGTTCACCAGGTCGTTGGCGGCGAAGGCCATCGCCAGGGCGAAGGTGCCGATCAGAACGATAGGCTTGAGGATGTTGAACTTCATCGTCTGCAGGATCTGCAGAAGGATGGCTGAAACTAAAAAGATGATCACCAGCAACAGTGCGGTGTTGGACTTGATCCAGTCAACGTTCTGCTTGGACATGAACGAAGCGCCCTTAGCCCCCTTGACCAGGATGAAATAGGTAATCGACGACAGCGCCATCCCGCCCCACAGCGCCCCGTAGCGCTTGATCCTCTGCTGGTAGTCGAAGGTGAAGAGCAGTCGGGTGAGAAACTGGACAATAGCGCCGCAGACAAAGGAGATCGCCACCGAGAGCAGAATCCCCATGATGATGGTGATCGCCTTGGCCGAGTTGATGTACTCGACGATGGTCACCAGGCTGTCTCCGGCCTGCACGATCTTGAGCAGCGAAACCGCCACGGCGGCCCCGAGCAGTTCGAAGACGATGGAAACGGTGGTGGAAGTGGGCAGCCCGTAGGTGTTGAAGAGATCGAGCAGGATGATGTCGGTGATCATGACCGCCAGAAAGACGGTCAGAAGTTCCGGCATAGTGAAGAACTGGGGATGGAAAATCCCTTTTCGCGCCACTTCCATCATGCCACTGGAGAAGGTCACCCCGGCCATGATCCCCAGGCTGGCAATGACCATGATGGTCGCTCGCGGTGCGACCCTCGAGCCGATAGACGAATTGAGAAAATTGACCGCATCGTTGCTTACCCCGACCATGATGTCGAAGACCGCTATGATGACGAGGATTCCGACCCCGATCAGTAGAATTTCAGTGCTCATGGCGTGCTGCTATCCTTTCCGCCTCATATTCGTTTTCACTCGGCCAGTCGACTGCTCTCCCAAGCATACAAGGACAGAACGGGAAGAATAGCGACAAGTTGTTTTTTCCGCCCATGGCGGATTCGGGACATGTGCCGCAAAAACCGGGTAAACGCAGGGACATTGGCCTTCTTCAACGAGGACACCCCCATGTTGTTTACATTTCTCATGAACCAGTTCGGCACGGCGCTTTTCTATAGATGAGAATTGTTAGGCTTGTGTTAGAGGCGCGAATATTTTTTCTGAAGAATGGGATAAAAAAAGAGCAAGCAGGCCGTTTTTTTCAGGCAGAAGACCGCCTGCCCCCGACCTTCGAAGGGGGGACAGGAAGGAATTTTATAATTTTATAGGAGGTCCATCTTTGCCTCGACATCTGGTAAAGTAGATTTTTTTCCGAATCCCTGCTTCCGTCAGCGGCCTCAGGGCCGCATGAATCATGAGTATATAGGATGTTCTCAATGACCAGCACCCTTCACCCCCTGGTGGCCGAATGGCCTCGTTGCTCTTCAAAACCCGTCAAGTTGCAGGTGAGCAACTCGGCCTGGCCAGCCTGCACCGGGGCCACCCCTGGCTTTACGCCGAGCGCATCAAAGAAGAGAGCCACCGGGGGCAAATGGGAGACCTGGCGGTGGTCTTCGACGCCAAGAGGCGTTTCGTGGCCGTAGGCCTCTACGATCCCCTCTCCCCCATCCGCATGCGCGCCCTGCGCGCCAGCAAGCCCGGCCCCATCGACCGGGCCTTCTTCGCCGAGCGCATCGCCCAGGCCCTGGCGCGCCGCCTCCCGCTGCTCAATACGAGGACGGACGGCTACCGCATGATCCACGGCGAGAGCGACGGGATGCCGGGGATGGTTGTGGATCGCTACGGCGAGACGGCCGTGGTCAAGCTCTACACCCACGCCTGGCTCCCCCATCTCTACGACTGCCTCGACAGTTTGCTCGAGCAGCAACCTCTCTGCCGCGTAGTGCTGCGCCTGAGCCGGTCGCTGAAGCAGCACCCCGAATATCTGCGCGGCCTCGAAGACGGCCAGATCCTCTACGGCGAGCCGATCACAGAAACCCTCACCTGCCTCGAAAACGGGCTGCGCTTCGAGGTCGATCCGGTGCGCGGGCAGAAGACCGGCTTCTTTCTCGACCAGCGTGACAACCGCGCCCGGGTGGAACGCCTCGCAAAGGGCCGGCGGGTGCTCAACGCCTTCTCCTACAATGGCGGCTTCTCCCTCGCGGCGGCCCGCGGCGGCGCCCTCGAGGTCACCAGCCTCGACCAGAGCGGCCCCGCCCTCGAATCGTCGAAGCGCAACTTCGCCCTCAATGCCGACGTGCCCGCTATCGCCGCGGCGCGCCATCTGACGATCGAGGACGACGCCTTCAAGGCGATGGCCGAGCTGGTCAAGCAGGGCAAGAAATACGATTTGGTGATCATCGACCCACCGGCCTTCGCCGTGCGCCGCTCCCAGGTCAAGGAGGCCCTAAACGCCTACGGCCGCCTCGCCCACCTGGGCGTCTGCCTCCTCGCCCCCGGCGGCGACATCGTCCTCGCCTCCTGCTCGAGCCCGGTGGACCCCGAGGCTTTCCGGCAGACGATGTGCGACGCAGCCGCCCGAGCCGGCCGTCCCCTGCGGCAGATCGAGGAGACGAGCCACGCCCTCGACCACCCACTCGACTTCGCCGAAAGCCGCTACCTCAAGTGTCTCTTCGCCAAGGCGTAGCGACGTCCATGCTTGGCCCACCAACAGAAAACGGCAGGACCGGTGCCGGTCCTGCCGTCAGATTTTGTATCACCCCTGCTTAGCTCGCTTCCATCCGAAAACCATGGATGGCACTGGCGCAGTTTTCATCTGGGAAACAAGCTATTTGCAGAAGGTGAAATAGGTGTCTGTGGCAAGGTTGATCAAGTTCTCATGTTGTTCCTGCGAAACATCCCCACCCGCCAACCTATTATCTGCCTTTGACATAAATGATTCTAATTGGCTGCACGAGGCCTCTACCTTGTTGGCGTTGATGAACGCCGGAATCTTTTTCAGGTTGGCCATGAAAGAATTTTCGACGTTTTTCGGCAGATCATACCTGATCACCGAATTGATTATCAGGTTGGTCAGCTCCTCCGGCGACAAGGCATCGACGGTGATGACGACTCCGGCGGAGGCAGCCAGAGCGGGTTCACCGTCATCGCTCACCCAGAAGGCCAGGGGATAGGTTTCACCCCCCTGTAGATTTGTCGGGGTCCAGGTAAAAGTCGTGGTTGCAGGGTCAAAACTCGCCCCATCGGGCAGTTCCGTTGCGCTCCAGACCAGAGCATCTCCGTCAGGGTCGCTGGCCGTGACGACAAACTGAACCATTTCCAGTTCCTTCGTTACCTGGGACTGGATGAAATCGATGACTGGCGCCCGATTAACGTTCCCCACGGTTATGGTCACTGATTCGACCGCCAGCTCCAAAGGCGAACCATTGTCGGTCACGGTGAATTCCACCTCGTAGTTGCCGGCCTGGGTATAATCCGGAGTCCAGCTGAAGGTCGCGGTGGCCCCATCAAAGGCGGCTCCTTCGGGCAGGTTGGTGGCGCTGAAGGTCAATGCATCCCCAGCGTCGGGGTCGGTGGCGCTCAGGGTGAACTCCAGCAGTTGTCCTTCGCTGCCTGATTTGGAACCGACAGGGTCCAGGGTCGGGGGATTGTTGCCCGAAATGGTGACCAAATTGATCTTGCCGGTGTAGTCCGGAAGAATGCTCAGCCAGGCCACCTGCCCGGCCTGGTTGAGTTTAGGCTCTTTGTTTTCGACTTCGGCAGAGCTCAGCAGGACAGGACTACCCTGGCAATTGAGGGCCATCCAGATGGAATTGTCATCGCCCTCGGTCTCAACCCAGACCAGATTCCCCAGATCATTGATTTGCGGGCTTATTCCAGGGTTGACTTTGCCAGAGGTGGTCACTTGGGTCGTCTCGCCCGTCCCTTCTTTGTAACAGGCCAGATTATAGAGTCCGTCGATAGCCGAGACCCATACGATATCACCATGGTTGTTAATGGCAGGACGAAGGTCTGTATAATCGTTATCTGTTAGCTTTATTTCTCCATGAGTGTCATCATAACGGTATATTTCATAATTTCCGTTGGCCAGTTGACTTGATACTTCTGACCAGACAACAGCTCCATGATCATTGAGATCCATACCGGACCTGCTGTTAATAGTTAATGGTGAAACCTCAAAGAGCTCTCCATCTTTAAAAAGCCTGATTCCGCTAAAGAAAGATTGTATCCCAAACATATAATCATTGAATAGCACTTGGCTTTCTGAATTTATAATAACATTTCCGCTGGTCAGATTTGAAACCTGATTAGACTCTCTGGTTTCTGAATTATAATACCAGGCCTTGTTTGCTGCATAGTAGGAGTTTCCGCTGAGCCACATTGGATTTCCTACCCAAACGATGTCCCCTTTGTCATTAATATTATAATTGGGAGCATGATAATAAGTTGTCACATCTGCTCTGAGCTCACCCGTATTTCGATTATAAGAATGAATAACTGCCTGTGAATCACGCCAGGTCAGAAGACCGGCGTTATTGATCCGCACATCAAAAGGATTGAGAATGTTCGTATTTTCGAGAACTTGCTGAACAGAATCACCATCATAGAGGTAAATATTTCCCCCGCCTGTCCAGGCGAGCTCACCTCGGTCATTCAGATCGATAGAGGTCTGGGACATGACATTCTGTTCAAACCCGGTGATAAGCAATTCCCCAGCTTGAGAGGCTTGGACCAGTGGCCCCAGAATGACAGCAGCAAACAGCAGCAGTACCAAAATTCGACTCTTTTCTCCCATGTTCATATTTGTCCTCCGAAAGTAATGGGTTCCTCTGACGGCCGGAATACCCCAACCCCAGAGATCCAAAAAATCTCATTTTAATAAAAGCCTTCCATTTTTAAACCTTTCAATAATTATTTTTCCACAACAAATCAGAACTGTTCCGTCTCTCGCAAAAATGGCACTATCAAAACGCACTGAACACTACTGGACGGAACTGACATAATGCCCCCCCAAAAAAGAGATACATAACGACAGTGCCATGCCCTCGGTCACCCCCTCGACTTCGCCGAAAGCCGCTACCTCGTTTCCATCCGGAAACTATGGATGGAACTAGCGCAGTTTTCATATGGGGAACGAGCAATTTTTCGCAAGGCAAAGAAAATCAAGACCTTGCGCGGAGACGTACACCGTACGTCGCACAAGCGAGGCCGCAGATTGACGCCGGGATTGCGGAAAAGTGCCGTTTCCGGATGAAAACTACCTCAAGTGTCTCTTCGCCAAAGCGAAGGAGACGGCGGATGCAATTGCAATATATAAAAGGGGGACAGGTCACTTTGGCCTGTCCCCCTTTTTATTTCCCGGAGCATCAGAATGGATAAAGGTTCAGGCGGGGCCTCTGTTCGACAAGCCCTGTGCAGTGATGCCATACCCTGCCCGCGTGAACAGGTGTCCCCCTGTTATACTGAGTTAGAGGAAAAAACATTGGGCACAAACCGGAGATGCCAATAGGAAGGAATGCAATAATGAAAACTTTGACCGGTAAACTCAGCTGGAGAAAAATTTTCGCATCCATCCTGGTTGTAATTCTGGCCGGGGCTTTGGCAGCCTGCGCCGGAAAGCAGATGTCCGACCTGGAAAAAGAGACGGTCCAAATGGCCATGAGTAACTATATCCAGGAAAAAACCGTCCGGGGAGGCGGCACTTATCTTCTGGATGGAGAACGGGCGGATTTTGACTACCTGCATGATGGGGTCAAGGCCAAGGAGGATATGTTTATCTCCTGTGCCGACTTCAAAATTGGCAGCGATGTTTATGACCTTGATTACTATGTAAAGTACATCGATGGGAAACCCACGGTGGTCAAGGAAGTCTTGCACAAGAAAAACGGGGAAAAGGTCAACCAGGTCCTCTGGCAGAAATAAGCAGAATGAAAAAGACCCCGCTTACCGGCGGGGTCTTCTTCATTCCCTGTGTGCCGGTTTAGGCTCTCTGCTGGGGCCCAGCGGCGCGGAGGAGTTATCTTCGTGAATGGCCAATTCCAACAACACTGATCAACCTTAGGGAGGATTGTTTCATGCCGTTCGTCAACATCAAGATCACCCGCGAAGGGGCTACCGCTGAGCAGAAAGCCCAACTGATCAAGGGAGCCACCCAGTTACTGGTCGACGTGCTGGGCAAAAACCCGGCAACGACCGTGGTGGTGATCGAGGAAGTCGATACGGACAACTGGGGGATCGGCGGGGAAACCATCACCCTACGGCGCAAGGCCGGAAGGTGATCCAGTTCGGCAGGGCAGGCCTGAAAGACTCAACCTGGCAGGGAAACACCAAACACGCAACGTTCACCGGCCCCCGACCCTTTCAGCTAGAACAGGCAGATGGGATAAGAGTGAAATGGAAAGCCCGGTTCCGCGAGGCAAGGGGTTTACTTATCGTGTTGAAAGTCCCAGCCTAAAACAGCAAAAGCCTCCGATCTGGCGATTGCTGCCGGACTATTGTCTTCAGGCTTTATAGGAAAGATCTTTAGTATTAATAAGGCAAGCATGTTCTGAGTTGGGTGAAGATCCTGTTCTAGGATAATCAGATATACCAAGTTCCAGTACATCAATTAAAAATCAGGCCGCGTATTCAGATACACGGCTTTTTTTCGGCAACAAGCCCCCCCCTGGCATAGCATGGTATCCGTGCTATCACTATAACCGTGATCCTCAATTTCAAAAATAAGGCAACCGAAGACATTTTTAACGGCGTCTCTTCCAAGGATACCCGCAAAGCATTGCCAAAAACGGTTTGGCGAGTTGCCACCCGCAAGCTGGATCAGCTCGATTCGGTAAAAATTTTGGATGAACCAAGAGTTCCCCCAGGTAATCGGCTGGAAGCCTTATCTGGAGACAGGGAGGGCCAAAACAGCATCCGGATCAACAGTCAGTACCGCATCTGTTTCACCTGGCAAGATGCCGGCCCGGCAGATGTGGAAGCAGCCGACTATCACTAAGAGGTCTATTATGGTACGCATACCAACCAACCGCCCGCCAACCCATCCGGGAGAAATGCTCCTTGAAGAGTTCTTGGCTCCAATGAAGATCACCCAGCGTGAGCTGGCCGACGCGATCCACGTCCCCTACCAGCGGGTCAACGAGCTGGTCAACCAAAAGCGTGGCGTCACCCCGAGTACCGCCCTGCGTTTAGCAAAGTTTTTCGGCACGACGGCAGACTTCTGGCTCAACCTACAAATGCGGTGGGATCTCTACAGAGCGAGAGAATCTGAAATGACCGAGATCGAGACGATAGAGGATTATAAGCATCTGCAGAGAATGGCTTAACCACGAAACATCTCAATACGAAAAAAAGTGCAGTAGCTCAAACTTGATCTGGCAATGTTTGTAGGATCTGGTCACGTTCAAATTGCTGATTCACCCTGGTTGTGGTTTCTTTAAGCAAGGAGCGAGCTTTCGCTTCTACTTAAAACTTACAACTTTTGAGCCTCAGCCCCCCCTAAATATGAAAACCTCAGCCTGAGATACAGAATGGGGTATTTTCGGGTTGGAAAACGAACCTTGTAGGAAGGAAAGTTTTCCTACAGCCCAATGTTTTTGTGAACGCCGGGTCCGCGCGATTGCGCGATGAATGCACTACGCTCATAGGCCGTCCGTTTGACCTGGAGCTAGTTTTCATCCGGGAAAGGGCTGCTTCCGGATGAAAACTGCGCTCGTTCCATCCAAAGTTTCCGGATGGAAACGAGCTAGGGCTTCAAGCCTTCAGAAAGCGCAGTCACCTATGGTCGCCTCTTCAGTGAAAGGGTTAACTTGAATGTGGCCACCGGATCCTCGCCCTGGTCCGGGACTGTCGCAACGACGCGAACCGGCATTTCGAATCGCTCTTCCGATGCCGCGGCCTGGGCGACCAGGTTCGAGATTTCATGTCCCTGACTGCAGCAAAACTCCACGTCGCCTTCCGCGCGTTTGAGGAATTCCGCACTGAAGTCGCTAATGATTAACGATATACGCTCAGAGCGCTGCCTGATCAGATGCAAGGCAAGCGCCCCGGCCGCGCAGTCGGCGCCTACGCTGAATGCGCCAAAGTACATTGATCCGAGGTGGTTTTTCGTCCTGCGCCGCAAGGGAATCCTCACTACAATCCGCTCGGGCGAAATTTCTGCGACCGAGGGTCTGACGTAGAACATCATGGGAATCTTGGCGAGCCCGAACAGGCGCAGCGCTATCGTCGCCCGCGCCTTCTCCGAGATCAGCTTTCGTGCCCAGTTTATGATGGTAACCCTAACCATTGAGTTCCGTCAGAGGCGGCAACTATCCTGCCCCGGT
>CALZIZ010000175.1 GCA_945787465.1 uncultured Desulfuromonadales bacterium
AAAGAGGTCTTTCTCGCCCTGCTGCTCGACAGCAAAAACCGCCTGATCCGCGAGGTTCGGGTCTCCGAAGGCAGCCTCACCGCCAGCATCGTCCACCCCCGGGAGGTTTTCGCTCCGGTGGTCAGGGAGTCGGCCGCCGCGGTGCTCTTCGTCCACAACCACCCCTCCGGAGACCCCACCCCCAGCCGCGAGGACCTCGACATCACCGAGCGCCTGCGCCAGGCCGGCGAGCTGATGGGGGTTCGGGTGCTCGACCACATCATTATCGGCAGCGGTGCTTATGTCAGTTTTGTTGATCGGGGGTTGATGGGGTGAAGAACCTACCCAACTTATAGAAATCCCTCACGATGAATGTCAAACCTTTGACATTCATCTCGTTTAGGTTATAGTAAACAACCTAGTAAACCTATGTTTCAAATTATTGACCCACTAAGGGATTGAATGATTATTACCCTTCCCCCTAAGGGGGTTAGCTTTTTTGGGTAGGGAGGGTTGCAAATGAGAAATCGCCATCTTAGGTCCTCTGGACAGCAGGGCTTCACTCTGCTCGAGTTGATGATTGTCACCACGGTCTTCGGCATTGCCATCGCCATCGCCGCACCCTCCATCTCCGATTGGATCAAAACCAACCGGCTCAAAAGCGCATCGCGCGAGGTCTACAACCTTTTTCAGATGGCCAGACTCGAAGCGGCCAAGCGGAACACATCTGTTGCTTTGAACTTTACAAATGGGGAAGGACCAACGGGAACTTGTAAAGTATGCATCGACAATGGGGAAAATGGTGGCACTGCAAAAGACCTGGATTGCACGAATGAAATTGTCATCTCTGAAGTCACCATGCCCGATGGATTATCCTTGTTCGAAGCAGATTTTGGATTAGGCAACAAACTTCATTGTGGATTTAACTCCAGGGGCGTATCCCAAGACAACAAGCAGGGCGCTGTGAAAGTAAAAAGCAATGCTTTACCACATTTCGAGATAACCCTCTCGGGTGCTGGAAACATAAGCATGAAGAGGGGAACATGAGTTTTTTCCGAAAAAAAACCAAAGTTTTACGCCCTCGAGGCCAGAGTGGTTTCACTTTGACTGAGACTTTAATTGGTTTGCTTATAACAGGTATTGCTACCGGGGCAATTTTCGGGGTTTACATAACCAACGCAAAAACTTATGAGGTACAAAATCAGGCTGTCAACCTGCAACAAAGCCTTCGAGCCGCTCTTTATGTTATGAGCAATGAAATTAAAATGACAGGTTATGACCCCGAGGAAACAAATACATTTGGTTTTCTCTCAGCGGAGAAGGATAAAATCGTATTTTCGGTCGACTGGGATGGAAATGGTGGATTTGATACGAGCAATGAACAAATTACCTATTCCTATTACCCGACAAGCAAACCTGTTAAATTAGGGCGGAATATATCGATCTCCCCTTTCGCAAATCGCCCCCTTGCCGAAAATATCGATGGAGTTGCCTTCGCATATGCGTTTGATGCGGATGGGGATGAGGCTCTCGACAACGACCTTGGCAGGGTTTACTGGGCGATTCCAACCGATCAAGGGGGAACAAACTTCTGGTTCGACCTGGATACGAATAAAGACGGGAACTTAGATGGAAATGACGGTACAGGTGGAACGATAAATGGTTACGACACCACCATTCCTTCTAACATCTCAGACATAAGAGCAGTCCGCATCTGGCTGCTCGGCCGGACTGCCAATCCTGACTCGAATTATATGAATAACGAAACCTATGTGGTCGGCAACAAGATTTTAACCTTCAACGACCATTATCGCCGCCGGCTGCTGACCACAATCGTCAAATGCAGAAACCTCGGCCTATGAGAATAACCATGGATGCCCGCGGCTTTACCCTGATAGAGATTATCGTTGCGCTGACCATATTCGCCGTTGGCATCCTGGCCGTCGCCACCCTTCAGGTCAACTCGATGCAAAGCAACACCAAGGCCAACCTGCTGACCCAGGCCAGTGTGCTGGCCCAGGGCAAAATGGAGGAACTTGTCGCCCTAAGCTTCGATCACGACAGCCTCAAGGACCTCGACCTGGATGGAGCCGCCGGCCTGGGTGACAGCGGTTTTGACAATGACAACACGACCGATGGCGACGCCGATTTTGGTCCTGCCCCGGATAACGGCCAGTTCGGCATCTACTGGAACATTGCCGAGGACATGCCGGCAGTCGCGGGCGTCGGCACAAAAACCATCAGGGTGGTTGTACGGTGGCAGGAACGCGGCCAATGGAAGAATACCACGATTAGCTATGTCAAAACCAATTGAGACTCAGCAGAAAAAGGGTTCAGCAATGAACCATAAGCCATCGCCATTGAACAACCAGAACGGGGCCATGATGATTGTGACCGTTCTGGTTTTGGCGCTGTTAACCATCATCGGCCTCACAGCAGCAACCACAAGCACCACCGAATTGCAGATCGCCGCCAACAACCGCAACCATCATAAGGCTGTCTATGCTGCGGAATCCGGAATTTCGCACATGGTCGCCATCCTTCAAAGCCGCATGATAGAGGGCAACAAAGCCAACATGGCCAGCGGCACTGCTCCTAACTGGAATTTCGCCATCGCCGCAGATGCTCCGGAGTCAGTGGGTTTCGAGAGAAACCTTGACACACATTTCAGGTATTTTGCCCAGGTCAGGGACAACTGCGATGAGGTCCCTGGCGATTGTACGGATGCCGCAAATGACCCCAATGCCGATGTTGATCGTCTGATGGTTATCCACTCTGATGGTTTGGGCCCCCAGGGGACAAAGGCCAGCGTGGAAATCGTCGTTCAGGCCACGTTAAACGGAAGCGGGATTTCCGGCTACTCGGCCCAGGCCGGTGGAGGCTCTGGTAAGAATTCCAACGCCAATGACGCCGAAGCCATCACCGACCTATCGAGTACGGACCTTGGTCATCTCTAAGGGCGGTTGTTCAAAATAAACCATTTAAATAAAGCACACCCCGATCGGCATACCTGCTGTCTTTTTTGTTCTGAACCGGAGGGGCATTAAATGAATATACTAAAATCTAACAACCCATCGCTGCGCCAAAGGCAAATCCCTTTAATGTGGGCAGCACTCGCAGTGCTGGTTGTCCTTTTTTCATCCCCCGCCTGGGGCACGGCGATTCCCGGCTGCCAGACCAATACGGTCAAAACATACAGCACAGGGTTTGATGCCACCGAATTTGACATGATCAATGTCTCGGTCGACGACGCCCGGAACCTGTCTCTTGACACAGGCAATCAGGCCATCAACCCCAACAGCATCATTATCCCCTTCGAGCAGGAAGTCTGGGTCAGTTTTCTGCATGAAAACGCAGGATACAGGTCCTCCCTTGGTTGGGTGAGAAAAGAAGATGCCCTGGATACCAACGGCAATTTCCTGGGCTGGAACAATATCCCCGCCAGTAAAAAGCAACGGGTTTTCAGATCCATCTCCGATGGTTCCCAGGGAGGCGACGGCATCCTTGATGTGGTCGCCTCGTTGAGCGAAATCGGCCTGACAACCTATGATGACGGGACCGGTTCAACTTTCGTGGTTGACGGTGATGGACAACTGACCCCCAAGGACATGCGAAAATCCCTGGGACGCTTTGCAGCCGGAGAGGAACTGGTGTTTTTTCTTGCGGCCGATCGCGATTTCGATACCACCGAGAGCGACCGGGTGTTTTTCACGAAAAAAGACTGGAACCCGGACACTTTTACCTCTTGCTCTACCTACAGCAGATCTTTCAACTTGGGAGCCGCTTCATCCGGGGATTGCGCAACAATCTCCAAAGGCTGGATGGACACAGCTGCCATTGAGCGACTAAGCGACAATTTCACTCTGACCATGTCGGGGACCTACCCCCATTCCGTCACCCCTGATGCCAGATTCGACCATGTCATCGTCGGCGCACCGGCCAATGACCCCAACCAGTGGATTCTCGGCTGGGAGGATATCTTTGGCGGCGGCGACATGGATTTTAACGACACCTCGTTTCGCATAGAGCGAAAAACCGGCGGCACCGCTCGGCTAAGCCCTAACCAGGCCATCAGCCCCTCCACAGAAGGGTCCTACTTCACTGGTGTGACCTTAGAGGTCTATGATCGGACTCCCGCCGGCAGTTGCCTTGGGAAAACAGATATTACCTATTTCGTATCCATCGATAATGGTGATACCTGGGTCGAAATCACTGATTGGGATAAGATCCATCCCTATACTCTGAACAACGACGGCAGCAAAACCCTTGGTGACGAAGTTGCCTCCTGGTCTTCCGGGGATCCAGAGTTCAGCTACAAAAGCGCTTCGGTCGATTTCGCCGCCCTTGATCAGGTCGGTCGCGAATTAACCTGGAAAGCGGAAATGACCAGCGAAGAGGAAGAATGCATTCCAAAAATCCTCGATGTCAGCCTTGACGGCAGAGTCGTCAGCCATAGTTCGTTTTCCCGAGCCTCTCCGGTGTCCATGGCCAATGTCCTTTACAGCGGCAGTTACGAAACCCCGGCTTTGACCTGGGTCGAAAAAAAACCCCGTGGCCATTTGCGCGCTGTGCGACTCTACGATCCGACCGATACATCAACCGCCAGTTCCCAGGACATTTGGGATGCAGGAGCGCGGCTAGCCGCAACAAGCCCCAGCAGCAGGACCATCTACACACCGGATATGACCATCAGCCAGGAGATTGGTGAAACCCTGACCCTGACCAAACCCGACGGGAATGAAATCACGGTGGGTGACGGCATCACCACCACCTTCACCGGCCGCCTGGCCCATAATCCTGCACTAGCGACCACAGTCGTCATCAGTGCCGACGGGAAAAGTTTTTACGACGCCCACAACGGCACCCTGAAAAGCAACTGGGGTTCTGGGTCCATCAAGCGCTTCACCGGTGAGTTCGAGATCACCTTTGACAGTCCGCCGCCGCCCAATGTCCCGATCACTGCCAGTTATTCCCACTATACAACTGCAGGGCGTCAGGTATTCAATACGACAAACATCAACAAAGAGACTCTGGCCCTGGACAACAGTGAACTTGGTGGGCGGCTGCTATTTGATCTCGATAAGGACGGCGATTTTGACGAAAATGATGCCGACTGGCTTGTAGAATGGGTCAGGGGCTTTAGAAACGGCAATGAAGCCAACCCTGTACAGAAGGAATGGAAGCTCGGGCCCGTTGACCACTCGGTTCCGGCTCTGATGACTCCCCCCGGCAAGCCCCAGTGGTATTTCGGCACCGATGTAACCACTCAGGAACGGGAGTCTTTCGACGCCTATATCCAGGCAAAACAGGACCGCAAGGCTGTTCTGTTTGTCGGTTCACGTAGCGGCATGCTTCATGCCTTTTACGCAGGCAAGTTCCGCTGGGGCGACAACCCCAAGACCAACGTTAAGGAAAATCGCGGGTTCTTCCTCTGGGAGGATGATGCAGGGATTCCGACAGGTTCACCCAATTATGGAACCGGGGACGAATTGTGGTCATTTATCCCGGCAAACCTGTTGCCGCGGCTAAAAAACAATCTGCTGCTGGCCGAAGACCAGGCTTTTGTCGACGCCTCGCCAGCCCTGGCCGATGTCTATGTCAACGGCGCCTGGAGATCGGTGGTACTGGCCGCCCAAGGCAACGGAGGCGACACGGTTCTCTGCCTGGATGTCACTAACCCCGATGATCCCCAATTCATGTGGGAATATGCCGATACAGAACTGTTCCGCAGCCGCTCATCGCCATCCATTGGGCAAATCGGCCAGCTGATGATAAACGGCACGGCAAAATGGGCCGCCTTTTTCGTTTCGGGAAAAACCCATGACTCGAGCCTTTATCCGTCGATTTACATTATCGATATTGCCGACGGCAGCCTGATCCGGCGCGTCTATCTCGATTCCGACACCGACGGCATCGGCGGCGTCCCAAGCGGCCAGCCCGCCATCGTCGATTCGGACGGCAACGGTTACATCGACCGAATTTACATGGGCACCGACAAAGGCCGGCTATACAAGGTCACACTCTCGGATGATCCGGCGAACCTCTGGCACCAGGTAGATGACTGTGTGGTCAACACTGACATGACTGACAATGCCACGGGAAGCACAGTTTCCGCCGACCAGCAATGGCACCCGATGTACGCCTCGCCCACAGTTGTGGTTGACAATGGTCTTACCTCATCGGGAGAACTGGATTACAACATCCGCATCTTCTTCGGAACGGGCGATAGCCCCTATTTCGACGAGAACATCAACATCGGCAACACCACATATCATTTCTTCGCCTACAACGACAAGGCCGGCAAAGGCGTGTGTACCTCCAACTCGGTTGAACTCGATTGGTTCTACGCTCTTCCGGCAGGACAACGGGTGTTCGCTTCGGCTTTTGCCGCAGCAGGCCAGATCTATTTTGGCACCTCGAGCGCCGAAACCGAAAACCTCTGTGACGGCAGCAACACCGGAAAGCTCTATGGATTCCATATCAAAGGCTATAATGGAAATAGCCCCCCGAATCCGATCATGTCCCAGGACACTGGGGACATTTCCACCTCGCCCTATGTGGCCGACGAACACCTCTATGTGAAAACCCCCACCGGAACCGTGCAGGTCGGTGGCGGAGGATTCAACAACAAAACCACAGTCGGGGGCATCGGTAAAGCCTCTACAAAGTCATGGAAAGCGTTGGATGACTGATCCTCTCAACAGCCTCCCCCTGGGAGGCTGTTTTTTTACCCCACCCCGGCATACTCCAGAAAGGTCTTCACCGGCCGAACCACCTTCTGCTCTGCCAGCAGCCCGTTGATCTCCCCCGGTCCGAAGTAGCGCGCCTGCAGGGCGCGGCCCTGCTCGATCCAGAACCCGAACTGAGGCATGAAGCTGTTTTCCTTGATCGTATGATCGAGAGTCAAACCGGCGACCGGTGAAACTGCCGCCAGGTGTGGACATTGGCCAGGCGCCGGTGGGGATGAGGAGAGGTGACGATTTCAGGCAAAAAGTCAAAAATCGAAACTTCGAGCATGATCTGCGGGTCGAGGCTCTGCCAGTCGAGGCGCTTGGAAAAGGCAAAGGTCTGCGGGTCGAGCATCTCGCCGATGGGGCGAGCCTCGCTGCCGATCTCGGCGAGTAACCGCTGGTGCCGCTGGGCAAAGGCCGAATTCAGGCGATAGACCTTGCCCTGGCTTGATTCGGCCAGGGCGTTGCCGTCCACCAGTTGATTGAGCAGAATATGAATCTGGGCATTTTCCGAGGTCACTGTACGAAACAGGTATTTGTAGGGAATTTCGACCTTGATCCCGCCGACCCCCCTGGAGAGGGTCATCAGTGAGGCCGCCCGCCGGTAGAGCTGCAGGTACTCCCCCAGAACCCGGGCCAGGGTTCCGCAGCAGGGAATCATTCTGCCGTTGACGCGCTCGATATGACCGATCCCCCCTTCTTCGCTGAGACCGAGGTGGCTGCCACCAAGGATCACCAGGTCCTGCCCATGGTTGGATGCCGGGCCCAGCCGGGTGGGATCGAGCAGCGCCCCGACCCTGCCCAGATTGAACACCGGGCAGTCAAAGACATAACCCATCAACGCCTTTTTGATCCCCTGGCTTTCGTCGCTGCACTGCCATATCGCCGGCAGGGTCCCGGCAAAACCGGCCGACTCGGTCAACGAGCGCATCCGGCCGTAAAGGTCCATAAGCTCCAAGGCGGGCTGGTCGAGCAAATTCTCTGGGGGCGGAGCAATCGGCATGGCAACCTCCTGGTCAGGGTTGATGAAACTTGCGCCTCAAAGGAAAAGCATAACACTGCTCTACAGGCGCCGCCACTCTAAACTGCCGACTTTGCAGTTGCTTCAAATTACAACGCCATGGTAATTTTGAAACTTGGAAGCTAACCACAGCCGGGCTCGCAACTGACCCGGCTTATTTTTATGGCCCATATCCAAAACCAAGGTTAGCCACGAAGACACCAAGACACGAAGGAAATCGTGGGATTTTGCTGGCAAGTCCCCTGCAGGCAGAGGAAACTACCGCAAAACATTTAGGATTTCTTGCCCTTTTGGGTTTTCTTGGTGTCTCCGTGTCTTTGTGGCAATCCCAGCCTTTGTTTGGGTTATAGAACTCTTATTATGGCCCAATGCAAGTCGCGGGGCAGGAAAAACCGAGAGGTCGATGAAGAATAACGCAGGGCAAAAGCCCGAAATTCTCTCCCCGGCGGGAAGCCTGGAAGCCTTTTTCGCCGCCATGGAGTCGGGTGCCGACGCCGTCTATTGCGGACTCAAGGAGTTCTCGGCCCGGGCCAAGGCGAAAAACTTCAGCCTTGGCGACCTCGAGCAGATGCTCGGCTATGCCCGCGGCAGGGGGCGTAAAATCTACGTGACCCTCAACACCCTGGTCAAGGAGCGCGAACTGCCCCAACTGGCCGAGACCCTTTCGGCCCTCGAGGCCTTGCAGGTCGACGGGGTGATCCTGCAGGACCTGGCGGTCTGGCGCATGGCCCGGGAACATTTTCCCGGGCTCGAGCTGCACGCCTCGACCCAGATGACCATCCACAACGCCGCCGGGGTGAAAATGCTCGAAAAGATGGGCTTTACCCGCGCCGTGCTGGCCCGGGAGCTGTCGCTGGCCGAAATTGCCGCGATCCGCGCCCAAACCACCGTGGAACTCGAGCACTTCATCCACGGGGCGCTGTGCTTTTCTTTCAGCGGTCAGTGTTACTTCTCGTCCTACCTCGGGGGCAAGAGCGGCAATCGCGGCCGCTGCGCCCAGCCCTGCAGGCGCCGCTACCGCTACCGGCAGCAGGACGGCTACTATTTCTCACCCAACGACCTGTCGGCCATCGATCTGCTGCCTGACCTGACCAAGGCCGGAGTGATCAGCTTCAAGATCGAAGGGCGCATGAAGAGCGCCGAATACGTGGCCAACGTGGTTTCGGCCTACCGCATGGCCCTCGATGCACCCTCCTCGGGGCGCAGCGACGCTATCCGCGAGGCCAAGAACCTGCTCAAGGCCTCCTTCGGCCGCCCCCCCACCCAGGGTTTTCTGCCCGGCGGCGCCCCCAAAGACATCGCCATCCCTTCGGTCAAGGGCTCGACCGGTCGGTTCCTGGGCGAGGTGAGCGCGGTGCGCGGCAGCGAGATCGCCTTCAAGACCCGCGACCGTTTGCATATCGGCGACCGCCTGCGCATTCAGCCCAAGACCGACAAGGCCGGCACCGCCTTTACCGTTAAAACCCTGAAACTCGGCAAGCAGACGGTAAAAAAAGTCTCCGCGGGCAGCTTCGTCAACGTCCCCTCCCCCTTCTCCAACCAGTTCAAGGTCGGCGACGGGGTGTTCAAGGTCTCCTCCGAGCAGGCCTTTACCATGAGCGATGCCGCCTGCCGCCGCAAACTCGGCGCCGCCCCGAAGGCCGCCGCGCCGCTCAAGCTCGACATCCAGGTGGGCGAATCTGAGCTGACCCTGCGCGGCCAGGCCGGGGCATCCACCCTCGAATGCCGCTACCCCATCACCAGCTACCCGGCCACCGAAAAGGGGCTGAGCCTTGAGGTGTTGCGAGCGGCCTTCGCCCAGACCGCCCAGGAACCGCTGGTTTTAGAGGAGTTGACCGCCGGTGAGCTGCCCGCGGTGGTCATCCCCCCCAAGCGGCTCAAAGAGATCCGTCGCGATTTCTATCGCACCCTGGTGCAGGAGCACAGATCGGAGAGTAAAAAAGCCCAGAGACAGAAGCTCGCCACGGCCCTGAAGGCCCTGCTGCCTGCCGGTGCGCCACGCCAGGACGATCAACGGCAGATCAGCGTTGCCATCCGCGACCTGCGTGACGTCCACATCATTAACGACCCGGCTGTCGACCGGGTGCTGGTGCCGCTGACCCCGGCCAACATGCAAGGGCTCGGCCGCGCCGGCAAACGCCTGAGCGGCCGCTATGATCAGGTCATCTGGGATCTGCCCTTGATTCTCCTCGACAGTCAGTGGCGGGATTACCGCCAGGCGGTCACGACACTCGTGGAGCGGGGCTTTAAAAACTTTCGCCTTAACAACCTCGGCCATTTCGATCTTTTCGATGGGCTTGAGGGGGTCGAACTGCAGACCAGCTACCGGCTCTTCAGCCTCAACAGCCAGGCGGCCCTTGCATGGGCGCAGCTCGGCGCCAGAGAAACCATGCTCTACATCGAGGATGATCGGGAAAACCTCGCCGAGCTGCTGCAACGAGACGCCGGCGTTTCCTGGGGCATAACGGCCTACGCCTCTGTGCCGCTGATCACCTCGCGCATTTCAATTCGCGGGCTGCGCCCCGACACCCCGGTGCGCTCCGACCGGGGCGAAGGCTACCGGGTGAGCGACCGCGGCCTGACGGTGCTCAATTCGGAGACCGACTTTAGCCTGCTCGGACACCTCAGGGAACTCGAAGGCCTCGGCTGCAACCGGTTCACCCTCGATTTGAGTCACCTCGGGCCCTTCTCCCCCGAGGGAAAGCAGGTTCTCGACGCCTTTAAAAAAGGCCATCCGGTCCCCGGGACCTCGGTCTTCAACTATCAGATGGGGATGGAATAAATCGCCGTTTTTCATGAACCCAAGGGCCTGCCAGTGCAGGCCCTTTTTCTTTAAAAGTTCCCGCAAGAGGCACATTGCTTGCAAAATCATGATCCGATCGAATAACCGGTTTTTCTGCCACTCTCCATTAAGGTTGAGACGACCGCGCCCATGAGCGACCAGCATCTGCTTATCGTAGAAAAACAACCGTCCCTCGGCGACCGGCTCCCGGGGCTTATCTCCGCGCTTGCCGAGCAGGTCAAGCTCGATGCCGCAACCGCGCGCCATCGTCTGCTGGGACAAGGCCTGGCCATGCTGGCCAAGGGCGTGCGGGAAAAGCTCATGCCTCTGGCCCGGCTGCTCACTGAGCATGGGGTACGCAGTTGGCTTATCCGCCCGTCGAGGCCCGCCTTCGCTCCGGCGCGGGTTCGCGGGATGGCGGTAAGTGAAGAGGGGCTGCAGTTTTTTGCCCAAAAGGGCAAGGTGACTCTGAAACGCGGCGAAAAGGTCGTGGCCATCCTCGCCGATCTGAGCGGATCCGTCGCCGAGAGGTGCCTCAAGCAGCTGCTGGGGCAACATATCTACCTGGGACGCGAAGCGGTGGCGCCCCTGGACGATGACAAGGTCTACCGCATGGCCCTGCAGCGCCAGCCGGTCCTCGACCTCTACCTCTTCGATCAAAACCGGAAAGTTCGGGGTGCCGTGCGGATTTTTGCCGGTCGCTTCGACCCTGTCGGGCTTGGCGAAAGAGCCACCATCAGTGCCGCCCAGAATATGGACCAGCTCATCAAACTTGTACGCGAATTCGCCGGAGAATTCATACTGAGGGTCGATTTCGGGCTGAGCCAGCTGCCCGGATGCCTGCTGAAAAAACCTGAGGGTGAAACCAGCTACGACCAGCAAAACCTCGCGAACCTGACCCGCTACGGCTGGCTTGTCACCGATCTTGAAGCCCAGGATCCGCCTGGATCCGAGTCCTCGCCCGTGGCCCCCGTTGTAGCTGCACTGGCCACTGCCCTGCAGCAACCGGCACTGGCCGCCTCCGCACAGAACCCCGTGGTACTGGACCAGACCCCGGTGCTAAGGGGACTCAAAGAGGCCGTGGAGGAGCAGCCGCCCACCACCAAACGCCCGGCCCCTGCCCCCGGCCCCGCCCTGCCGCCCCCGCCCGAAGCCGAAACCTCGAGCGGCATCAGATGGCTGCCTCTTGCCGGAAACACCATCGCCGCTTTGGCCGTTGCTGCAGTCATCCTTTCAAAAAAGAACCACGCCCTGCTGCCTGCGGTCGACCGCCTCGGCATTCAGA
The DNA here is from genome assembly GCA_945787465.1 of uncultured Desulfuromonadales bacterium. Classification (GTDB taxonomy): domain Bacteria; phylum Desulfobacterota; class Desulfuromonadia; order Desulfuromonadales; family Trichloromonadaceae; genus CALZIZ01. The sequence goes on from CALZIZ010000175.1 coordinate 11,799, forward strand.
CGGGGGTGCTGCCCGCGCTCCTTTCGGCGGCCCTTTTCTGGAGCGGCCTGCACTACCTGAGGCTCAAGCGCCAGGTGGAGAACACCCCGACCAGCAAGGCCCGCTCGATGGCCATGGGACTGGTCGAAGTCAAAGGCAGGGCAATCCGCCAGTACGCCCTGGTTTCGCCCCTGACCCAGATCCCCTGCGTCTACTACCGGCTTCGCAAATATCGCCGCAACTCCAAGGGAAACTGGAAAGTTTTCAGCGATCGCGATACCGCCCATGTCCCTTTCTGGGTCGAGGACGACACCGGAAGGGTTTCGGTCGCCCCTGCCGGAGCCCGCATCGTCCCACGCAATCGCCGCAAGGGCGACACGGGCGGCGACTTGAATGTCTTTCTCGATACCCCCATCGCCGACACTGGCAACGAGAAGGTGGTGGAAGAGATTATTTTCGAGGATGCCGAACTCTACGTGCTCGGTTTTGCCCGCCCGGCCAGAGCGCAGCGCAGCAGCCTGCGCGAGCGCACCATCAAAGCCTTGCGGACCCTTAAAAGCGATCCCCATGCCCTGCATCGCTACGACACCGACGGCGACGGCCGCATCAGCGAAGAAGAATGGGCCTCGGCACGCCAGAGCGTGGAACAACAGGTCCTCGAAGAGAGCCTGGCCGAAAAACAGAAGCCGAGCCCTGCAGGCAGCCAGGCGGTCATCGGCAAACCGCCGGGGCGCTCCCTGCCCTTTGTGATTACCGAAAATGAATCAGAGGCTCACCTGAGTCGCAACTATGGGCTGATCAG
>CALZIZ010000176.1 GCA_945787465.1 uncultured Desulfuromonadales bacterium
AAGCCTCCGCGAGCGGAGGCTTTTTTTCAATCTATGACCAGGTTTTTGAAATCGCTGCGCTGCAAAGGCGCGACCTGGATGGTCCAGGTTTTCTCCCCCCGCTCAAGCAACACCTCGAGGTTGGGCTCGTTCTTGCCTCTGCCGTAGCTGCAAAGAATGCCCCCCGCGGTTTCAAGGTCTGCTTCCTGGGGCTCTCCGCTCACCAGGCCGATGGGCCCAGCGATCCCCGGGGTGCGCAGCAGAATGTCATGCGGGCGGGCCATTTCGGTGATCGCCTCGTTGTCGTCCTGGTTGCGACCCAGGCATAGCTTGGCCTTGTCCGAGAGGCGAAATTGTCGGCCGAGTTTGAGCAGTTCTACGTCGGCCACGGTCGAAGTCGGGTCATGGTCGAAGAGGTCACGCAGACGGCCGGTGAATGATTTTTCGGTGAGCAGGCAGCCTCCCCCTGACGAGGGATACTCAACAAGGCCCCATTCCCTGGCCAGGGCCTCCTGGCGCTTTCGGGAGCGGCCCTGAATGTCGAGAAGTTGGTCCCGGTCGACCAGACCCTGCTCCTCCATGGGGGTAATCGGCAGCAGTTTGGCAGAGAGCGGTCGCAGGATGCGCTCGGGGTGCCCGGAATATTTTCCTACCGCCTTGAGGGCGTTAAGGTTCTGGCTCATGGGCCGCTGCCCCAGGACCTCGCCCGAGAACAGAAAATCGAAACCCTCCTCCTGCATGATTGCGCCTGCGAGGCGAAACATCATGGCATGGCAGTCGATACAGGGGTTGAGGTTTTTTCCATAGCCGTATTTGGGATTTTTGACCATCTCCGGTCAGGGCCGCGAGGCTGCTGTCCAGACCTCCCGAAAGAAGTCCCAGTGCTTTGCTCATATCTAGTCTCCAGTGAACTTTATAAAGGTGCTGGTGTAGCAGATTAAAATACCACGAAAGCTGGTCGAACTTCAAGTTGACTTTGAATTCTCGGCCACCCCCCTGAGGTGTAACGGTGATATCGCCGGGCCTGGTGCTTTTTCAGGGGAAAAGGCCGAGTTTGATCTTCTCCTGGGGCCTACCTGTCGGAACAAGATTCAGGCACCTTTTTTGCACAATTATAGCCGTCATTTTCTTACCCGCAAAGGAGAGCTCCATGGCAAAGATCGACGCTCTTTTCAAACTTATGAAACAGCAGGGCGCAAGCGACCTGCACCTTTCCAGCGGAGCTCCGCCCATCCTGCGCCAAAGTGGCGACATGGAGAAGCTTAAGTACCCGCCGCTGACCAATGATCAGACCAAGGCCCTGGTTTTCGAGATCCTTGACCAGGAGCAGCGGGCCGAATTCGAGGAAACCCGCGACCTCGACTTCGCCTACGAACTATCGGGTGTTGCCCGGTTTCGCGGTAATCTTCTTGATACCTATCGGGGGGTTGCCGCGGTGTTTCGAATCATCCCCAGCGAGATCCTTACCGCCGATCAGCTCAAGCTCCCCGAGGGTATCCGCAAGCTGACCCGGCTGAAGAAGGGGCTGGTTCTGGTCACCGGGCCCACGGGAAGTGGCAAGTCGACCACCCTGGCGGCGATGATCGATCTGATCAACAGCACTCGCAAGGAGCATATCCTCACCCTCGAGGATCCGCTGGAGTTTATCCACGAAAACAAGATGTCGCTGCTCAACCAGCGGCAGATCGGGACCCATTCGATGTCCTTTACCAACGCTCTCAAAGGGGCGCTGCGCGAAGACCCGGATATCATCCTGGTTGGAGAGATGCGTGATCTGGAAACCATCTCCATGGCCATGACCGCCGCCGAGACGGGGCACCTGGTCTACGGCACCCTGCATACCAACTCGGCCCCCAAGACCATCGACCGCATCATCGATGCCTTCCCCAAGGATGCCCAGGAGCAGGTGCGCACCATGCTCGGCGAAAGTCTGAAAGGGGTGGTCTGCCAGCAGCTGTTAAAAACCGCAGAGGGCAAGGGACGGGTGGCGGCCCATGAAATCCTCATCGGCAATGCCGCGGTGGCCAACCTGATCCGCGAGGGCAAAACCTTCCAGATTCCCTCCATTATGCAGACCGCCAAGGGCGAGGGCATGCAGCTGATGGACCAGTGCCTGTTGGATCTGCTCAAGGAGAAGAAGATCACCCCCCAGGAAGCCCATCGCTGCGCCGTGGAAAAACGTACCTTCGAGCAGTTTTTGCCCAAAGATGCTGCGGCCTGAGTTGTCGTTGGGGGGTTGCTCCCCGGCAGGGATTAATGCTAAATTGGCAGAGTAAGCTGTTTATTCGTGGCTTGTTGCCGTTTGAGGAGTTCCCTTGCGAGATACCTTCGGTCGTACCATTGATTACCTGCGCCTCTCGGTCACCGATCGCTGCAACCTGCGGTGCCGGTATTGCATGCCCGAAGAAGGGGTACCCCCGGTTGCCCATCAGGATATTCTTTCCTACGAGGAATTGCTGCTGGTGGCAGAGGCTGCGGTACGTCTGGGTGTCAAAAAAATCCGGGTCACCGGCGGGGAACCGCTGGTGCGCAAGGGCATAGTCGATTTCATCCGCCAGTTGGCCCAGCTGCCTTCTCACCCGGAAATCACCCTGACCACCAACGGTCTGCTGCTTGCCGATATGGCCGATGATCTCAAGCAGGCCGGACTGTCCCGGGTCAATGTCAGCCTCGATACCCTGCGCAAGGAGCGGTTTGAACAGATCACCCGCCGTAGCGGCCTTGAGAAGGTGCTGGCAGGGCTGGACGCTGCATCACGGGTCGGGCTCGATCCGCTGAAAATCAATATGGTTCCCATCGCCGGGATCAACGCCGACGAAATCGTCGATTTTGCCCGGCTCACCTTCAAGCATCCCTGGGAGGTGCGGTTCATCGAGTTCATGCCGGTGGCAGGCAATCTCGATTACAGCCCCGAGTCAAGGTTTCCAGCTCCTGCCATCAAGGCCGAATTGGAGCGGCTGGGGGTTTTGCTGCCGATTTCCCGACAGGGCCCCAACGGCCCGGCGCGGCTTTTCCATTATCCGCAGAGCAGGGGGCGGCTGGGAGTGATCCCGGCGATCTCAAATCATTTCTGCGCCGAGTGCAACCGCCTGCGGCTCACATCCGACGGTCGTATCCGCCCCTGCCTCTTCTCCGATGACGAGCTGGATTTAAGAGAGGTATTACGTCCCGAAGTCGATGCCGCGGCTCTCGACGCGCTGTTGCTCAAGAGTATCGGCGACAAACCTGAAAAGCATCGAATCGGCGAGGAGGATTTCTGCAGGGTTTCTCGCCCCATGCAGGGTATCGGCGGTTAGGAAATCCCGGCACAGGCGAAGTCAAACGGTAAAAAGCCAAGGGGCGTGGTCACTGAACCACGCCCCTTGGCTTTTTTGTGTGGCTGCAGCCCAATCAGGGCTGTACGTGGCAGCGGTTGCAGTTGCCTGCGGTTCCGAAGGCGCGCTTGCCGTCGTGGCAGACCCCGCAAAGGCGGCCGGCGTAAATCTCTTCCATGGTGATTTTGACCGTACCCTGCTTCATTCTGGGGAACATGTCATTATTATGGCATTCCTTACACATGACGCCGGCATCCTTGTGGATCTGCCCATCGAAAACAACCTTGCCCATGGGGCTTTCGTTGAACTCAATCACCTTGCCCGCCGGAACGGCAAAGGCTGCTCCAGCCAGGGCCAGAGACGCGGCAAGCAGCATGGCAACGATCTTGGATTTCATTGATACAACCTCCTTGAGATTTGTTGAAAAATATCAACTAACTATAACGGGTCGCGGCAGGAAAGCAACTACCCGATCCGGTCAGAATTCATTGAGGGTCCGATACTTGCAAAAATAATCCACCGTCAACTGAGCATTAACAATAGGTGTCGGAGAAAAGCCTTGTCGATCAAAGTAATAGGCCAGCTTTTGCAGGGTCTTGGCCCGGGACAGAAACCGGATAGCGCCCGGCCCGCAACAGGCGGAAGTGAGTTTGACCGCGCCCTGGCGTTGGCTCGCAGCGGCCCCCAGGCAAAGGCCGAAGAAGGTCGCCTGCAGGTTGAGATGATGCGCCTGGAGATGATGCGCGGACTGCTCGATCCAGGCCTGGAAAACGATTCCGAGGGCTGGTCGGCGCCGATCCATTTTCCGTCTTTTGCTTCCGTGTATTCTGCTTCCGGGCAAACCTCTGTTGACCCGCCCGTCAAAAAGCCGGAACCCTCACAGCAGCCGATCGACGAGCTTATCGATAAGGCTGCCAGAGAGAATGGGGTTGAACCTGCCCTGGTGCGGGCCGTGGTACAGGCAGAAAGCGCTTTCAATCCCCGGGCGGTGTCACCGGTGGGGGCCGAAGGGTTGATGCAGTTGATGCCCGAAACCGCTAAAGACCTTGGGGTCGATGATTCCTTTGACCCGGAGCAGAACGTTATGGGAGGCACCCGTTACCTCGGCTGGCTGCTTGAAAAGTACGGAGGGGATCTCGACAAGACCCTCGCCGCCTACAACTGGGGCCCGGGGAATGTCGACCGACGTGGAATCGACAGCTTGCCGAAAGAAACGCGGGATTATCTTGTCAGGGTAAAGGGCTATTACGAAGAGCATCTCGGCTAAGGAGCCATGAGCAACCACAACGGAGAGAGCCTTTACAGGTTCTCTTTTTTTTTTGGTTCAGCTGAAATATGGCTTTCCAAGGATTTCTCTTGAGTTCTGTATTATTAGTTAGTTTAGGGAACTTGTTGAGATAGATGGTATACTTTCCCTGGTAAGTTTCATAAGGGGGCTCTCATGTCTGATCGTGCCAGGATTGCAGCGCTTTCACAGAGCGTCCAGGAGATGAAAAGGGAGGCTGCTTTTCTTAAGTCCGCTCTTGATGCGGTGTCGGCCAATATCGCCATTCTCGATGAGTCGGGCCAGATCATATCTATTAATAATGAATGGCGCCGGTTTGCCAAGGCCAATGGCCTGGAATGGGTTGACCAAGGGCTGGGCAGAAATTATCTTGAAGTCTGCCAGGAGGCCGCCGGTGAAGATGCGGAAATGGCGCGGGCTGCTTATAAAGGGCTTCGGGCGGTCATCGACCGAAAACGTGCCGAATTCGCCATGGAGTATCCATGTCACAGCCCGGACAAAAAGCGCTGGTTTCAGATGCGGGCCACCCGGTTTGAGGAGATGGGCTCGGTTCGGGCGGTGGTTACCCACGTAAATATTACCGAGCGCAAACTGGCCGAGCAGAAAATCCTTCAATACCAAAAGCGTCTGCGCACTCTTTCGTCCGAACTGACATTGCTTGAGGAGAGGGAAAGGCGTCGCATTGCCGCCGACCTGCACGATAATCTCGGCCAGACCCTGGCAATGGCGAAGATCAAGCTGGGGGCCTTGGGCGAATCGGACTGCTCCGCTGCCGGCGCAGAGTTCGTCAAGGAGGTTGTAACTCTGATCGAGGAGTCAATTCGCTATACACGGACCCTGACTTCGGAGGTCAGCCCCCCCGTTCTTTATCATCTGTCCTTTGAATCTTCGGTCGAATGGCTGGTTGAAAATATCCTGGAGAAAGCGGGGCTTGTTGTGACCCTGGAGGATGATGGCAAGCCCAAACCTCTTGGTGACGATGCCCGGGTGCTGCTGTTTAAGGCGATGCGGGAATTGATGATCAACGTTGTCAAGCATGCCCATGCACGCAATGTCCGCGTAGCCCTGTGCAGGCAGGGCGATCGGATGCTGGCGCAGATTGAAGACGATGGGGCCGGCTTTGCCTGGCCCGGTACCGAAAGCCATTCAGTAAAAGAGCAGAAGTACGGGCTTTTTACCATTCGCGAACGCGTCAATTACCTCGGTGGCCGGTTGGAGATAACCCCGAGTTCTTCCTCTGGCGCTCTGGTCAGTCTGTGGGTGCCCTTGCTGAAGGGCGACGCGGGGGGGTAGTCAGTGTTTTTCCATGATGGGATTGGTGGAGCAAATTCAGTTCTCAGGAGGAATCCATGACCATCCGAATCGTCCTTGCCGACGATCATAAAATTTTCCGCGAGGGAATCCGGCAGCTGTTTGACCTGCAAGAAGACATGCAATTGCTGGGCGAGGCCGCCGATGGTCGGACCGCTGTTCAGTTGTTTGGGGACCTTTCACCGGATGTGGTGATTATGGACGTGACCATGCCCGGCCTCAACGGGATCGACGCCACCCGGCGGATCATTGCCGCAGACCCCGGGGCGAAAGTCGTGGCCCTGTCCATGCACTCGGAGCGCCGGTTTGCTATTGAGATCCTCAAGGCCGGGGCCAAGGGATACCTGTTGAAGGATTGCGCTTTTGACGAACTGGTTCGGGCGATTCATGCTGTTGTGGCGGGCCATATTTACCTCTGTCCCGAAATGACCGAGGGTGTGCTCGGCGATTCTCTGCACACCCTCGATGCAGGGGAAGCGCTGGAATCAAGTCCCCTGACCCTGAGGGAAAGAGAAGTATTGCAGCTGTTTGCAGAGGGGAAAAGCACCAAAGAGATCGCCCAACTGCTTCATGTCAGCCCGAAAACCATTGAAACCCATCGATCTCAGGTTATGAAAAAGCTAAACCTCAACAATCTGGTTGAACTGACCAAATACGCGATCCGCGAAGGGATGACCGACCTGTCTTAGTTGCCTTACCAAAAAAATACCCGGGATTTCCGAGGGGGAAAATCAGGGATTTCCTGACTTGTTCTATTTTTCAGAATATAGTTTTATATAAAGCAGTACTGTTCTGGATTAATTCAAAGTGTTCCTATGTCGGATTGTTCGTTTGTTGTCGAAGTCGAGGTATATCGGTATGTCCCGGAAAAAAATTCTGATTGTGGAGGATGAAGAGTCTCATCTCCGGCTTTTTCGTCTGTTATTTGAGGCCAAAGGATACCTCGTCAGGGGTGTGATGGATGGTCGAACCGCGCTGGATGCCCTTGCCGAAGAGAGACCGGACCTGGTGCTGCTCGATATTATGCTGCCGAAAATTGACGGGTTCGAGGTTTGCCGGAAGATCAAAACCGATGAAAAGAGTAAGGATCTGCCTGTGATCCTGTTAACGGCAAGAACGACTTTTGCGGATAAAAAACGAGGAGCCAACGCTGGTGCCGATGGTTATATCACCAAACCCTTCAAATCGGACCAGGCCGTGGCCATGATTCAGGGATTGATAGGGGAGTGATTTTCCGGGGGCCCCCTTTCACGCGGTTGATATGTATCTGGGCGTGGCAAAAAAAGGGGATGTGCGCCAAACCAAAGGCTTGGTGCCTTGTATGGTGTTTTCAGTGGTGGGGCTGGTCCCACTCCGTTCGGCTTGAGCCTGTCGAAGGCCCTGGAAGCGTCTGCTGAACCAATGCTTCGACAGGCTCAGCATGAACGGTAGGCAAATAAGTTGCTCGCTGTCCTTGGTGCCTTGGTGGCAAATATCTGGTTTCCTTTGTCTGGGTTTTAGAAACAAAAAAGCCGATGCGCAACTTGGCGCATCGGCTTTTTTCTTTGGATAAAGAATAACGAAGAGGGATTTTCAGTCGCGGCGTCCTGCAACTGCATGATGCACCCCGGGCAGTCGGTGGCGACCAGTTCGGCGCCGCTCTCTGAGATGTTGGCGGCTTTCTTGGCACCGATCTTCTTGCTGGTGTCGTAGTGGTAGACCGAGTAGGTGCCGCCCAGCCCGCAGCAGGTGCCTGCTGCGGCCATTTCGATGAATTCCACCTGGGGCAGGGCCGCCAGGATCTGCCGCGGCTCCTTGGTGATGCCGCGGGTGCGCAGGTGGCAGGGGTCGTGGTAGGTGACCCGGGTGCGCTTTTCGGGTTTCGGCAGGGTGGCCAGCTTTTCCGGCAGGCCATGCTCGGCGAGAAAGACGAAGATGTCCTTGGTTTTTGCGGCCAGCTGCTGATAGTCCTCCCCGATATCGGCGTAGATCTTGCCTATGCCGGCGTTGCACGAGGCGCAGGCGGTGACCACGTAGTCGACTTTGTGGCGGGAGAGGGCGGTAAGGTTCTTCGAGGCGAGCTGTTCCACCGTCTCCGCGGAACCGGCGCTGACCGCAGGCAACCCGCAGCAGCCCTGGTCCTTGGGGATGATC
>CALZIZ010000177.1:0-6865 GCA_945787465.1 uncultured Desulfuromonadales bacterium
CCGACGCCTGCGAGCCTCCAGTCTCCGCTCACCGGGCTGTGCACGTTGATTCCGCCCTGGCGCTGGCCGTTCTGCATCGGCCAGTAGTGGACCTGTCCCAGGCGGTGTTGCCAGACGATGTCGTCGGTGCCCGCGCCCGCGCCGATCGCGGTCCAGAGCCCCTGGTTGCGGAAGCTCGTCCCGGCATTGGAGCCACCGCTGGCTGAACAGCCACCATTTGTATGGATGCCGATTGCAACATTGCCCCCTCCTGCGACAATCACCGGGCTGCCCGAATTGCCTCCCTGAGTGTCGACCGTGTAGCGCAACGTCGCCGAGTTCGGCCCACTGACCGAATGATTCGTCAGCGTGCCGTTATGGTTCTGCTGGGTCTGGTTGTCGGCGTTCCGCGGGGGGGGATTGCCAAAGTTCGGCGCTGGACCGTCCACACCGTAGCCTGTGATCCGCACGTTGCTGGGATTCGCCGTGTTCGAAAGCTGGAAAGCCCCGCCTTGCGCGGCGATCGGCGTCAACCCCGTCTCGGTGTTCGGCAGCACCTGAAACATGGCCCAATCATTTCCGATCCCCGTGTAGCCGTCCACGATGGAGCTGCTGATGACCCTGTACTGGTCGTGGATCGGGGGGGAGACCGTCGCGCCGTTAGACTTCGAAGCGGGAACGTTGAACTCGACGGTCTGGGTGGACGAACTGATGCAGTGTCCGGCTGTCAGCAAGGCCCCACCCTGTATGATCCAGCCAGTGCAGCCGATCGGCATGATCCGCCCGATCAGCGGATGACCCGACGCGACTCGGTTGTCATTGGATCCGCAGATGGCCTCCACTGATGCACCTTCTTCCGGTGATGGATTTTCTTCCGGTTGTCGCGGCGGATCGGAAGGAATATACCGGTCCAGTTCATCGCCCAGGAGATTGCGAAGGGCCTGCGGGGCGGCAGACTCCGCGCCTTCCACATCCTGGCCGGGCAAGCCGATGATGATCTCTTCGATCGTCGCGGAGATCTCGTCGCTCTCGCCGGGAGCGCTTTCGCTGGGGGTTAGGGTGACTGTGAGCTCCGAGCCGTTGAAAACGGCGGTCAGCCCCTCCCAATCCTCAAGCTGAGTCTGGGTGAAGGTCTGTGATTGGCCCCCTGCGGCGCTGATCGTCAGCACGCCGTCCGTTCCGAGCTGGAAATCGGTGAACTTGAGTTGCAGCCACTCAGCGCCCTCGATGCTTACGGAGTTCTCACCCGGTTCAAGTTGGGTAAACATGGCAGCCATAGCCTCGGGCGCCGCATCCACCGACACGACGGCACGAGGAATCGGGGCAGGCTGGGCCTGAGCACGATCTGCGCCGGCCATGCATAGAAGCAAAGTCGTCAGCACCAGGACAGCGGGATTTCTACCGATCACAATCACTGCTGATCTTCTTTTAGGGCTCTTTCGCGCATTCCTACTCTCGTTCATCCTATCTTTCGTTGGATACTCGTGCTCTGCCATAATGAAACTCCTTTTCCTGAAAGACGTTTCCCTCCTTCACTGTATTTGCTACCTCTTTTACTACGGACGCAATTACAGATTGCTTACGGATTTTAAATAAATGGAAAATAAATAGAAAATTGGATATCTTCCCATACTTATTATCCTCAATAAGGTTCTCGCCAAATTTCTGACTAGACGTCAATAGTTGCGCGTCTACACTCATACCAATAAATGAACCTAGTAAAGTAGATAAACATAATCCTCCCGCTTTTCCGCAGCCATTAAGCTTAGTCAATCATGAAAGATAAATCTTTCTTTACCTATCTGGTCAATCTTTTAAACGAATTTTTCAAAATCAAAAAAAAATGGCCCGCCAGAGATGAGCAGGGCCGTTTTGATTTTTGTGTTGGAATGTTTTCCTGAGGACTTTATGTAAATTTTCTGGGTTTCCCAAAGTCCTGCAATCTAGAACAGCCGGGGAAAACCGTCCTATAAGTTGTTCTGTATTGTTTCGGCCGTGATTTCGAGACGGAAATGAGGCTGTCCCATAGACCCTGCATTATGAGAAAAGGCCACTTAGATCTGGTGATCGAAATGGTCCTGAAAGTCTCTTCAAAATGTGGTGATCGCCGAACACGGTCAAAAAGTGTTTGAATGAATAAGTAGCAAAGGCGGAAGCCTCCGAGTGGTGGACAGCTCATAATGAGCAGAGAGCCGAATAAATAGCTCTCAGTCAAAACAACAAGGAGGCTTCCATGGAAAGTATTTACTACGTTGGATTGGACGTCCATAAGAAAACCATCGCTTATTGCATCAAAACTGTGGCTGGGGAAACGGTTCAGCATGGGACCATCAGGTCAGATCGCCAGACATTGCTCCAATGGCAATCTGAGATCCCAGGGCCTTGGTTGGGGGCAATGGAAGCAACCATCTTCACCGGTTGGATCTACGACTTTCTCAAGCCCTATGCGGTTGAGTTAAAGGTTGCCCATCCGGAGGTGCTCAAGGCGATTACGGCGGCCAAGAAAAAGAGTGATCGTGCCGATGCTGAGAAGTTGGCTGATCTGTTGAGGGTCAATCTTCTGCCAGAATGCACCATGATGTCGGAGGAGTTGCGAGAACTACGTCGCATCCTGCGCTACCGGAACATGGTGGTTCGAACCGGTGCGAAGATGAAGATCAAGATCTCCGGGTTACTCATGGAGGTTGGAGCCCCTTACGACAAACAGCGCCTACACAGCCGAAGATATTTTGACCAGTTGTTGGAGCGAATCGAGGATGTGCCGGAGTCGGTCAAAGAATTACTGCAGTTGAGCCGCAACAACCTTGAACTTTTTGAGGCCATCCAGAAGAAACTGATCAAGACTCTACGGCAGAATTCTCAGATTCGGGAACGTGTTGAATGCCTGATGAGTATTGCTGGAGTGGGTGAAGTTACAGCTCTGACTTGGGTTTTGGAAATCGGTGATCCCACACGGTTCAGCAACTCTCGGAAGGCCATCAGCTACTGTGGATTGTGCAGTGCACAGCGGGAATCGGCAGGCAAGGAACATCGTGGCCCGATTTCCAAAAAGCGCAACAAGCATTTGCAAACCATCTTGATCGAAGCGGCCAAACTTGCCCCTCACAGGAATCCGCAACTGGCGGCACTGCACGAAAAGGAATTGGAACGTGGGAATCGCAATCAGGCAACAATAGCGGTTGCTCGAAAACTGGTGGAGTATTTGTTGGCCGTTGATCGGCGGGGCACTCCCTTTATAGCACCAGCACCGCCGCAGGCTGACTGAGCAAAAAAGAACGCCCCTTTACTCCGTGATCTTCCCACCGGGCCTTGCAATCTACCGGACTGCGTGAGTCATGAACTGCATGTCAGAAAGTGTTTCAAGGCCGGTGGGTTGGCCCAAACTCAATCTTCCGTGATGGGGATTCTCCCTGAGACGGCAAATGGATGTCTGGTCGCAATTAATGCGGACCACAAATGACAGATCAAAAAGGTCAAGCGGCACGAAGGGGTTAACGAAACATGCCACGCTGGAGAGCCGCGAGCTAAAGGGAAATCTCCGTTTTCCCCTTGACTTTACTTATCATGGATGTCTGATAGACAGTGAAAATTGAGATCACGTCCGAAACAAACTCAAGAAAAATGCCTTTTGGGGAGGCGGATCAGCCTCCCTCCTACGCGCCCCTGGTTAGGGTGGCCTTCGCCGGACCTCCAAAATGGCGGATTCGCATCTTCTGTACCGTGGAGTTACACAATAAGAATGCCCCTTCTTTTTTTCCAGCCCGCTGACACTGCCCTAGTTGGGGCACATTTTTCTCTGCCAACACCATTTGCGTGACCTTGCTGTCCAGATAAACTTATTACCATGAAGAGCAAACCACCTCCAACCGTTGGGCAAATATTCATAAGCTACGCCCACAAGGATAATGAAAGCGACGATCCGAACAAGCGTTGGTTAAATCGCCTTAAGGAGCATCTGGGGCCGCTGGCCGCCGAAGGGATTGTGTCGGCGTGGTCCGATCAGGACATCGAGATTGGTGAGAACTGGCATCAAAAAATCCAAGCCCATCTTGAAACTTCAAAAGTTGCAGTCCTTCTGGTTAGCCCTTCATTCCTAGCCTCCGAATACATCCGTAACAACGAACTCCCCATCCTCCTAAAAGGCGCCAGGGACCATGGTGTCCATATCCTCCCCATCATCCTGCGCCCCTGTCTGTTCAAAACATCAACGTATAAATACCCTGATCCTGTCAACGGCCCGGAGAAATTCTCCTTGGCTGAACTTCAAGCAAGTAACCCACCGAACAAAGCCTTGAGCGAAATGAGTGAGGCCGAACAGGATCGTGTCCTATTATCGGTAGCCGAAAGGATTCAGAACATTTTTCAGCCAAATCGTGAAGGCGCGGTTGAAACTGAGATTGGTTCAGTACTGGGCCTCCGGGAGAAACCCGGCAGACCTGCCGAAAAAAGCCGTGTGGAAGGCACCCGCGAAAAGATGCTAAAGCGCGTCAAGGCTGACTGGATCGAGGGCATACTGGACCAATCGCTGTACCGTGTTGCCCATGTCTCCTTGGGCTTGGCGAGCAAGCCGGAAGCCGTTCAGAAACCTTGGGAGCTTGTGGTGCACCAACCCGAACAACCCCCGATACCACTCTCCCCAGATGCACGCCTCAGCACGGTTTTTGATGACCTTAGCGAGGCTCTTTTTATTCTTGGCGCGCCGGGTTCAGGAAAAACCACTATGCTCCTTGAACTTGCGCGTGATCTTATAGACCGAGCGGAACAAGACCCGACTCTCCCCATGCCCGTTGTCTTTACCCTCTCCACCTGGGCCGAACACCGGGGCAAACTTTCCGATTGGTTGGTGGATGAATTGAACAAGCGTTATCAAATACACAGGGGACTAGCTCGAAATTGGGTGGCCAACGAGCAGGTGCTGCCGTTGCTTGACGGCCTCGATGAAGTCGCAGAAGTCTACCGTGCTGGGTGCGTGGAGTCGATCAACAGTTTTCACCAAAATCATAGCATGGTTCCGATGGCCGTTTGCAGTCGCATTACAGAGTATGAGGCGTTAAACGTGCGACTTAAGTTGCCGGGGGCCGTTGCAATACAACCCCTCACCAGACAGCAGGTGGATAACTACCTGGAGCAGGCCGGTGAACCGTTGAAAGGTGTTCGTGCCGCGATTAAGGATGATGAGACGCTTTTGGACATTATTGAGACCCCCTTGATGCTGAACGTTCTTTCTTTGGCATGCCAGGGGCTTCCGGCGGATGCGGTGCGGACAACCGGCTCCTTGGAGGAACGTCGAACACACTTGTTCGCCACCTATGTGGAGGCCATGTTTCAGCGCCCCGGCAGAGCCAAAACCCAGGGTAAAGGCACTTCATACACAAAGGAGAAGACGATTACCTGGCTGGCTTGGCTGGCGGCCGCCATGAAGCGCAATAGCCAGACAGTGCTCTACCTCGGATGGATACAGCCGAATTGGTTAACAAATCAATCACAAAAGTTGAGTTTTCGAATTGGCGTTGGGGGATTTTGTGCGCTGATAATAGGGCTGATCGGCGGGCTGATTGAAAGGCTGAGCTTCGGGCTGATCGGCGGGCTGATCGGCGGGCTGATCGTTTGCATCAAAAGTCCGCGCATTGGCGGGCTGATCGGCGGGCTGACTGGTGGGCTGATCGGCGGACTGATCGGCATTCTGACCCCAGGGCTGACCCAAGGACTGATCGAAGGGCTGTTTGGCGTGCTGTTTGGCGGGCTGATTGGCGGGCTGATCGGTTGGCTTGGCGTAAACACAATTGGCTATTCGGGAGATATACGCCCTGTCGAGACGCTTAGTTGGTCTTGGGAGAATACCAAAAAGTCAATCCGGACCGGATGTTTCATCGGACTGAGCTTCGGGCTGATCTTATGGCTGATCTTATGGCTGATCTTATGGCTGATCAAAGAACTGATTGAAAGCCAGGCCGGCGGGCGTATCGACATGCCGATCGACATGAGGATCGGACTGAGCTTCGGGCTGATTGGTGGGCTAATTGGTGGACTGATCGGCGGACTGACCGGCGGGCTCTCTAGAGGTGTAATAGCAACTCGGGTGTTGCCTAACGAAGAAATTAAACGTTCCGTAAAAAAAGCCCTTATCGGTCTATTAATTATTGGATCCAGCTGCGGGCTGGGCGGTGGGCTGGGCGGCGGGAAAATCGGCGGGCTGACTGGTGGCCTGATCGGCGGGAAAATCGGCGGGCTGACTGGTGGGCTGATCGGCGGGTTATATTGCGGCGGGCTTGCTGTTATCCAGCACTACACCCTCCGACTGATCTTGTGGTTAAAAAATTGCGCCCCATTAACATATGTACGCTTTCTTGATCACGCAGCAGATCTCATTTTTTTACGCAAGGTCGGTGGCGGTTATATATTCATGCACAGGATGCTTCTAGATTATTTCGCCTCCCTGGCGGCGCAGGACGAATAAAGATTATCGAAGGCCAATTGAGCCGGCCATTTCAAATCAATCAGGGAATGAGTCTGAAATGCCCCAATTGTGGCCTGGGAGCAAAGTATGCTCGGAAGTTTTGAAGCAAGAATGGATGGCGGAAATAATCCATTGTAAGCTACCTCAGTTGCGTTGTTGTATAGCTAGAGCCCGTCCCATCTGAGGCAAACGCCCTGCCCATGGGGATAGGACAATAAAATAAAACCGCTAAAGGAGGCGTTTTTACCTCCTTTAGCGGAAATAGATGCCTTATACTTTTTTCACCACAAAGAAAGGGTAAGACATCTATGGAGACTATCGCATTTCAAACCGAATTTCGTCCAGCACTTCCTGTCGTTTTTGGCGCAAAAGATTATTGTGAATTTCGAGAAACGATTGAGGAGATTGATCACTTTCTAACAGCATCGG
>CALZIZ010000177.1:6888-8563 GCA_945787465.1 uncultured Desulfuromonadales bacterium
AATTTCGAGAAACGATTGAGGAGATTGATCACTTTCTAACAGCATCGGGAATCGAACACCGAATGCTTGTTCAACACTTGACCTCTTCGGAGCGTTCCAGCCCGGTAAAAGCCAGCTCGAATTCATACAAGTGGTTACGCCGGGCCTTGCGCTATGCCATTTTGCTGGGGATAACGGGACTTTCGTTTCGAGAGCTTGCCCATCGTGTTGCTGATAGCGCAATTTTTCAATGGTTTACCCATACTGCCGGGGTAGACGGCGTTCGGCCTGTGGCCAAGAGCACCATTAAGCGGTTTGAGAAAATCTTTCCCTGCGAAGTGGTCGCCAAGCTTATCCATGATTGTAGTATGGCGGTCGCCAATCCGGAGGGCGCGCAGGAATTACTCTATTCTGAAACGGCTCTGGTGTTCGATGAGATTTTTGCTGACACGACCTGTGTGAAGAGCAATATCCATTTCCCTGTCGATTGGATTCTGCTGCGCGATGCGACTCGGACGCTGATCAAGGCCATTGAGCTTATTCGTTCGCAAGGATTAAGGCATCGCATGGGAGATCCGAAAAAATTCCTGCGTGACATGAACAAACTCTGCCCATGTACGCAAAAAGAAAGGCGCAAAGAAGATGCGTAAAAAGGTCTTCCGGCGCATGAAGAAATTGATGAAGACCGTCGAAAATCACGCTGGCAATTATCACCATCTGCTTGAAACACGCTGGTCAGAGACCGACTGGAGCCAGGTCCAGGCTCAGGTGGTTCTCGATCGCATTCAGAACATTCTCGATCAGCTTCCACAAGCCGTGCATCAAGCGCATGAGCGTCTTATTGGCGAACGTCGCGTTGCGAACAAGGATAAAATCCTCAGCCTCTACGAATCCGATACCCATGTTCTTGTCCGCGGAAAAGCGGATGCAGAAGTTGAATTCGGCAACGGTTTCTACCTTGCGGAACAGGCTGATGGTTTGATCGTTGACTGGGAATTTATTAAAGAGCAACCGACAAGCGACAACAAACTGGTCGCTGGCAGCATAGCGCGACTGATGGAAAACTACGGCACCCCGAAGAGCTATTCAGGTGATCGGGGTTTCGATTCTCAAAAGAATCGGGACGAACTTGAAGAGAAGAATATTGCTAACGGAATCTGCCCCCGTTCCGTTGTGCAGCTCAACGAACGCCTTGAAGACGATTGTTTCCGCCAACTGCAAACGCGGCGGGGCAGCACCGAGGCCCGTATCAGCATTTTTAAAAATGCTTACCTTGGAGCTCCCCTGAGGAGCAAAGGCTTCGAAAACCGCAAAATCCGCATAGAATGGTGCATTCTGGCGCACAATCTTTGGAAGTTGGCGAGCATAGCCAGGCGGAACCGAGAAGCGGTTGCAGAACAAAAAGACGCGGCCTGACTGAACGAGTTCCGGTTTTCCCATCAAAGGGGGTAGTGCGTCCGGACTCGGGGGTAGTGCCCGAAAAAGACAAAAAATCTATCTGAGATATTCCCGCCGCCCAGCGTTTTACGATTTTTTTGGCTGAATCGCGTGCCGTGAAGTGAGGCAACTGAAAAATAGCTCAGATTGGGACAGGCTCTATTTAGATGTCTCGTATATATCGATTTAAACATGGTAAGAAACGGTGTGGTTCATCATCCTTCTTCGTGGATTCATGGAGGTGACAATGAAATCCAAG
>CALZIZ010000178.1 GCA_945787465.1 uncultured Desulfuromonadales bacterium
AGCCGGGTTACTTTTCTTTGGGCGCAAAGAAAAGTAACCAAAAGAAACTCTGGCTGCGCCGCATGGGGTGCGCGAAGGTCACTGGGCGTAAGAACCGTCTCAGCATTTGAGAAGCGGCAGCTCTTCGTAGGGCCCTATTGTGAACCGGCAGTGCTGCGCAACCAGTCTACGCGGCTGTTGCAAACACCGGCTCTGCCAGACAGATTAACCTCATCAGGTCATCCCCTTGCTGAATGCCTCGCATAAGGGGAGTTGCCACGAGGCACCGCCCGTGTCATCAGAACCCATGGCGGCCAGAGGCACCATCCCGGCGAAAGAAATGCCCCCCGCAGGGGAAGCCGCTTTTTGCCTATTTTTTGGCGGCTTGCAAAAAATAGGTCGCCTGTCGGGGCGAGTCCCGACGGTTTCAAAGGTTTTAAGTCACTGTGCTGACCAGTTACTGAATTTTTTTACCCCTTTCCCCATCATGCTTCACCACCGAAAATAAAAAAGCCAGGCAACCGATCTGAAATCAGTTCCTGGCTATGAACCCTATCGTCTTTCCCGCGGAGTTTTTAGGCGGGAATCCAGCCTTTGAACAACAAAAACCTGGATCCCCCACAGAATCACTCGGGGATGACGAATTTCTATAAAGCCTTGTGGGTCTGCTGCAACCGCAGGCTCCCCGATCAGTTCACCATGCGATCACGCACCGAGATGCCCTGTTTTTTCAGCAGAGCCTGAAAATTCGGGCGCAGCATGCCGACCTCTTCGGCGGCCCTGGTGACGTTCCAGTTGTTGCGCTTGAGGGCCTCGAGCAAAAAGGCCCGCTCGATGGGCTGAACCGCACGTTCGCGAATCTCCCGTTTGGCCTCCTTGAGCTCTTCGGTGGTGCGGGGGATAAAGTCGTCCTGGAAATCAAGGTCATCGGGATCGGGCATGGGCAACTCCAGATCCTCTGGCTGAAGCAGATCGCCATCGGACAGCACCACGGCCCGCTCGAAAATATTCTCGAGCTCCCGCACATTTCCGGGAAAGGTGTATTTGTTCAGGACAGCCATGGCCCCGGGCGCCAGGCCGCGGATCTCCTTGTCCATTTCATTGGAAAATTTTTGAATGAAATGGCCGATCAGGCGTTGCAGATCCCCTTTGCGCTCGCGCAGCGGCGGCAGTTCGATAGGAATAATGTTCAAGCGAAAATACAAGTCTTCGCGGAACTTGCCTTTTGCCACCGCCTCCTTGAGGTCCACGTTGGTGGCAGCGATCAGCCTGATATCGATAGACACCGCCTTGGTATCGCCGATGGGGGTGACTTCACGTTCCTGCAGCACCCGCAGTAATTTGGCCTGGGTGGTCAGACTGATATTGGCCAGCTCGTCGAGAAACAGGGTGCCGCCGTCGGCGACCTTGAACAGGCCGATCTTATTCTGCGTAGCACCGGTAAACGAGCCCTTGACATGACCGAAGAGTTCGCTCTCGAGCAGGCTTTCTGCCAGCGAAGTGCAGTCAACGGCGACAAACGGCTGATCCTTGCGGGAGCTGTTGCGCTGAATGGCGCGAGCCACCAGCTCTTTTCCCGTGCCGCTTTCTCCAGTAATCAGAACAGTACTGTCGGTCTTGGCCACCTGGAGTATGCGCCGAAAGACCTTCTGCATCTGGGGGCTCTCCCCCACCAGACAGTCGAGCCCGGACTGGCCGTTAAACTCTTTTTCGGGTAAAAAGTTCTCCAGCAGGGTCGCCCGCTCTTCCAGAGCCTTTTGCACCTTTTCGGTAATCTGGGCCGGGGTAAAGGGCTTGGAAAGATAGTCGAAGGCACCGTTGCGCATCGCTTCGACGGCCGTTTCCACCGTAGAATAGCCAGTGATGAGAATGACCGGCACCTCGGGTTGAAGAATCTTGATGGCCTTCAGCAACTCCAGGCCACCCATTCCTGGCATCTTCAGGTCGGTGATGACTATGTCGAAGTCCTCTTCCTGCAGTTTTTCCAGAGCCAGCCGGCCGCTGGCTTTGGCCTCGACGGCAAAGTCCTCCTTCTCCAGGATACGACGCATCCCCTCGCGAATAACCGCCTCGTCATCGACCACCAGAATTCTTGCTTTGGGCATAAACTCCTTACTCCTTTGTTCTACCGGAACCCGGTTGCTTCTCTCGAGCGGGTTCTTCCTCGAAACGTGCTATATCTCGCCCAATAACATTGATGTAATCCTACTGGATTCTTGAGATAAAATCAAACTAATGCTTAAGACTGCCTGTCAATGGGGCCCCAAAAGACCTGCAGACTTGTTCTCACATGCACCCGCATGGAAAAAATATACACCCCGCCCATTAATGATTTTATATATGTTTTCAGTAGCATAGCAAAACACACCCTGCCTGACTGACAAATTTCTCGAGCTGAAGGTGTATGTATTTTCTATACAGAAGCCCTTTTTCCCGAGCTGTCTCCCCCCCCCTCTCTATGAATTTTACCAAGCCATTTCAGTAACTTAAAAATAAAATTAGGCAAACTTCAGCTTTCGGCACATCCGCTGCTAATGGAGAGGGAGAGGAACCGGCGCTGCCGGGTAATACCCAATTGAGGAAGGAGGGACTCGAAGAGTCGCATCGGATAGGGGAATCAGGTTCTGCCCCCATACAGTACCTGCCAAACAAATGAACAAACATCAAATCAGGGAGAAGGAGCCGTGAAAATGGAATTCAGATCAATGCTATGCCTGCTGCCCCTGGCGGTGATTCTGCTGCTGAGCGCCCCTGCAGGCGCCATGGAAAGCGAGGACTGTCTCGGCTGCCACACCGACAAGGACACGGTAGAGGGCAAAATGCTTATCGATGAAAGTCGCTTCGACAGCACCGCTCACGCCGAACTGGGCTGCCCGAGCTGCCACGAGTCGGTGACCGATGAGCATCCCGATGACGGCCTGACCCCGTCCAAGGCATCCTGCCAGGACTGCCACGACGAAATCCACCAGGAGTATGCGGTAAGTCGCCACGGCGCTAACGCCGAATGCAACGACTGCCATAATCCTCATCAGGTCAAGGCCACTACGGAAGTCTCCGGCTACGACATGAACCGCCAGTGCGCATCGTGCCATGACGCGGCGGACATGGTCTCAATCCACGACAAATGGTTGCCCCAGGCCGAACTGCACCTCGGAGCCCTGCCCTGCATCACCTGCCACAGCGCCTCTGAGGATTATGTCATCTCTCTCTACATCTCAAGCCGCGCCAAGGCCTTCGGCGACTTCGAACTCGCCTCGGAGCAGGAGCTGAAGGAACTGGCCAAAGGCAAACCGGTACAATCGCTGATCGACACCAACGGCGACAGCTTCATTTCTCTTGACGAGCTGCGCACCTTTAACCAGGACCGCAAATTCAAAAACCTGCGCCTTGCAGGCATGATGACTCCGGAAAAAGCGACCCACAATTTCGAGATTTTCGAAAACCGTTGGGACTGCACTTTTTGCCATGCCTCGGGCCCCGATGCGATGCAGACCAGCTATGTCGCCTTTCCCGGTGACGGCACAGGCTTCAACCGTATGCAGGTCGAACAGGGGGCGGTGCTCGACGCCCTGTACGGCACCCCCGACTTCTACATGATGGGCGCCACCCGCAGCAGCGTACTGAACATTGCCGGTCTGATGATTATCGCCGGCGGCCTGGTGATGCCGATAGGACACGGTTCCCTGCGCATTTTGACCCGTAAAAATCGTCAAGGAAAGGACCACTAGTCATGGCTGACAAAAAATACATCTACCTGCAACCGACCCCCATTCGTATCTGGCATTGGCTCAACGCCCTGGGAATCGTCACCCTCTGCGTCACCGGGGGCCAGATCCGCTTCCCCGAATATGTCAACATCTTCGGCACCTACAAGGCCGCCATCGAGTTGCACAACACCGCCGGAATCGTCGTGGCGATATCCTTCTTCCTCTGGGCCTTTTATTACCTGGTGGTGGCCCGCAGCATGGTCAAGCTCTACATCCCCAACAAGGACGACATCCAGCACGGCATCCTGCGTCAGGCCAAGTTCTACTTTCTGCTCTTCTTTCTGGGGCGGCCGAACCCTCACCACACCACCCCGGATGACAAGTTCAACCCGATGCAGAAGTCGGCCTACCTGGCCATCATGTTCATCCTGGTCCCGCTGGTGATCGTGACCGGCATCCTGCTGATGAATGTGGCCCCTCTGCGCGAGGCGGTCCTCATGATCGGCGGCCTCAAGCTGCTGGTCGGCACCCACTTTCTCCTGGCCTGCTCGCTTTGCGCCTTCCTCTTCACCCATGTCTACCTGGCAACCCTGGGGCACACCCCCTTCGCCCACTTCAAGCCGATGTGGACCGGTTGGGAAGAGGAAGTTGATCACTGATCGCAAAAGAAACGGTTAAAAGCAAATGCGAAGTGCCCGGGGGGGGGCACTTCGCGGCTTTTGGCTCAGCCAGGAGCAGTATGGAGTGAGCAGGAAAAACGGACGCCTGCTTTATATTAAGGGGCCTCCACCTCTACCTTCAAACCTCACGCCTCTCGACACCGTTTAAAACCGGCATCGCGATGATCAGGTCATGGAACCGCCCCATATTCGTTGCAAAAGAGATGGGCCCCATGGTATTAACATGAACTAATCGCTATTCGGCGCAGACCAACGGGGTAAAAAGATATGCTGAAAAGTATCGCTGCCAAAGCAGTCGTTCCGGTCACCCTGGCCGTTACCGGTTTCGTTGTCGTCTTCTGCCTGCTGCTATACAGCTTCATCAGGGATGACCTGACGAACAGTGCCATAGAGCGGGAGATTCATCTTGCCGACCTTCTGGTTAAATCCACCCATTATTCGATGCTTAAGGATGACCGGGAATCCCTGGAGCATTCGATAAGCTACATCGGGAACCAACCCGGGGTGGAACATGTCAGGATTTTCAATAAAAAGGGCCTGATTATGTTTTCCTCAGCGCCGCAGGAGGTGCACAATCAGGTAAACATGCAGGCTGCTGGCTGCGTCCAGTGCCATGATGGCCCCCAACCGGCCACCAGTCTCGGCCCCATGGAAAAGGCTCGACGCTTCACCAACGACCGACAGCACGATGTGCTGGCCATCACCACTCCGATATTCAACGAACCGAACTGCAGCAACGGCAGCTGCCACGCCCACCCGCCAGAGCAAAAAGTTCTGGGCACCCTTGATATCGGGCTGTCTGCCGAACCTCTTGAGGCCATGCTCGGCACCTTGCGCTGGCGCATGGTCTGGTTTTGCCTTATGGTGCTGATTCTCAGCATCGGCGGGGTCTGCGCCCTGTTGCGACGCAACATACTGCTGCCGATCAGGGAACTGGTACTGTTTGCCGAAGCGACAGTCGCCGGAGACAGGGACCAGAAGGTGCCGGAAGGCAATGAGGAAGTGTTTCGTTTGGGCAGTTCCATCAAAGAAATGGCCGAGAAATTGCACATTAAATCTCTCGAACTGGACAATCTGCAGCAGCAAAGGGAGACCTCGGAAACCCGCAAAACCTGAATGGAGTGCGGGGCCAGATCTTCGAAGCCCTTAAAGGATTCATGAAAAAAACCGTGAAACAGCTCTGCGCAACCGATTACGCCAGTTTTCCCGATTCCGCGAGCCGGCGTCGTGAGATCCAGGCAAAAATACGCCGTCTTCACCGACTCTCCAACCGGGGTCTATGGGGCCTGGCACTGTTTATTCTCATGGCTATTGGCGGGCAGCAGAATTTCGCCTTTATCCCTCCGATCCCCGATCATATCAGGGCTTTGCTCGGTCCGTCCCCCCCGGTAAAACTGATCAGCATCGCCCTGGCGGTTTACAGCTTTTCAGCTTTGATCCTGATCTTATCCCGAATGATGAGCGGCTCTGCAACCTACCGCGGCTGGTCTCACCTCGGTTACCTGGCCGCCTTTTTCGCCTTTTATTATTACGCCCAAGCCCTGGAGCAAAACTTCTGGGCTATTTTTGCGGCGGGGATCACCATCCTGAGCCTGGAGTACTACCAGATCTGGACTCACTGCAGCGAAATGATCCGCAAAGAAAAGGCCCTGCTCAACAGCCTGGGCTCCCCTCCTCCTTCGTCCAAATCCTGATTCCAGCATCAGATCGAAAAGATATCCCCAAAAAAAGATAAACCAAGACAACCCGTTTATCGCCACCAAGGCACCAAGACACCAAGAAAACCTTTGCCGCTCAGCACCCAGGACTACAATCTTGATACTTTTTGCATGTCTTTGGTGGCTTTGTGTCTTGGTGGAAAACCCAGCCTTTGTTCAAATTACTACTTCCGAAAAAATATCCCTGTATATTTCTACCATACGGCGTTGCCTCACGGCTCTTTTACTTAAGATTTTCAAATACTTACATCAAAAACAAAAGATTAAATCCGAACCTCTCCAGACCCGGAGCGTATGTATTTGCTATACGCCCGCCGATCTCAGAAACTATCCCGCCTCCGCACTAAACCTTCTTTGTCCAACAATTTCGATCACTTAGGTATTTAGTTAAATCGAATTTAAATTTGGCACGCCCGATGCTATCTATAAAGAACAAAGTCCGCAATCAACCGCTCCCCTGCCAACCGAAGGAGGAGATCATGAAACACCGTGTGCTATTTAATCTTGTATCCCTTATTCTGGCCTCAGGCACCGCCTTTGCCGCCGGCAGCTTCGAACAGACCGAGTCAGGACCTGCAGTATGGATCTTTCTCGCCCTTCTGGGTGTGCTGATCGTTATGCAGCTCATCCCCGGACTGACGCTGTTCTTCTCCATGATTAAAGGGATATTCGGGGCCAATCCGCCCCGCGCCAGATGAGGGATCCGTTATGAGCATACTATTAATTGCCGATAAGGACAGTGAATCCCGGCAGCAAATGGCCAACCTGTTTGCCGGCTCGGGCTACCGGGTAAAAACGGCCAAATCCCTGGTGGAGGCTTTACGAGATATCATCAAAAAAGATGTCGAGGTTTTGCTGCTCGGCAGCGAGTTCGGGGATCTGCTTGCCGTCGAAATCATCCCCTTGCTGAAAAAATGTAACCGCAATCTCACCATCATCCTTGTCTCCGACGAAGAGTCACTTCCCCTGCTGCGCAAAGTGCGTCGCGAGGGCATCTTTTTCCACGCCCTGCGACCGGTAAACCCCGAAGGGCGGGATGAACTTCGGTTGGCTGTCCAATGCGCATTCGAGCGAAACCACCCGAGCCCCGAGGTCCCGACGCGCTGGCTGCGCCAGGCCGAAGCCCGCTAGGAGGCCCTATGAGCAGCTTGACTAAAGCGATCGCCATTCTAGTGCTTCTGCCTTCGACCCCGGCCTTGGCCACCCCTCTGGCAGGAGAGAACAGCACCGGTTTAACTGTCTGGATTTTTCTCGGATTTGCGGCACTGATCGTCGTAGCCCAACTGGTTCCGGTGATCATGGTCATGCTGGGGATGGTGAAAGGAATTACCAAAAAACGTACAGGAGCTTTTGAGAACAGCTCCACCGACTGAGAACAACCCGCCGACCTGCCCAAGTGTCCCGTGCGGTTAGTCCTATCAGTTAATTCTGGCCCTTTTGCCCGCTGTCGGCGTTCCGCCTCCTCGGTTTAACTCTGGCTAGGCCTTTGTCGGCGAGCCTTGACAGCGACCAAAATGACTCAGAATTTATATGACACGATTAACCGCACGCGACACCTGTCAACCGTGAGTGGGAATCTCCCTCTCCAGACCAAAAGGAGGCTGAAATGAAAAAAAGTATCTGGGTGTTCGCAATGGTATCCCTTTTTCTAGGAACCATATCGCTGGCTGCTGCATTCCCTGGGGTCATGTCAGGATTTGGTGGAATTGTGATCGGAATCTTTCTCGCCTATTGCGGCATTATCCTGATTGCGCAACTGATTTCAGCCATGGTGGCAGTGAGGAGAGTACTCGAAGAATTAACCGGGGAAAAACCGGTTTCGAAACAGGTGACCTTGCGCTAAGAACAAGCGGGCAGGAACGAAAACGCAGAGGGGCCGATCATTGGGGTCGGCCCTTGCTTATTGGGGTGGGGACCCATCCCCCTGCTTTGGGCAAACCGGCAAACGCACGGTGAACAAAGCCCCCTTAGCCCAGTTCTGCACCTCGATCTGCCCGTTGTGCTGATCGACTATTCGCTGAGAGATGGGCAGCCCCAGACCGGTGCCCTTGGCCTTGGTGGTGAAAAAAGGCTGAAATATGCTGCCCAGTACATCCGCAGGGACTCCGCCGCCGGAATCTCTGATCTCCACTGCCACCGCCTCTTCGCCCCGCAAAGCGCAACGATAGGTTGTCACCGCCAGCGTACCGCCCTGGTCCATCACCTGCCGGGCATTTCCGATGAGGTTGATCAAGACCTGGAGCAGCTTCTGCTCATCCCCCCTGATGGCTACAAGTTCTAGATTAAGATCCCGCAAGACCTCGATCCCGGCGCGGGTCAGGGAATCCTCTTCGAGAGCCAGGGCCTCTTCGAGAAGCCCATTGATATCGCACTCACCGAGGCACAGCATCTGCTTTTTGGAAAACTCGAGCACATCGGAGAGCAGCCCCTCCATGCGCCGGGTTTCACGGACGATAATCGAGCCGTAGGCATATTCTCTGCTTTCCTCTGGACAGATCTTTGTCAGCCGGTTGGCAAATCCCCCAATGGAAACGAGTGGGTTCCTGAGCTCATGGGCGACCGAAGCGGCCATCTCCCCCAGAGCCGCAAGCTTTTCGCCCTGAATAAGCTTCTCCTGGGTTTCCCGCAGATCCTTGTGGGTGGTCTGCAGGCGCTGCAACAGCAACGAGTTTTCCATGGCCCCGCTGGCCTGGTTGGCAAAGAGCTCGAGAAATTTCAACCGATCTGCAGAGACTTCGCCTCCAGTTTCAGGATCGTCGACGACCAGCACCCCTAAAGGGCGCTCCTTGCCGAGCAGGGGAACGCACGCATAGGGACTGAGCTGCAGGGCTTCAGCCAAAGACCGGGCTCCTGGTCCGGATTGATCGGGTCGACTCACCCGCACCACTTTTCCCTCCAGCACCGCCTGGGCCAGAGGGTTGTCCTCGGCCGCAAGGGGCAGGCGCTGCTTCATGACCTGGCGACAAAAGGCCGCTTCGCGTTGGGCCTGCTGGGTCTCCTCGCAAAGCTCAAGATGCTCCCAGACGGCCTCTCCCCGCTCGGGCGGCAGGACCAGGGCGGCAGTTTCCCGGGTCACTCCGAGCATCCCCTGAAGGGTTCTGGTGCGTTCATTGACAGTAAAGAGCATGGCACGGCCAAACCCACCGCCACCTGCCACGGTGGTTGCCGAAAGGATCAGGTGAATAACCTCATTGAGACGCAGAGTGCTGTGCAAGGCGTGCGAAATCCGGTACAGCAGAGATATTTCCCGAAATTTACGATCGTTTTCGGCCGAAAGCACCACCAGTCGTTCCCGTCCCGCAACCCGTTCCAGGGCATGGGCCACCTGGGAACCGATAGCGGAAAAGAATGGCCCTCCCCCCTCATCTCTCAGCGGGATCACCGTATCATCGCCGTCGCCAAACAGGGTCAGCGTGCCCAGTGTGCGCCCCTGAAAATTCAGCGGAATAGAGACCATGGCCTGAGGCAGGGTCAATGACTGACTGGAATTGTATTCAAGTCCCTGAAAATAGACAACTTCGCCTGAATTCATGGCTTTGGCTGAGGATTCCTCTTCCAGATCAAAAAACAGCGGCTGCAGTTGCTGATAGGGCGGTGCGATCTTCACGAAGCTGCGCCCAAGTACAGTATCACCGTAAAGGGGCCGCAACACCACGCAGGCGGCCTGACTGTAACGCAACAGGATACTGACAGCGACGCTGAGCAAGTCCTGCAGGGTGCGGGTCTGATTCAGCTCGCGGCCCAGTTCGGAAAGGAGGGTCAACTGTCCAACCCGCTGACGCTCTTCGCCTGAAAGCAACGCATACTGGGCGAGGCAGGCAAGCTGGTCGCATACCGCTGCCATTAACTTCAGGCATGCTTCGCTCGGTTCTCGATTCTGGGAGGGAACAAGGGTGAGAACGCCGTAATTGCGACGACTGTTGAAAACGGGAAAAGAAAAAGCGCCCTCAAACGCCGTCCAGAGGCGTTGCTCGAGGGCGAGGCCTTCAGAAAGGGGGTTGGGGCGCCTGAAGCAGGGTCGAAAACGGTAGTTTCCGGTGGCCTGCATGGTGCGGGCGAAAAATTTCTGCCGCTCATCGAGCAGCAGCAGCGAGGCCTCTTTAAGGCCCATTTCTTTGCGCAAAAAGCACAGTATGGCCTTGAAGCTTTTTGGATAATCGAGGGAGGTCTGGTTTGAGATGCGAACAACCTTGTGCAGAACTTCGTAGCAATCGCACTCCATGGCTGCTCCCTGACCTCTCCCGGCTGAAATCTCAGCCAATCTTCTCCTGGCGTTCCTGCTCGGTTTTGCAGTCGATGCACAGGGTGGTAACGGGACGGGCCTTGAGACGCGCCTCGCCGATGTCCTCCTCGCAGCTTTCGCAGATGCCGAACTCCCCCTCGGCGACACGTTCAAGGGCTTCGCGGATTTTCATAATCAGCTTGCGCTCACGGTCCCGAATGCGCAGTTCGAAGTTGCGATCTGATTCGAGAGAAGCGCGATCCGTCGGATCGGGGAAGTTGGTTTTTTCATCGGTCATTTCAGAAACAGTTTTGCCCGCATCGTGCAGCAGCGCATCGAGCTGAAACTGAAGTATCTGACGAAATTCTTCAACTTTTGCTTTATCCATAAGGCTACTCCCTTGGAATTATGTAATCAACAAAGAATAAATGATCCCTGCCGGCAAGTCAAATGAATCAGCCCATCCCCCCGAACTGGATAAAAATGATAAATGCCAGTAAAGCCACGGCAAGCCAGCACGAAACAATATCGGCGGTCTTGACCGGAGGGGCCGCGGCCATCTGCCGGGTCTCCTCGCTGATCGCCTGCTCGGGTACGCGGCTCAGCAGGGCGTTGACCAACTCAGGAAAATCGGCGTAGGCGTTTGAAAGGATCACAAACTCATCCTCGGCGCACAGGGTCAGAAAGGCCCGCTTGCGCACCATGACCGTCTCTACGGCAGTCATATCGGAAAACCTCAGGGTCTTTTTGCGCAGAAACTTATAGACCGTCACC
Organism: uncultured Desulfuromonadales bacterium; assembly: GCA_945787465.1. Taxonomy (GTDB): domain Bacteria; phylum Desulfobacterota; class Desulfuromonadia; order Desulfuromonadales; family Trichloromonadaceae; genus CALZIZ01. Next base: position 11,081 of record CALZIZ010000178.1, read on the forward strand.
GCTTCGTCACCTATCACCGTGCGACGAAACAGGCATTCCACGAATAACACGGCAATGGGCAGCATCATCATCACCAGAATAATGGCCTTGGCCTTGGGCTGCCCCTGAAACAGAACCACCGCCAGCAGCACAAAGGCCTGCACCAGCAACAATCCCAAAGGGATGAGAAAGGGCTTGCGAATAGCGAACTTCTGGGTCACAGACACGTCATATCATCCTTTAGGCTGAGGGTGGCTCTCCGGCGCGTAGTTTACCAGAAAGCCCCCAGAATGCAATCAATCCAAGCATGTGTTGTGCCAACAGCGACAAAAAACCAAACGGAACCCCAACAAAGGGATTTGCCACCAAGTCACAAAGACACCAGGAAAACCTAAGATCAATGGGCAAAAGCCGACTTCCCGATCTCGCGGGGGTGACGAACGAACTTTGTAGGGTGGGCTGTGCCCACCAATTGTGTTTCACCCCTGCCTTTTGCGAAGTCAAGCGTAGGTTGGGTCAAGGAGCGCAGCGACGGACCCAACAATGACCAACCTCGAACCCCTTGTTGGGTTTCGTTCCTCAATCCAACCTACCGAATTCCTCGGTGTCTCTGCGGCAAAGATAGGTATGGGGCTTGCGGCACCACCGGCAAACAACCATGCAGAAATCGTCTCCAAGCCGAAAAAAGCTGCCCTTGCCTCCCTAGCTGCGACGGAAAGACCCGCTTTTGCCGCCGTGCTTCTCCATCAGGCGGATATCGCCGATGACCATCGCCTTGTCGACCGCCTTGCACATGTCGTAGATGGTCAGCGCCGCAGCGGAGACGGCGGTCAGGGCTTCCATTTCGACGCCGGTCTGCCCGGTCACCTTGGCGGTCGCTTCGACCTCCACCCGGCCCTCGCCGGGGTGGGGAAAAAACTCAATGCTCACCGAGGTCAGCGCCAGGGGGTGGCACAGTGGGATAATGTCAGGCGTCTTTTTGGCCGCCATGATTCCGGCGATGCGGGCCACGCTAAAGACATCGCCCTT
>CALZIZ010000179.1 GCA_945787465.1 uncultured Desulfuromonadales bacterium
CTATATCTGGGCGGTGGGGCCTTTGTGTGTGGGGGAGCGGCGTTCGGGTTTTGGCATGGGGAATGTAGTGAGGGGTGTATAAGCGATCTGCGGTCAATAACTTGAAATACTAACATTCTGCTATCATTTGATTATTAAGTTCGTCTATGCGTGCCCATTGATTTTGGTTTGCTGGTCTGTTACCTTCATAAGCTTATTGAGCCTGATACGCCATGAACGTCGATTGGAGGGGGCGTTCAGGTTCTGTTTGCAGTGTAAAAATAATCGACACCTGGTATGCTATGGCCTTGTTTGATTTCAGTGTAGATGATCAATTGCGGATTACCGGTTGCAACGGTGCTTTCGGCCGGATGCGGGTCGAATCATCCCAGCAATTGGAGGGCCTTCCCTATTATGAGGTCGTGCCTCGCATTCTCCATCAAAACCGGGATGGGGTGCTGCAGGTCGTCGAATCCCGCCAGCCTCTTTCTCTCTCGGGCTATCGCTTCGGTTGCTTTCATCAATCTTTTGAAGCCGATGTGACAATTCAGCCCCTCCCTGGTGGTAACGGCACTTCGGCAGGCGCCCAGGTGGTCATCCAGGATCTCCAGAAATGCGAGATGGCCTCCCGGTTGCAGCAGTCCCAGCATCTGATCGATATCGGCAAGATGGCGTCCATCCTTTCTCATGGGGTTCGTAATCCTCTTAATGCGATCAAGGGGGCGGTTGTCTATCTGAAGAACCGCTACGGGCACGAGGCCAACCTTGTTGAATTCACCGATATTATGGAAGATGAGATTACCCGTCTGGATAAATTCATCACCGGGTTTTTAAGCACATCGATTTACGAATTTGATCAGTCCGCTGTTGATCTCAACAGCCTGCTGAAAAAAATCGAATTGTTCACTTCCCTTCAGGCCAAAACCGCCGGGGTTGAGGTCTCTTTTCGGTCGGGTCAGGTTGACACGATTCAAATCAACGCTTTTCAGGTCGAACATGCCATTCTCAATGTTGTGAACAATGCGCTGCACGCGTTGCCCATTGGTGGAAAAATCGATATTTCAAGTAACACAGAAAATCGCCCGGAGGGCCGGTTTGCCGTTGTCGAAATACTTGACAACGGACCGGGGATGCCTGGGCAGGGGGCTGAGACCTTTGCTGCGCCGGTTCGCGAAAGCGCCCAGGCGAAGGGGAAGGGGTTCGGGTTGTTCATCACCCGTGAGATTCTTCAGCACCATGGTGGTCTGCTCGAGATTCATAGTGGCCTGGATAGAGGCACGCAGGTTAAGCTGCTCTTTCCCGCAGCAAATGGGGGGCAGGGCTAGATGGCAGAGGTGGTTGGGGCAAGGGTGCTGGTCGTCGATGATGAGCCCAATGCCGTCAAGGTACTCGCTGCGATTCTCGCCGAGGACGGCTACGAGGTTTTTCAGGCCCGCAATGTGGCCGGGGCGCAGAAGGTTCTGCATGAAGAGGAGCTTGATGCCGTCATCACCGACATGAAAATGCCCGGTCAGGACGGGCTTCAGCTGTTCGATTACGTCCATCAGCATTTTACCGATATCCCCGTCATCTTCCTCACCGCCTACGGCACCGTGGAGTCTGCCGTTAACGCGATGACCCGCGGTGCTTTCTACTATTTCGTCAAGCCGCCCGACTACCTGAACCTCAAGAGCATTCTCGCCCGGGCCGTAGAGCAACGGCAGCTCAAGCTGGAGCTTGCCTTGCTGAAAAAACGTCTGGGGCAGGAGAAAAACCAGCTCGGCATCATCGGCAAGGATCCCGGGATTCAGAAGGTCTTTGACATCATCGAGTCGGTCAAGGATTCGGAGAGCAGTGTGCTGATCTGTGGTGAGACAGGCACCGGCAAAGAGTTGCTGGCCCGTTCCCTTCATTTTTCCGGGGCGCGCCGAGAAAAACCTTTTGTGGCAGTGAATTGTGCGGCCATTCCCGGCGAGTTAATCGAATCGGAGTTGTTTGGTTACGAGAAGGGCGCCTTTACCGGGGCAACCTCCCAGCGCATCGGGCGGGTGGAGCAGGCCTCGGGGGGGACATTGTTTCTCGATGAGATCGGCGAGCTCGATATCTCCGTGCAGGCCAAGCTGTTGAGGGTGCTGCAGGAAAAAGAGGTGGAGCGACTGGGCGGCAACAAATCTTTTCCGATCGATTTTCGTCTTGTCTCCTCCACCAACCGGGATCTGCTTTCCGAGGTCAGGGAGGGGAACTTTCGAGAAGACCTCTATTATCGCCTCAACGTGGTCAAAATAGAGGTCCCGGCTCTGAGGAACCGAAAGGGGGATGTCCCTTTTCTGGTCAACGGGTTTTTGCGTGAATTCTGCGCTCGCGAACAGAAGAGCGTCAACGTGTCACCACCGGTCATGCGGATTTTTCAGGAGTATGCCTGGCCCGGTAATGTTCGCCAATTGCGCAACGTCGTGGAGCGCGCCGTGGTCCTGGCTCAGGGCAGGGAGATCACTCAAGAGGAGCTCCCCGAAGAGTTCTTCGCAAGGCAGGCAGAGGTTGTCCAGCCACAAGAGACCAGAACCCTCAAGGAGATGGAGGCTCAGGCCATTCGCGATGCTTTGCAGCAGTGCGATGGCAATAAATCCCAAGTGGCCAAGATGCTCGGCTTTTCCCGGAAGGCGCTTTATAAGCGGTTGAAGGATTACAGCATATCGTAAAGGCCGTGATTGGTGATTGGTGATTGGTGATTGGTGATTGGGAGAAAATCATAATTTTTTAGCTTCGGGATGACTCTGGATGACTCAGGATTTAATAGCCTGGGTTTTGTCCTTATCCAGGTTCATCCAGGGTCATCATGAGGCTAAATATTGATTTGGATTTTCGGGGTAAAGCAAAGGCTTAAGGCTTCAGCCACGAATTTCACGAATGGGCACGAATATGAATAGCCTATTTTCGCCAGGTTGGTTTCATTCGAGACATTCGAGTGTATTCGAGGGCGAGTTTTCAAGCGTATTTTAGCTTCGGGATGACTCTGGATGTCACGGGATTCATAGGTCTGGGGTTTTTGCATTAATCCGGTTAGTCCTGTGTCATCCTGAGGCTTAAAATTGGTTTTGAGCTTTTGGCTTGCAGGGTTTGATTCGAGAAAATTCGTGTGCATTCGTGGCAAAGGTTTATTGTAACTCAAAATTCAAAACTAAAAATTCAAAATTGCCCTCTTCCGTTCATGCTGAGCCTGTCGAAGCATCTGTTTCTCGGTAGGTAGGGGCCTTCGACAGGCTCAGGCCGAACGGGGGCGGGGCAGCAGGCGGTGCCGAGAGTCGAGTGATGAGCTTTTCAATTCAAAATTCAAAATTCAAAACTAAAAATTCAAAATTGGCCTTAATAATTTGTTCATTAAGGCCCAACTGTTTCCATCGGAACCACTCCCCTGGCACAAACTCAACCACTTAGCTCATCTGTGTCCATCGGAAACACTCGTTGTCTCCCTTCTTGTGTCCCCAGGGGACACATCCTCCCCTGTCATCGCTGCTCTTCACAAAAAAGCATCCAAAAACGGCCATGTCCAAGCTTGGTACACACCTTGCTTGTGTCTGCAAGTCATCCCCAAAGCAGGATGGCCCACATGGCTCCAAAGGTGTGGCTGTGGGGTCGGCATTGTCTCTTTGCGATTATGGAATCCCGGTGGAAAAAAAGAAAATACTTATTGTCGATGAAGAGGGGTTTGGCAAAGTCTGCTCTGCCTTGTTGCAGATGGACGGGTTTCGGGCCGAGCGTCTCGGGCATCTTGCCGAACTTAATTCGGGAATCGCTGTTGAGGACTACGGGCTGATCATTACCAGTTATCCCTACGGATCTCACCTGTTTGACAGGGTCAGGGGCAAGGACATTCCCATGCTGGTCCTTTCTGACTGCCTCAATAACGACCTGCTCGAAGATCTCAAGGCCGTTGATAAATCTTATTGCATGGTAAAGCCTATCGATTACGACAAATTTAATGACCTGGTCGGGCAGATGTTGTCCGGGACCGGGCTTGCTCAGGGAGGATGCAAAATTGTTTAATTTTAAACACGTCGTTTTTTCGGTAATGATCGCAGGGTTGCTCTTTGGCTGTAACAGCCAGACCAAAGAGGAGTTGCTTCAGGCTGGGCTCAACCTGAGCCAGGAGGGCAACTACCGCGGCTCTGTCGTGCTTTACAAAAATGCCCTCGAAAAAGACGGCAATTACTTCGAGGCACGCTATCACCTGGCCGAGGCCTACCTGAAGACGGGCAAGTTTGAAAAGGCCGAAAAAGAATTTCAGAAGGTCCTGCGGCAGAACCCCGAAAATGCCGATGTTCCCCTGATGCTGGCCTCCATATACAACTCCACCGAGCGGCCTGACCTTGCCATCGAGCAGGTCCAGAAGTTCCTCCAGGGGCATGAGAAGACATCCGAGGCCATCGAGCACCTTGCAAGAAGTTATGCCTTGAAGAGCGAGTGGAGCAAGGCTGAAAAGCATTTCAAGGAGGCGATTCAGCTCGATCCGAAAAACACCGACGCCAAGCTCGACCTGGCCAGGGTTTTCCTCTTTGCCAAAAACAACGACCGGGCACGGGCCCTGTTTCAGGAGATGATCGAGCAAAATCCCAACGAAACCCGTGCCTGGTACGGCATCGCCCGCATGGAGACGGCCTTCGGCAACAAGGCCGGCGCCCTCGATGCCTATCGTGAAATCGTCAAGGCTGATTCCTCTGATGTTGAAGCTTTGTTCATGACCGGTTTTCTGGCCCTCGACTCCGGCGATCTGGCTGCCGGCGAAAGTGTCGCGGCAGACCTCAAATCCCGCTTCTCCAAGCACCCCGCCGGTTCGCGGCTCAAAGGGATGGTCCTCTACCTGCAGGGGCAGTACGAAGGTGCGGTGGTTGAATTGCAGAACTCCCTCAAGGGGATGCCTGATCTGGTCGGACGCTATTTTCTCGGTATGGCTCACTATCAGCAGGCCGAATACGAGCTGGCGTTGAACCAGTTTCAACAGGCCCTCGATGTTCAGCCGACTCACACCCAGTCGCGGTTGATGGTGGCCATGACCCTGCTCAAGCAGAAGCGCCTTGATGATGCCGTTGCAGAGGTCGTCAAAATTCTCGACAAACAGCCCGAAAACGCCCTGGCCCACAACATCATCGGCAGTGCCTTCATGGCCCAGGGCAAGTTCGACAAGGCCATGGAACACCTCGACCGCGCCGTTGAACTTAATCCGGCCCTGGCCGACGCGCACATGAAGAAGGGGCTGTTCCGGCTGGCAGAAGGCAACCCCGCCAAGGCCGAAGCCGATCTGGTTAAAGCCCTCGATGTCGCCCCCGAGGTACTGAATACCCGACTGCTGCTCGCCTCGCTTTACCTCAAGCAGCAGAATTATTCCTCCGCCGTCCAGACCCTCAAGCTGGGCCTGTCCGGCAAGGTCGAGGACGCGCTGCTCTACAACTACCTGGCAGCCGCCTATTTCGCCCAGAAGCAGGCTGATGAGGCCGTTGCTTCGCTGGAGAAGGCCAAGCAGGGCAAGCCCGACTACCTGGCTCCCTACTTCAACCTGGCCAGCTATTACCTGTCAAAGTCCGAGCATGGCAAGGCGCTTGCCGAATACCAGGCAGCTCTCGATGCGAATCCCGAGAACCTGCAACTGCTTGTCCGCCTGGGGGCATTGCACGAGCTGATGGGCGATTCGCAGCAGGCCCTGGTAACTCTCGAAAAAGCACGATCCGGCGGTCAGCCCGAGGGCTTTCTGGCCCTGGCGCAATATCACCTGCGCAGCAAGCAGACCACCGAAGCACTGAACGTTCTCGAAGCGGCTCAGACAGCCCATCCGGCGCATTCGGGCATTCTCAACCTGCGCGCCAGGTTGCTGGTCCAGGCGAAGGAGTACGCCAAGGCGCAAGGAGTCATGCAGGAGCTCGAAGACGCAGCCCCCGGGCAAGGCGTCCAGCTGCAGGTGGCACTTCATATGAAAAACGGCGAGTTTGCCAAGGCGGAAGAACTGGCCCAAAAGGTTGTTGCGTCCAAGCCTGAATCCGGCTTCGGTTATCAAATGCTCGCATCCGTCTACGAGCAGCAAAAGGACTTTGCCAAGGCCGAAAAGGCCCTCAAGGATGGGATGAGCGCTGCCGGCAACGACCCGCGCCTGCAGATGCAGCTTGCCGGCCTCTACGCCAAGTTCGGCAAGGCGGACCAGGCCGTCGGCCTGTACCAGAAACTTCGCAAAAAGAATCCTAACTTTGTTCCCGCCATCTTTGCCCTGGGGGCTCACCATGATGGCAACGGTAACAAGCGAGAGGCCGTCAACCTCTACAAAGAGGTGCTGACCAAGGCCGCTAACTATACGCCGGCCCTGAACAACCTGGCCTATCTCTATGCCGACAACTATAGCAAGAATAAAGAGGCGTTGGAGCTGGCCCTGAAGGCCTACAAAAACGAACCGACCAACCCCGGGGTAATGGATACCTTGGGTTATGTGCTGGTCAAAAACGGCAGGGCAAAAGAAGCGGTGCAGATTCTCGAAAAGGCAGCCGAACTGCTGCCCCAGGTGCCTGCGGTGCAGTTGCACCTGGCCCAGGCCTACCGTGAACTCGGCAAGAAGAGCGAGGCGATCGAACGCCTGGTCTTAGTCGCTGACTCGGGTCTGCCCGAAGAAGTCAAGCAGGCCAAGTTGATGCTTCAGGAGCTGAAAGCGCTATAACCCCATGAACCTGCTTCAAAGATCGCTGACAATTCTTCTGGCGGCCGATATGGTCTCTGCAGTCTACACGCTGATGCTGGGCTACCTGGTCCGTTTCGCCCCTTCGTTGCGGTCGCGATCCTGGCCGGGTATTTCTGTGAGCTGTATAGCCCGGAGAGAAATGCCGACAAGGTCGAGCTGGCCGCCCGCATTGCCGTATCCCAGATGCTCGCCTTTGTCGTTTTGTCGTGCCTTTATTACCTGCTGCCCGACCTGATCGTCGGGCGAGGCGTTCTCGCGCTGGCTTTGCTGCTCTTCGGCCTTTTTCAGTTCGCCATTCATTGCGGGTTTCAAGTGGTGTTGAAGTTGCCCGGCTTAGCCCAGCGGGTGCTGGTCTTTGGTGTCGGGCCCCTGGCGCAGACCATCGAAGACACCATGGGGACAGCAAAAAACAATTACGTTTTTTCCGGCTTTGTGCAGCCCAAGGCCGACATCATGACCGTTTCAAGCGATCGCATTGTCGGCAGCATCGATAACATCGCCGAGGTCATCAAGCAGCACAAGGCGCAGAAGCTGGTGGTGTCAATCACCGAACGGCGCGGGGTGCTGCCGGTGCGGGAGTTGTTGAAGTGCAAACTCAACGGGGTGGATGTCGTCGAATCGGTGTCCTTCTACGAACAGCTCACCGGCAAGCTGCTGATTGAAAACATCCAGCCGAGCTGGTTTATCTATTCCAATGGCTTCAGGGTCACCCCTTTTATGCGCCTGTACAAGCGCGCCTTTGATATCCTCTTTTCATCCTTCGGGCTTTTGCTCGCATCTCCCTTGCTGCCGGTGGTGGCCCTGTTGATCAAGCTTGATTCGCCCGCCCGGCCCGGTGTTTTTCAAGCAGAAGCGGGTGGGGGAGAAGGACCGGGAGTTTTTTGTTTACAAGTTCAGGTCCATGCGGCAGGATGCCGAAACAAAAACCGGCGCTGTCTGGGCGGTGCAGGACGACCCCAGGGTGACCCGGCTGGGCAAATTTCTTCGCAAGACCCGCATCGATGAGATCCCGCAGCTTTTCAACGTGCTCAAAGGGGATATGAGCTTTGTCGGGCCCAGGCCCGAGCGGATGGAGTTTGTTTCACAGCTTAACGAGAAAATCCCTTACTACTCCAAGCGTCACTACATGAAGCCCGGGGTTACAGGCTGGGCGCAGGTGCGCTATCCCTATGGGGCCTCCGAAGAGGATGCCCTTGAAAAGCTCCGTTACGATCTCTATTACATCAAGAACTATACGCTGCTGCTGGACTTTCTGATTGTTCTCGAGACGGTCAAGGTCGTGCTGTTTGCCCGGGGAAGTCGGTAGGGCAATTTTGAATCGCGAAAAACCTTAGCCACGAATTGCACGAATGGACACGAATATTAAAGGCCTTTTTTAGCCTCAGGATAACTCTGGATGTCTCAGGATAAGAAATTAAGGTTCTTTTGCCTGATCCAGGGGCATCCTGAGTCATCCTGAGGCTTAAAATTGATTTCAGGCCTTTGCCTTTACGAATTTAATTCGTGTCCATTCGTGAAATTTGTGGCAAAAATAGGTCCTGGTTTTCGACTTTCTTCGTTCCTGATTTCGGTGGTGAGTAAAAACAATGAAAAAAACTCTTCTTTCTCTGTGCTTGTTTTTCGGCCTGGCCGGATTTGCTCTCGCCGGCGATTACGTCATCGGCGATGGCGACGCGTTGGCGGTTTCGGTATGGGGGGTCCCGGAGCTGAGCGTTGCGGTCACCGTGCGCCCCGACGGCAAAATTACCCTGCCTGCCGCAGGTGACGTGACGGCATCGGGGCTGACCCCCACGGAACTCAGCGCCAAGCTGACCAAGGTGCTTGAGAACTTCGTTAAAAAACCCATCGTGACCGTAACGGTGGAGCAGATCACCAATAACAAGGTTTACATCTCAGGTGGCGGGGTTCCCTCCCAGGTGGTCAACCTGCAGGGCCGCACCACCTTGTTCAAGCTGCTCTGCAGCATCGAAGGCCTCGAAAACGCCGACCTTCGCGCTTCATACCTGATGCGGGTCGGTGGCGAGTGGAAAGTCGACTTCTACGACCTCTTCGTCAAGGGGGATATGACCAAAGACGTGGCCCTTCAGCCAGAAGACGTCATCTTCATCCCCAACAACGAACAGAACAAAGTCTATATCGTCGGCGCGGTCAGGGATCCCAAATACCTCCTCTTTCGCGAAGGGATGAAAGTCCTCGACGCCATCCTCGAAGCCGGAGGTTTCACCGAGTACGCCAAAGAGAACTCAGTGGTCATCTTCCGCAACCAGAAAAAACAGATTCGCGTCGATGTCGAAAGCCTTATGAAAGGCAAGGATATCGCTCAGAATCTGGATCTGGCACCAGGGGATTACGTTATTGTGCGGGAAGGGATGTTTTGAAAGCAAGTGAGGCGTAATGAGTGATGAGTAATAAGTGATGAGAGAAAACAGAAAAAAACTTCTCTGTATCGATTGTAAAACTATTACTTATTGGATATTGCTGGTTTAAAACACATTACACATTACTTATCACTTATTACTGGACTTAAAGATGGAAGACTCTTTCAAAGAAATTTTCAAATACCTGCGCATGGTCCAGAAACGCCGCTACCTTTGCATGGTCATCGCTTTGCTGGTCATGTCGATAATCGCGGCCTATAGCTACCGTCTTCCGAAGCAATATCAGGCCGACAGTACGGTGTTTATTGAGCGCAGCGTGATCAACAACCTGGTCAAGGGGATTGCTGTGACCCCTGATATGGATGACCGTATCCGGGTTCTCAAGTATGCCCTTCTCAGCCGGGATATCATTGGTAAGGTCCTTGCCGAGTTGGATGTTGATACCGAACTTGATAGCAATGCGGATCTTCAGGCGAAGGTTACCGAACTGCAGAAACGCACTAATTTGAAAATAAGAGGCAAAGACCTTTTCATCGTCTCTATTACCGATAAGGACCCAGCCTTCGCTCAGAATTATGTCAACACCCTGGTCAGCAAGTACGTCGAAGATAACCTTTCTGCCACGCGTGAAGAAACCTACGGTGCTAACCGTTTTCTCGATGAGCAGATTGTTTTGTTCAAACACAAACTCGACCAGGCTGAAGATGCCATCATCGAGTTTCGTAAGAGCCAGGGGATCCTTCATTCCAGCAGCGAGACAACTTTGCTCGCTGAAATCAAGGAATTCGAAAAGCAGATTGAAAATATCAGCTTGACCATCGAGACGTTGAACGCGAAGAGACACAGTTTAAGGAGGCAACTCAAAGGACTTGATCCAACGGTTACCATTTTCAGCGAAAAACAGCGGGAGGACCGGGTTTTTCAGTTGCAGCAGCGAATCACCCACCTGCTTCTGACCTATACCGAGAATTACCCCGAGGTGATTAAGCTCAAAGTTGAAATGGAAAGCCTTAGGAGTCGCATCGCCAACCAGGGGGAGGGCGACAGTTCGGAAATTGAGACGACCTCGATTAATCCCCTGTACCAGGAAATCACCCAAAAACGCCTTGAGGTCGAAGCTGAAATCAGCTCTCTCGAGGCCAGGCGCAAGCGGCTGCGGGAGCTGGCCTCTGAGCGACGCAAAGAGCTCCAGTTCGTTCCCGAAAACAAGAAGAAGCTCGCCGTCCTGATCCAGGAGAGGGATTCCCATCGCAAGATTTACGAAGAGCTGCTGATGCGCATGGGGCAGTCTGAGGTCTCCAAGCAGATGGAGATTGGTGATAAGACCACCACCTTCCGTATTGTAGACCCCGCGATTTTCCCAGAAAAACCTGTTTCTCCCAATATGATCAAGATGCTCCTGATGGCTATTGTTGGTGGTGTCGGTTGCGGGGTGGGGCTGGTTATCCTGCTCGACATGCTTGACGGATCGGTTAAGGATTCCGGCCAACTTCAGGATCTGGGAGTCGAGGTTCTCGCGGTGATCCCGACCATTACCGACCAGGCTCACGCCAAGGGACAGAGAATAAAAGATATCCTGGTGTTCACCTTAGGGGGGATTTATTTCAGCGGGATTGTTGGATTGCTGGCTTGGGAGTTTCTTAAGAAAATGGCTTAGAAACTGAAATGCGTAAGGCGTGATGAGTAATGTGTGACGGGTTGAAACCTTGGCCACGAATGCACACGAATAGGCACGGATAAAATCAGTATTTTCAGTGAAAATCAGTGGCTAAAGAATTTATTTTGCTTTATCCGTGTTGATCAGATTTGATCCGCGTCCAATTGAGCTTTTGACAGTCTGGTAGCGGCCTAAGAATTGCAAATTATCTTTTGTGAGGGTCGTGTCATTTTCCTGACCCTTGCCAGCGGGAAATCGGCTTTTAACTGACAACAGCCCACTGCCCACTGGTTTATAACTGACAACAGCCCACTGTCCACTGACAACTAGCCTTTAACAGACCACTGACCACTGGGTGCAGCATGCTGCGCCACTACGCCACTGTTCTCTGGAGGGGGAAAACAGTAAATGAGTCGTATTGAAAAAGCCATAGAAAAGGCGACTGAAAAGGCGTCTAAACTCAGGGAGATTCCAGCGGGGCAGGTGTCTCACGCGCCAGCTAAGCCCAAAGTTTCCCGAGCTGGTCAGCGGGACCGTCTTCTTGATGTCGATCCGCTGCCGATCGACAACCCCTTTCTTGTGGCCTTCAACAAAGATGACGTCGGCGCTTACGAGGAATATAAAAAACTTAAATCACTCGTCGTAAGAATGACTCGAGGGGATAAATTCCAGAATTCCTTTGTGGTGACCAGTACCGTCGGTAGTGAAGGGAAATCTATCACCGCCCTGAACCTCGCCATGACCCTGGCGCAGGAATATGACCATACGGTCCTGCTGGTCGACGCCGACCTGCGCAAACCATCCGTTCATAAATATCTCGGTATCGAGCCCAAGGTGGGCCTGGTGCAGTGCCTCAACGGCGAAGCCAACCTCAACGACGCCCTGATCAAAACCGGCATCGGAAAATTGGTTGTTCTGCCTGCAGGCGGGGTGGTCTCCAATCCCGTGGAACAGCTCTCCTCAGACCGGATGAAAAACATCATCACCGAACTCAAGACCCGCTATCCCGATCGGTACGTCATTGTCGACACCCCGCCCGTGCTTCCCTTCGCCGAGGCCCAGGTTTTAAGCAGTGTTGTCGACGGGGTGTTGTTTGTTGTTCGTGAAGGAAGCGCCAAGGTCGGTGATGTCAAAGAAGCCCTTGGCAACCTCAAGGATGCGAACCTGCTCGGGGTAGTATACAACGATTCGCATATCCGGCCCAAGGGTGGGAAGTACTACTACTACTGAGTTTTGAATTTTGAATTTTGAATAACTGGCACGAATTGACACGAATTTTAAAGGTCTGTTTTTAGCCTCGGGATGACTCTGGATGTCTCAGGATAAAAGCTTTCATTTTTTTCTTTATCCAGGGGCATCCCGAGTTATCCTGAAGCACAAAACAGGTTTTTAGACTTTGTTTTTGAATTTAATTCGAGCAATTCGTGATTATGGTTTTTAGATTGAAGTTTTTTTCTTTTATATGTGTTGCCTTTTTTCTTGTTGTCGGAGGGGCTCTCCAATCTTGGGCGCGGGTTGACATCCAACCTCGCCTGAGTCTTCGTGAAGAATACAACGACAACCTCTTTCTCGAGGCAGAAAACGAGGAATCGGATTTTATCACCACGGCTTTTCCAGGTATCCGTTTCGTATGGGATTCCAACTACCTGAATCTTGATCTGGATTACGGTCTGAAGTTCAAGTTTTACGATAAAAACTCCGACCTTGAAGAAACCGACCCCAGCGACACCCAACGGGCCTCGCTGAACGGAGAATTCTTTCCGGGGCGGGATTTCACCCTGGGCGTTTCTGATACCATCAGCCGGGTGACCGTTGATGAGCGCGACCCTGTGGTTGAAGAAAACGAGTTTGTCAACAAGTCCAACCTGAACCGGCTTGTAGTCAACCCCCGGTATCGGTTCCAGCGGGTCAAGAATTTCACCGCAACCTTGGACTATCAGTGGGAGAAACTTACCTACGATGCTCCCGAGGGGG
>CALZIZ010000180.1 GCA_945787465.1 uncultured Desulfuromonadales bacterium
CCCCAGGCCCGTATAACTGGCCAGCCTGGCCTGGGCCGGGTTGCCCTGGCCGATGGCCCAGCCGACGCGCACGGTGATGGCGCTCGAGATGCTCATCGGCACCATGAAAATAAGCGAGGAGAAATTGAGGCAGATCTGGTGGGCGGCGACGATATCGGAGCCCAGCGAGCCGATCAGCAGGGCGATAACGGCAAAGATGCTCGCCTCGACAAAGAGCGAGATGCCGATTGGCAGCCCCAGCCGCAAAATTTTGACCAGCTCCCCGCGCTCCACCCGGGGCCAGGCGGCAAAGAGCCGGGCCGGGCGGTAAATGCTGCCGCGCCAGACCGCGGCCAGCATGCACAGGCCCATCAGCCACATGGTCAGCGCCGTAGCCCAGCCGCAACCGACCCCGCCAAAAGCCGGCAGGCCGAGCTTGCCGTAGATCAGGATGTAGTTGGCGATGGCGTTGAAGGCCAGGCCGACCAGGCCGATAACCATGCTCGGCTTAGAGCACGAAAGCCCCTCGCTGAAATGGCGCAGCACAAAGTAAACGGCGATCGCCGGCATTCCCCAGGAGACCGCCTTTAGGTAGGCCAGGGTCAGGGGAGCGGCCTGGGTATCGACCTCAAGCAGGGTGAGCAGCGGGCCTGCATGGCGCATGGCCAGCATGATCGGCAGGCAAAGCAGAACCCCCAGGATCAGGGCCTGCCGCACGTGGGCGCCGATTTCGGACTGTTTGCCCGCACCGTGAAGCTGGGCCACCGCAGGGGTGACCGCCATTAAAATGCCGAGCAGAAACAAAAACATGGGAAACCAGATGCTTGAGCCCATGGCCACTGCCGCCAGGTCGACCGAACTGACCCTGCCGGCCATGACCGTATCGACAAAGCCCATGGCCGATTGAGAGATCTGCGCCGCGACCAGCGGGGTGGCAAGAACGACGAGGGCTTTCAGCTCGGCGAAGCGCCGCATTTTTTGTAGGGATTTGGATGTCTGCATGGTGGGGGAATTTAGCCCTTGCCGGCAACTGGGTCAAGGGTTGTTTTCACCAGGCGGGGTAGGGGGTGCGCGGGTCGGCCTTGAGGCGCATATCGAGAATGTCCAGAAGCACCTGGGCGGCACCTCGCGGCTGCAGGCGCAGCAGTTTGCGGTTGAGTTCGGGCAGTCCGCCGGGGAGGTTCTCCAGCAGGTAATTCATGGCGGCCCGTTGGTCGCTCTGGTGGCGCAGGCGCAAAAGCTCTCGCGAGGTGCGCGAGTGGGTGAGGGTCGAACCCGTTGCCAGGCCCCATTCCATAAGCCGAAAAATCGGCAGTACCGCTGCATTGTCGGCGATCCCAGCCTCTTTGAGCTTTAGAATGACCACCTGGTTGAGTGGCTCGAGCCGCATGTGCTTCAGCTCTTGTAGATGTGCGGCCTCGATCATATCCGTGTTCCATAGTGTTTTGTTGATGGGGGTGGTACAAGCGCGTTCTGGTCATGATAACACGTTTTCAGCGGTACGTTCAGCGCAGGTCCGGGGTTGTGTTGACCGCACCTGCCTCCTGGGGGCAGATGCCGAAGGCTTCATTTTTCGCAGAGGCAATTAGTGGCCTGTACGGTTAATCGCCTCGATTAACCAAACAGGCCACCAGGCTGTTCTTCTCGGCACGCCGCAGTTTCTTGATCTGCGCTTCTTTTTTGCTGGCCGTGCTGCGGGTGTGCCCCGTTTCCAGGTAGACCAGCTGTTTTGGCTGCCGTCCGCGAAAATACTTGGCGCCTTGTCCCTTTGCGTGCTGGCAGAGGCGTCTTTCGATGTCGTTGGTGATCCCGGTATAAAGAGATTCATCCGAACAGAGGATGATGTACACCTGCCAATCGGTTTTTGGGCTTTTCGCCGGTTCGGATGATTCAGTCACTGCACTCAACCGCCGGCCCGCTTCACCGTCCAGCCATGTTTTTTCAGCTCATCTATCAGCAGGTCCCGGTGATCGCCCTGGATTTCGATGACGCCGTCCTTGACCGTTCCGCCGGTGCCGCATTTCTTCTTCGGTAATCACCGTCATGCCTTTGCCCTTGCGGCCTTTGGTCTCCCGGCAAACCCGGACGATGCCATCCGTTTTGGGGGCGGTTTTCTGCTGTTTGCAGGTGCAGGCTTTTGCCGGCTTGCTGCATGCCGGACACATTTTACCCTGCTCGCTCGAGTAGACAAGTCCGGTGTTTTTTATTCTGTTAAATGACATGTTTATTTCCTGGTCGGTCGTGGCAGCATTTACCTGATCGGCATAGACTAAACCTTAGCAGGGTGGAAGTGGCTTTGTCTATGGAACATCAATGCAGGTCAAGTTGATTCTAGGTGGTCTCCGGGCTGGCCCATCTGGTCGAAGCTGGCGCTTCTCGGTGCTATTTCCAATAACTGAACTCTGCCTCGTAGCAAGAACCGTCGAGGTCTTCGACTTTTTCCTGAAAGTAGGCCTGGGCGTCTGTGATCGCCTGGTTGTAAATGCTCGGCCCGACTTCCTTGATAACAAAATCAAGCAGCAGTTCGGATTTCAGGTCTCCGATCTCTTCCTCCATGTTTTCAGAGAAGTATCTTTTGATGGAGGTGATCAAGTGGCTTTTTGATTCCTTTGAAAGCGTAATGGGCAAGATTTTCTCCCTCCGCCTGGTGTTGTAGCAGTCCTCCACCCTCAATTTGAGGGAGATGGCAGGATATGCCGTTGAATTTAGATGAATTAGACCTTTTTCAGAAAAACACGTCTTCGGCACAATTGTGCTTTTTCCGTCACGACATTCAATCTCCTCGGTTTTAGAGGTGAGGCCAATGCTTTCCCCTGGCCCAGCCGAGTGTCGCTGATCCTGCAGGTCTTGGTCTGAAGCACCAGTGCTCCGGGTTTACGCATATCACTACCACGATTTACGCTTTGGCGCCACTTCCCAGGGTCCGACAGCCTCCCGGGAAGTCACGGGAAAAAGGGAAAAAGGGAAAAAGGGAAAAAGGGAAAAAGGGAAAAAGGGAAAAAGGGAAAAATGCGAAACTGACCTTGACTTTGTGGTCAGGAGTGGAAAAGTTAGGGTTAGGTTTGGCTAATAAAGGTGTGCCCTTTGAGTTAGAATCCACCCCAAGGAGGTCTCATGTCCGAAACACTTCAAACCGCCCGTGAGGTTCTTAAAACCAGTTCGAAGGAGCTTTTGGCCCGAGGTAATGTGGTGGCAACGGGGATCGGCTACAAGGTGACGGGAGGGGAGCGGACCAACACCCTTTGCGTGGTGTGCTCTGTCGCTGAAAAGTTGCCCGCGGCGAAGCTCTCCGCCCAGGATCTGGTGCCCAAGGTTGTTCAGGGACTGCCGACCGATGTGGTCAAAACCGGGGCGTTTAAAGCCCTTCAGGCCCCGACAGAGCGCCACCGCCCGGCGCCGGGGGGCGTCAGTATCGGCCACCCGGACATCACGGCGGGGACCCTTGGCTGCCTGGTGCGAAAAAACGGCCTGTTGCATATCCTGTCCAACAATCATGTTTTGGCCAACAGCAACGAAGCCCAGGTGGGCGACCCCATTTTGCAGCCAGGCCCCTATGACGGAGGGCAGAACCCAGCGGACCAGATCGCGGTCTTGACTGACTTTATCCCCATTGAAATCTCGGGGGTCCCCAGTGACTGTAATGTCGCCGGCCAGATCGTCACCGGGTTGAACAAGGTGGCTGAAATGCTCGGCAAAGAGACCCGGCTTCAGGCGGTCAAAACCCAGGCCGCAGCAAACCTGGTGGACGCTGCAGTCGCCCGCCCGGTAAGGGATGAAGACGTCAGCCCTGAAATTCTGCAGATCGGCACCATCCAGGATATTGCCGAAGGCGAGCTGGGAATGAAGGTGAAAAAAAGCGGACGTACCACCGGCTTCACCGAAGGCGAGATTCTGCAGGTGGATGTGACAGTGAATGTGCAGTACGGAACCGGCCGCATCGCCCAGTTCACCGACCAGCTGGTGGCGGGACCCATGAGTCAGGGAGGGGATAGCGGCTCTGCCGTTCTTGATGAAAATAACCGCTTGGTGGGGCTGCTTTTCGCGGGTAGCGACAACAACACCATTTTCAATCGTATCCAAAATGTCTTTTCGGCACTGGAGCTTTCGTTATGAGAGTTTTGTGGCTGATCTTGTTTTTGGTGCTCGGCATTGGCTGCACCCAGGATACGACAAAGGATTCAGAAGTGTCTCTATCAATCAAGGACGTAAAAGCCAAGCACGCGGCTCGAGTCATGGAGCTGCCCGGTGTGGTGTCAGTGGGGATCGGCAAGGGGGCAGACGGCAACCCGGCGATCATGATCGGCATTGAACGGGAAAGCGACGAGGTCAGGGCCTCGCTGCCCAAAGAACTCGACGGCTTTCCGGTCGAAGTGCAGGTGATAGGTCCGATCAAGGCTCAGTGATTTGGTCTTTCGCTTTTGCGGATTGGATGAAATGGTTTGGACGTAGCCGGGGCGACCATGAAATGGTTGCCCCAAAAGGCCTAGTGGCCTGTTTGGTTAATCGTGTCAGTTAATTCTGAGTCATTTTGGTTGCTGTCAAGGCGTTGCCGACGCAGGCTTAGCCGTGCGCTAAGTCAAGGAGGCACAACGAAGACAGCGGCTAAAAGGGCCAGAATTATAGGACAGGATTAGCCGCACAGGTCACTAGTTCAGCTGGGGTCTGGTCGCTTTTCGTTCCCCGGAAATTTTCAAGTATTTTCGGGGGGCGTTTTATCTTTCAGCGAATGCCGCAGCTCGCAGATTTCCAGTTTCGAGAGGCAGAGATCCAGAAAAATGGCGTGGGTCTGTTTGACCAGGTTTTCGTGATGCTGCTGAAAGATCTTGTTGAAGTTCTCTTCGATTGCCTGAATTTGTTCAGGGGTGAGCCCCTCAGGTATCGGTAGCCGCAGAACCACTTCTTTATCGTCGTAATAGCGGTGAATAAGCGTTTTTATCTCTTCTTTCAGCTCCTGCAGGACTTCGGGATCCCCATGAGTTAATTTCTGTTCGATCAGTTCTTCGATTTTTTTAAGGTTCCAGGTTTTGCCGCCTGGAAACTGGATGACTTTTCCTGACATATCCCTCTTCTTTTCAACATTGATGGCGTCGCAAAAAGTCCGCCCTACTGCGTTGCAGTGTTTTTTCAGGACTTCGACATACTATATGTATGCCTTCACCCCTGAAAAACCACTACGCCTTGTAGGCATTTGGTCGTGGCGACCTTCAATTTGTCGTTCTGGGTAAGGTTTTTCGCCTGAATGTCTATTCCCTGCGTTTTGCGAGCCGGTCCAACTCTGAACGTACCATAATTCACCGAGCTGCTGAACTCCTGATTCCTCTCCGGAAAAGGAAGTTTCTTGGTTTTGGGGCGGTGAGCCCGGTGAAGATGATTTCAGGTTCCGCAGATCTGAATTCAGGATCTTGATCAGACCTCATAAAGATCCCCTGCCTCAGGTCTTCAGGTCTGCCAATTTAGTGGTACAGTTTGAATTAAGTACTTCGAAATATAAAGAAAGGATTTGCCGATGAGAACTTTGGGGAGATCACTGATCATTCTGCTTGGGCTGGGTGTTGGTCTTTTCAATGCCCACGCTTTGGATATAGGGGATACTGCGCCGGACTTCGTGGCCCCGTCGACTCTCGGTGAGGTGCGACTGACCGACGCTCTGCAAAACGGGCCGGTGGTGCTGGCGTTTTATTACGCTGACTTCACCCCGGTTTGAACCGGGGAAATGCAAGCTTTTCAGCGCGACCTCTATCGCTTTGAAGAGCTTTCCACCCAGGTGCTGGGTGTCAGTTCAGACAGTTTGGAAACCCACCAGAGATTCAGTCGCGAATACGATCTCTCTTTTGCTTTGATTTCCGATTCAGAAGGAGAGGTGCAGAAAAAATACAGTTCTCGCAGGGTCACTTATGTCATAGATTCCTCGGGGAGCATTCGCTTTATCCAGAAGGGGATTCCCGACAACGAAAAATTGCTCCAGGAGTTGAAAAAACTCAAATAAAGAGATCAGCGACATGGATATTGCCCACCTCATCGATGCCCCCTGTGACAGGGTGTGGGATCTGCTGACCGACACGCAGCAATGGCCCAAGTGGGGCCCTTCGGTCACCGGGGTTCGTTGCGCCGATCGTTTTATTCGCCAGGGATCGCGGGGAGAGGTACGAACCGCCCTTGGCCTGTGGTTGCCCTTTGCAATCACCGAGTTCACTCCCACGAAGCGCTGGTCCTGGCGGGTTTCGCTGGTTTGCCGGTTGGCTGCAAGGCGCATTTCCCGGATGGCCAGGGGGCGGGCAAGCTGATGCGGTACTGAGCGATCCCAGACCGGAGAGCCTTTCGCTGGACCACCGCAGGGTCTCGAGATCGCGGCTGTTCTTATTTCAGTGAGGACGACTTCATGGATGACCAATGGCTCGAAGATATCAGGACCTTGTTTCATAATCAGAAATTAGCCGTGCTCTCCACGAGTTTGTCCGGTCATCCCTACACCACCCTGGTCGGCTTTGCCGCCACCGAAGATCTGCGGCGTATCATTTTCGCCACCACCCGGGCGACCCGCAAGTTTGCAAACCGCCACCACCCGGGCGACCCGCAAGTTTGCAAACCTGACAGCAGATGCCAGGGTGTCGTTGCTGATCGACAACCGCACCAACCAGTCCGAGGACTTTCGCACCGCCATGGCGGTTACCGCCCTGGGCAGAGCCAGCGAAATTGCTCCTGATGAGCGGGGTAAGATTCTGGCCCTTTATCTTTTAAAGCACCCGCATCTGCGAGACTTTGTCTCCTCGCCGAGTTGCGCCTTGTGCAGCATTGCTGTCAGCCGTTATTGCATGGTCCATCGGTTTCAAAACGTTGTGGAAATCACTATCGAGTCATGAAACTTCTATGCAAACTGAGCGATATCGACTCCAGGCATTCAGCCCTGGTCGGTGGCAAAGCCTGCAGCCTGAGTGCCCTGGCACAAAACGGCTACCGGGTTCCGCACACCGTTTGCCTGCCGGTGGAGGTCTATAGAGACTATGTCTCAGCCAGCGGGCTCGAAGAGCAGATCTTCATGGAGCTGGGGCGCAAGGACTTCGCCGACATGCGCTGGGAGGAAATCTGGGATGCCGCCCTGCGGATCAGAAGCCTGTTTTTGCGCACGCCTCTTCCCAGGGCCCTCGAGACAGAACTGCACCAGGAGCTGGAGCTTGCCTTTGCGAAGGGTGCGGTTGTGGTTCGGTCCTCGTCGCCCGGCGAAGATTCAGCCAGAACGTCTTTTGCCGGGCTTCATGAATCGATCGTTAATGTCGAGGGCCCGGGCCGGATCATCGATGCCATCCGCAGGGTCTGGTCATCCCTCTGGTCGGACAGGGCCTTGTTGTACCGGCAGGAGCTGAACCTCGACGTGAAAAAAAGCGCCATGGCGGTTGTCATTCAGCACCTTGTCCGCGGTCAATGCTCGGGCGTCGCCTTCAGCCAGAGTCCCGTCGACCCGGCCCGGGCTGTGGTGGAGTCGGTCTGGGGGCTGAACCAGGGGCTGGTCGATGGCAGCGTGGAACCCGACCATTGGGAGCTCTGCCGAAAGACAGGGCAGATTTTAACCCGCCAGGCCCCTCAGCGTCAGTTGATGCTGATCCCAGGCCCAGAAGGGGTCATATCCAGCCCCCTCGACTCGGATTTTCAGCAGAGATCGCCCCTCAGTGACCAGATGGTTCGGCACCTGGCTCAAATGTCCCTTAAGCTTGAGGAGTTGTTCGCCTGCCCCCAGGATGTCGAATGGACGCTGCAGGACGGCGAGGTTTGCCTCCTGCAGGCCCGGCCGGTCACCGCCAGGGCGAAAAACGGGGACAGCGACCCCAGGGCCGGCTTTCTCAGTCTGCATCGCAGCTTTGAAAACCTCAAGCAGCTGCGCCTGACCATTGAACATGAGCTGATTCCCGAGATGGAGGCCGCCGCTAAGCGCATGGAGGCTGTCGAACCTTCTACTCTGTCCGATGTGGAGCTGGCCGCCGAAATCGGCAAACGCCGGCAGACCATGGCCGAATGGGAGGGGCAATACAAGACCTACTGCATCCCCATGGCCCACGGGGTGCGGCTGTTCGGCCTGTTTTACAACGACCTGGTTCAACCCGATGACCCCTTTGCCTTTGTCACCCTGCTGCGCGGAACAGGCATGAAGGCCCTGAGTCGTAACAAGGGCCTGCTCGAACTGGCCGGGATGGTGGGTAAAGACCTCGAGCTTCAAAAGGAGCTCGGGCGGTTTCCGGGCAAGCCTTTGCCCGAGCCGTTCATGGCCCAGTTGGACAGGCTGGCCGCAGAATTTGGAATCTCCTGGTGCCCTGAAGGGCAGAAAAACTCTGCTTTGGTCTCGATCATCCACCTGGTTCTTGAGATGGCAAAAGGACGACATCAGCCGGCGAAGGAGGGCTCAGCTGGCCAAATCATGCTGCAGGACTATTTCAGCCGCTTTACTGCCGATGAGCGCGGCCGGGCCGAGGAACTTCTCGATCTGGCCCGGGCCAGCTATCGGCTTAGGGATGATGACAACATCAGCATGGGCAAAATCCGTCACCAGCTGAACAAGGCTGAAGACGAGGGGCGCTTTCGGCTTGCTGCAGGCAAAGCTGGCGCGACCCTAAAGGCCGTCTTCGACCAGGCATCGAAGCAGGTGTTTCACCCAGCCAGTCGGGGACGAGAGTCCCACAGGCACGGCCCGCCCGAGACTGCCCTGGGGCAGGTGCGTATGCGGCAGTTCCAGGGCCAGCCCGCAGGGCCCGGGGTTGCAACAGGAGTCGCGCGGGTGATTCATGGCGAAAATGAGCTGGGTCATTTCAAATCCGGCGAAATCCTGGTCTGCGATGCCATCGACCCTGCCATGACGTTTGTGGTGCCGCTGGCCGCCGCCATTGTCGAGCGGCGCGGCGGCATGCTGATCCATGGAGCGATCATCGCCCGTGAATATGGTATCCCCTGTGTGACGGGGCTGGTTGACGCCACCGAGCTGATTCAGACAGGTGACACCTTGACCGTTGACGGCTATCTCGGAATTGTAGCCAGGGAATAGCCAAAGCTTTCTCTCCATTGTATTTCCCTGGGCCGTGCAGCCCCCGCGGCCGAAGTCGTTGTTGACCGGCGGGGGCTGTTGCAAAGCCTCTGCCCCTGGGGTCGGGACGGTTTTGTGACTTTAATGCCTGGCCTTGAAGCAAGACGCAGCTCCAGGAGGTGTCAAGTTGAGAGTGGTCAAGCTACGTAATTCCTATGAGAAGCTGCGATCGAGCTATTGGTTCATTCCTTCGCTTATGGCTGTCATGGCCGGGGTCATTGCCTACGACCTGCTGATTCTCGATCAATACAATGAGCGCAATCGGTTGATCGACCTTTCCTGGATCACCCTGACTGGCGCAGAGGGTGCGCGTTCCATTCTTTCGACCATCGCCAGTTCGATGATCACGGTGGTTGCCATCGTTTTCTCCATCACCATTGTCAGCCTTTCTCTGGCCTCCCAGCAGTTCGGACCTCGCCTGCTGCAGAATTTCATGCGTGACCGGGGCAACCAGTACGTGCTCGGAACGGTCACTGCGACCTTTCTGTATTGTCTGCTGGTTCTGCGTACCATCAGCGCCACTACGCCAAACGAGCCAGTGCCGCACATTTCGATTTTGTTCGGGGTCGGGCTGGCGATCTTGAGTGTAGGTGTTTTGATCTATTTCATTCACCATGTTTCTGAATCGATACAGGTCACAACTATTGTCGCCGGCGTCAGCCGTGATCTTGAAGCGGTTATCGAGCGCCTGTTTCCGCAAAAGGTGGACCAAACGCCAGTTACGCATGTTCCGGAACTCGACCTGGCTGGGGAGCTACCGAATGACTTTGATCAGCAGAGCCAGGTTATCCCATCGACCCGCGGTGGTTATCTTCAGGCGATCGACCAGGATGGACTTCTGGCATTGGCCGCAAAAAACAACCTGATCATTCAAATATTGCATCGCCATGGCCATTTTATCCTGCCCGCAGCCGACCTGGTCAGGGTCTGGCCCAAAGAGGCGTCGGAGGATAAGGCTTTGGCCGAAGCGATCAACGCTCACTTCATTACCGGCCCCAAGCGAACCCAGGCGCAGGATCTTGAATTTCTCATCAACGAGCTGGTTGAGATTGCCGGCAAAGCCCTTTCCCCGGGGATCAACGATCCCTTTACCGCTATCACCTGTATTGATCATCTGGGCGCCCAGTTGAGTGCCCTGGCTCAACGGGTATTTCCCTCGGTTGTGGTCAGGGACCGGGAAAGCCGGGTGCGAGTTGTTGCATATCCGGTGAATTTCGAGTGTCTCGTAGATGCGGCTTTTAATCAGATTCGTCAGTATGGCCGCAATGATGCAGCGATCACTATCCGGCTGCTTGAAACCATCGAAAAGGTAATCCCCTTTACCTGGAGTCACGAGCAGCGCAATGCCCTGTTGCGGCAGGCGGCCATGATCGAGCGGGGAAGTCATAAGGGGTTGCCCGAGGAGGAAGACCGAAAGCAGGCTCACGAGCGCTACCTGAAGATCTTCACAACCCTGGAGAGGTGTTTCGGACTGACTGCAGGGGCATGAGACCTTGGGGGGGCTTTGCTGTCATTTTCCTCAAAGGGCGGACGGTCATTAATGCAGGGGGGGCTTCCTCGAAGAGAAAAGACCGGGGCAAAAGGGGGGCCTTTGGAGCTGGGTTCGCTTTGAAAGAAAGATGGACATGCGACCCGCAGCAGAAATCGGTGCAACCCCCTGCCGCGAAAAGGCAGTCGGAGTGTGAATTCCCAATCGAAGGCCATGACAGAATTCAAAGTTCTTCAACAAGGAAAAAACTGCTGGCGAGTCGCTTGTTCCGACCGTGCCGCTTTTCTCATCGATGGCGAAGCATATTTCGGGGTTCTGGCTCAAACCATCCTGCGCGCTCGGCAGGCGGTATATATCATCGGATGGGACATCGACAGTCGCATTCGCCTGGTGCGGGACGGGGAGGGGGAGAACTGGAACGGCCTTCCCCGGGAGCTGCGGGCGTTTCTCAATGAGTTGGTTTCCCGCCGAAAGGGCCTGCACATCTATGTCCTCGACTGGGATTTCGCCATGCTCTACGCCCTGGAGCGCGAGCCGCTGCCGATTTTCAAGTTCGGCTGGAAAACCCACAGGCGGCTGCATTTTACCATGGACGACCAACATCCGGTCGGCGCCTCGCACCATCAGAAACTGGTAGTGGTGGACGACAGGGTGGCTTTCTGCGGCGGCTTCGATCTGGCCTGCTCACGCTGGGACACCCCCGAGCATGCGCCGGAAGACCCGCGTCGCAATGACAACGGCGAACCCTACGATCCATTTCACGACGTGCAGCTGATGGTCGACGCAGAGGCGGCTCGGACTCTGGGCGAACTGGCCCGGGAGCGCTGGCGCCGGGCCACCGGCAAGACGCTCAAAGCGCCCCGCAAGACGGAACATGACCCCTGGCCCGAACAGGTCGTTGCAGACCTGGAGAAGGCCCCGGTGGGAATTCTGCGTACCGATCCGGACTTCAACGGGCGCAGGCCGGTCTGCGAGGTGAAGGCGTTTTACCTCGATGCCATCGCCGCGGCGCAGTCCTCGATCTACATCGAAAACCAGTATTTTACTGCCCTTGCGGTGACGGAGGCGCTGGAGATGCGGCTCCAGGAGGAGGCCGGACCCGAGGTGATCATGGTCTTGCCCCGCCAATGTTCGGGCTGGCTCGAGCAGGGCACCATGGGGGTGCTGCGGGCGCGAATGCTGCTTCGGTTGCGCGAGGCCGATCGCTACGGCCGGCTGCAGGTCTATTCTCCTGAGCGCCTGGGCCTCGACAAAAAGGTGATCAATGTCCACGCCAAGATCCTGGTGGTCGATGACCGCCTGGCGCGCGTCGGCTCCTCCAACCTCAACAACCGCAGTATGGGGCTTGATTCGGAATGCGATCTCGTCATCGAGGCGGGCAGCGATGAGTCGCTGAGAAAGGGGATCGCCGCTTTTCGCAACCGCCTGCTCGGTGAGCATCTGGGCGCGACGCCGCAAATGGTTGCGGCGGCAGTCGACACGCACGGTTCGCTGGCCGCTGCGGTGGAGTCCCTCGGTGGCGGCGAGCGCTGTCTTGTGCCACTGCAAGAGCGGGTCGATGAGTGGCTCGATGAACTGGTGCCCGAATCCGCGCTCATCGACCCGGAAAAACCGATCACCTTAAACGAGCTGATCGAAAAACTGGCTCCGGAGGAACTCAAGATCGCCGGTGAAAAAGGGCGCAGCCGAAAAGGGGCGGTCTTGGGTCTGGTCCTTGCCGCCTCACTGGTGCTGGCCGCCCTGTGGCGCTGGACGCCGCTGGGAGAATGGCTCGATGTGCAAACGCTCGCCGCCTGGGGAAGTTCCCTGCGGCACAGCCCCCTCGCCCCGTTGGTGGTCCTTGTCGCCTTTGTGGCCGGAGGATTTGTCCTCGTTCCTGTGACCCTGCTGATTCTCGCCGCGGCCCTCGCATTCGGGCCCGTGTACGGCATCGTCTATGGGCTGGGCGGCGCTCTGGCCAGTGCCCTTTCGACTTACGCCGTTGGCCGAATGCTTGGCCGGGGCCGGGTCCGCGGCCTGGCCGGAGGTAGACTCAATCGCATCAGCCGGCGTCTGGCCAAAAGGGGCCTGCTGGCGGTCACCGCGATACGCATGGTGCCGGTGGCGCCTTTTAGTGTTGTCAACCTGGTGGCAGGCGCAAGCCACATCGGGACGCGAGATTTTTTCTGGGGGACCCTGCTCGGCATGACCCCGGGCACCCTGGCCATCGTGCTGTTCGAAGAGGGGCTGGTCAACGCCTTGAAAGACCCCAAGATGGGCAGCTTTCTGATGCTGGGGGCCCTGATTGCCGCGGCTGTCGGCGCAGGTTGGTTGCTGCGCCGCTGGCTGCAGCGCAAGGGCCTTGAGGCACAGGGGGAGAAGGATGGTTAAGAGGCCGGCGGTGCGGGTGGTTTCCTGGAACGTGCATGCCTGGCGCGGAACAGACGGCCGGGAAGAACCGGAGCGCATCGGCCGGGTGCTGCGGTGCCTCTGCCCGGATATCGCGGGCCTGCAGGAGGTGGCGAACCGCTACGATGGCGCCGGTGAAACCCATCAACTCGCACGCATTGCCCGACAGTCCGGGATGACGCCGGTCAACGGTCCAACCATCGTCCGGCTTCACGGCGACTACGGCAATGCCCTGCTGACCCGCCTTCCGGTGCAGCAGGTGCGGCACAATCGCGAGCCCCGTGCCGCGCTGGATGTCGACCTCGAGGCCTTCGGCCGCCCGCTGCGGGTTATCGTGACCCATTTCGGTTTGCGACCGGCAGAGCGCCGCTTCCAGGTGCGGCGGCTGATTCAGGCCATCGAAGCCCGCTCCTTCGAAGCCCTGGTCCTGATGGGCGATCTCAACGAATGGCTCATTTTCGGCCGGCCAGTCCGCTGGCTGCGCAGGCACTTCGGCCAAGCCGGCGTGCAGCGCACCTTCCCTTCGCGATTTCCCCTTTTCGCCCTCGACCGGATCTTTGTCCAACCGCCTCAGGCGCTGGAAGAGTTACGCTGCGTTTCCACCCCGGAAACCCGCGAGGCATCGGATCACCTGCCCCTCGTAGCCCGGGTGCAGCCATTTTAGGGTCCCCTGCGGGAGGTCGTGCCAAATAATTATGAGGCATTTCGGTGGCTGTCAATGCGCGTGGACGCATCCCTGGCCCGTATTAAGTCAAGGAGGCAGAACGAAGGCAGCGGCTAAAATGGCCAGAATTATAGGACAGGATTAGCCGCACAGGTCACAAAGCGGCCTTGGAAGCCTGCCCCCGTTTTCCATCCAGCTTTGATTTAACCTTCAGAAAAGCTATAATTCCGATGTTCAGTAAAGGAGAAGAGGCCATGCTTTACTTCATAAAAGGCAACAAATTGCACCGCTTTCCAGGACCGAAACGCTGCGGAATCCAACGCGAGAATGAGAAATTGCGGGACACGATCCCCCTCGATGTCGACCAATGCATCTACTGTATGGGGCGTTGGCCGGGAGACGATGAGTAAATGCAGGTTTTGACAGTGACACTTGGTGTCGGAGTTAGGACGGGTCAGTCCAATTCATCGATTTTTTTTCAGAAAGCCGGGTTGTACCCCCTGCGTGACCCTTATGGGCCGATTTTTTTTGGTTCTTGCGCTGGGGGGCGAACCTAATTTAAATTGAATTAAGTTTAACCTGCTTATGCCCTTGGCTCCAGTAGAATCTACCTTGTGTCACATGACCCACCATGGGGTTATGCGAATGAGACCTCAGACAAGTAGAAGGTAGAAGGTAGAGCTCTCCTTCATTTGCGCTGTTTTTCTTCTTCCTTCTGAATTCTTCATTCCCCCAAATCGACTGCTGAAACAGAGAGCGGTCGGCAGGTCAGAAGCCATTTAGCGTCAACTGGAGCATAGTAGATAAGCAGATTATGTTTTTGTTTTTAAAACCAGTCTTTTCGGCTGGCCCGACCCTGGCCTCGCCCGTTGACGGGGAGGGGCTTATGGGGAGGCAATTGGGGCGGCGCTCGGTCATCTGAGCGCCGCCGTTTTTAGCATGTTTCAGTGGGGCGGATCAGTATCTTCCGAGTTTCAACTTGCCTTTGCCGAGCAACTGAGATTCTTCGCCCTCCGGCGCGTCATAGACTGCCTTGACAGTGACATAGTAACGGTTTCCAT
This sequence comes from uncultured Desulfuromonadales bacterium, assembly GCA_945787465.1. Classification (GTDB taxonomy): domain Bacteria; phylum Desulfobacterota; class Desulfuromonadia; order Desulfuromonadales; family Trichloromonadaceae; genus CALZIZ01. The sequence continues at coordinate 14,649 of CALZIZ010000180.1, forward strand.
TGCCACCAGAATGTCCCAGCTGGGATTGTTGTGCGCCGAGACAAGGAAGAAATCCTCAGGCAGATCAAATGTGTGGCCTTGGACAGACGGGATGGTGACTTGGTTTGAACTGGCGAAGATTTTATAGCCCATCTTGCCATGCCCACCATTATCCATCGGCATATAATCACTGTCGCTGTATTCCATGATCAAGGCATTGGCATTTGGCGGAATGTTTTTAACCATAAGCTGGGGGGTGGAGCCTTTTCCGCCGAAACGGTTGCATTGCTGACCAGCTGGAACTTTTTGTCCGTTCCACAAAGAATCTGCAAACGAAACTTCAAGGTTTCCCATGTCGGCAACCGGCTTATATTTACCGGTCAGGCAGCCGCTAAGGGCAAAGGTTAAAGTTACGAGCAGACAAAGAGCTCTAAGGTGAGACTTCTTTTGCATGGTGCTACTCCTCCATTCATTTCAGGACAATAAAAATGCGATTACTGGAATCGCCCAAGCGGCTTGATGGGGTGAGAGGGGGGGGCGCTCACCTTGAGTTAAGAAAATATTCACCGGGGAAGATGGCATAGAAAGCTTAAATTTGGAAGATTAAACCTTTGATAGCACCAACTCTTAAAGTTGTTTTGGTCTGCGTCTGCCACGAACTTGGGGCGGAACTGGACCCAATGCCTTTCTCTTTTTCTCCACAGACTGTGACTTATTAACTGGGATGCCTGACCCGGAAGCCCGGACCGCTTGCTGTTGTAATAAACGGGGTCTATGTTAACGTTTTTATTGATTCCTGTTCTTTTTTTGAGGGTTCGGGAGCACTGTTTCTCCGGGTTGAATGCAACAAATTCAGAGAGGCCCCTATGAGTCGTACGCTGTATGGATATCTCCTCACCCAGGCCGAGGAGCTGCGCAAAGACGGGTTGTTCAAGGCCGAGCGTCAGCTTCATTCGCCCCAGAGCGCGTTGATTCGAATCGCTACGGGGCAGCAGGTCATCAACTTCTGCGCCAACAACTATCTCGGTCTCGCCAATCATCCCGACCTGATCGAGGCGGCCAGGCGGGGGCTCGACGAGCGCGGCTTCGGCATGGCTTCGGTGCGCTTTATCTGCGGGACCCAGGATGCCCACAAGCGCCTCGAGCAGAGTCTGGGCAGCTTTCTGGGCACCGAGGACGCCATTCTTTACTCTTCGTGCTTCGATGCCAATGGAGGGCTGTTCGAGACGCTGCTTGGAGAAGAGGACGCGGTGATCAGCGACGCTCTCAACCACGCCAGTATCATCGACGGCATCCGCCTCTGCCGGGCCCGCCGGATGCGCTATGCCAATAATGACATGAGCGAGCTCGAAGACTGTCTCAAAAAGTGCCGGGACGCGCGCTTTCGCCTGATCGCCACCGACGGGGTCTTCTCCATGGACGGGGTGATTGCCAACCTCAGCGCGATCTGTGATCTGGCCGAGCGGTACGACGCCCTGGTGATGGTCGATGACTCCCATGCGGTCGGCGTGCTGGGAGAAGGGGGGAGGGGCACGCACGAATACCACCGGGTGATGCAGCGGGTCGATATCCTCACCGGAACCCTCGGCAAGGCGCTCGGTGGAGCGAGCGGCGGTTACACTGCCGGGCGCAGGGAGTTGATCGAGTGGCTGCGGCAGCGCTCGAGACCCTACCTCTTTTCCAATTCGCTGGCCCCGCCCATCGTCTACGCGTCGCTGCGGGTTCTCGAGATGCTCGAGGCCGGGGATGAGCTGCGTGCCCGGCTGGCCGAGAACAGCCGCTACTTCCGGGAGGCCATGAGCGCGGCCGGTTTCACCCTCGCCGGCGCCGATCATCCGATCATCCCGGTGATGATCGGCGATGCCTCCTTAAGTACCCGCATGGCCGATCGTCTGCTCGAAGAAGGGATCTACGTGATCGGTTTCTCCTTTCCGGTGGTCCCCAGGGGGCAGTCCCGCATCCGTACCCAGATGTCGGCCGCCCATAGCCGAGAGCAACTCGATCGGGCCATCGAGGCCTTTACCCGGGTCGGGCGTGAACTCGGTGTGATATGACTTTGAATAGGGGGCTGGAATGAAAACCCTGGCCAAACTGAAGCCGGAGCCCGGCATCTGGATGCATGAGGCACCAATGCCGGAGGTGGGGCACAACGACCTGCAGATTAAAATCACCAAGACGGCCATCTGCGGAACCGATATCCATATCTACAACTGGGATTCCTGGTCGCAGCAGACCATTCCGATCCCCATGACCATCGGTCATGAGTATGTGGGTATCATCGCCGGGATAGGGCAGGAGGTCAGCGGTTTTCAGCTCGGCGACCGGGTCTCGGGCGAAGGGCATGTCACCTGCGGCCACTGCCGCAACTGCCGGGCCGGCCGGCGCCACTTATGCCGCAACGCCATCGGGGTCGGCGTCGACCGCCCCGGCGCTTTTGCAGAATACCTGGCGATCCCCGCGGGCAACGCCTTCAAGATTCCCGCAGGCATCTCCGATGACATGGCCGCTATTTTCGACCCTCTGGGCAATGCTGTTCACACGGCGCTCTCCTTCGACCTGGTGGGCGAAGATGTCCTGATCACCGGGGCCGGCCCCATCGGCATCATGGCCTCGGCGGTGGCTCGCCACGCCGGTGCCCGCCACGTGGTGGTCACCGATATCAACCCCTACCGTCTCGAGCTGGCCAAACGGCTTGGGGCCACCCGCACCGTGCGCATCGATAGGGAGTCGCTCCCTGATGTCGAGGCAGAGCTCGGCATGACCGAAGGGTTCGACGTGGGCCTGGAGATGTCCGGTGCTCCTTCAGCCTTCAGGCTGATGCTCGAAAGGATCAACCATGGCGGAAAGATCGCCATGCTCGGTATTCCACCCGATGAGATGTCGGTGGACTGGACCCGAATCATCTTCAAGGGGCTCACCCTTAAGGGAATTTACGGACGGGAGATGTTCGAGACCTGGTACAAGATGGCCAGCCTGATCCAGGCCGGAATGGTCCTCGCCCCGGTTATTACCCACCGTTTTTCAGTCGATGAGTTCGAGGAGGCCTTCAAAGTGATGCGTTCCGGTCAGTCCGGCAAGGTGATCCTTGACTGGGCA
>CALZIZ010000181.1:0-7101 GCA_945787465.1 uncultured Desulfuromonadales bacterium
ACCGAGATCCGCAAGGACCTCACCGTCATCATGGTCGCTCCCAAGTGCCCCGGTTCCGAGGTGCGCGAAGAGTACAAGCGGGGCTTCGGCGTTCCGACCCTGATCGCCGTCCACAGCGAGAACGACCCCAACGGCGACGGCCTCGATATCGCCAAGGCCCTGTGCTCGGCCCAGGGCGGTGACCGCGCCGGCGTTCTCGAGTCCTCTTTCGTCGCCGAGGTCAAGTCTGACCTGATGGGCGAGCAGACCATCCTCTGCGGCATGCTTCAGGCCGGCGCCCTGCTGTGCTTCGATAAGATGACCGAAAACGGCATCGAGGCCGGCTACGCCGTCAAGCTCATCCAGTACGGCTGGGAGACCATCACCGAGGCCCTCAAGCACGGCGGCATCACCAACATGATGGATCGCCTCTCCAACCCGGCCAAGCTCGAAGCCTACGAGCTCTCCGAAGACCTCAAGGAGACCATGCGTCCGCTGTTCGAAAAGCACATGGACGACATCCTCTCCGGCGAACTGGGCCAACGACGACGTCAAGCTGCTGACCTGGCGCGAGCAGACCGGCAAGAGCGCTTTTGAGACGACCGAGGCCGCCGACGTCGAGATCCCCGAGCAGGACTACTTCGATAAAGCGATCCTGATGGTCGCCATGGTCAAGGCCGGCGTCGAACTCGCCTTTGAAACCATGGTGATCTCCGGCATCGAGCCCGAGTCGGCCTACTACGAGTCGCTGCACGAGACGCCTCTGATCGCCAACACCATCGCCCGCAAAAAGCTCTACGAGATGAACCGCATCATCTCCGACACCGCCGAGTACGGCTGCTACCTCTTCGCCCACGCCGCCGTGCCCCTGCTCAAGGACTTCATGGCCGCCGTCGGCACCGACGTGATCGGCAAGGGCCTGGATGCCAAGGACAACAGCGTCGACAACAGCACCCTCGTTGAGGTCAACGCCGACATCCGCAACCACCTCATCGAGGAGGTCGGCCAGGAGCTGCGTGCCGCCATGCAGGGCATGAAAGCCATCGTGTAAAAGGTTTCAGGACACAAAAAAAGGCGCTTCGGCGCCTTTTTTTGTGTCCGCTTCCGGCCACCAGGCCGTCCCCTGAAAAGGTCGAAAACGGATGCCGGAATTAAGATATCTGGCGGGCTATGCAGACCAGGTGACCGTGCAGGTCAGGCAGCCCATCGCCGAAGGGCGGCTTGGGGAGGTGCTAAGTACGTCTCCGTGCAATCCCTTGATGTGCAGGCAATGCCTTAATCCCCCCGCCCGGTGATTTTCTTGACTGCAAACCAGTTGAGAAAGAGAACCCCTGCCAAGCCGAGAGCCCCTACGTACTCCAGGCCGCTCTCGACGCCCGTCTTCCACATATCCATGAGAAACACACCGAAAAAACACAACGCGATGAGCTTGTTCGCCCAGGCAGGCCCGGTGCCGCGGCTGCGCCAGGCCCAGCTGAGAATGTAGATATTCCCCAGCCCGTATCCAGCAGCCACGTAGGCAAAGACCCTGCTCCATTCGGGGGCATAGTCGGCGGTCCATATACCCACGGCGTAGTAGACGAAGGCAAAAGAGGTAAGGCCGCTGAATACGGTAAGGCCTTTCGCAAGCATCGAGTTCTGTGGTTTCATTGGCATGCCTTACGGGTAAGAGGTGGAACATGGATGACACCGGGCCAGGCCGGGAAATTGTCACACTTTATCACGCATGGCACCATTTAAGCTAAGGTTAAACCTTGCTACTTTGCAGGCCTGGCACCGGTTTTATGGGCCGCGTTCGAGCTCGGTTTAAACTTTTTCGTCACCGAGGATTCCGGCCCCTGATCCTTAAGGGATTGAGCAGAGGCTACCCTTCGCCCCCGAACAACCCCGCATCCAACACCACCCGCTCCCCCCGCCGCACCTGATCCCGCAGCTCGGCCAGCTTGCGATCCAATGCATCAAGCTGCCCCAGACCGGCGCGCTCCTGATCGCTGGTCTCGATAACCGCAGCGATCGCCCCGTTTTTAATGACCAGCCGCCGGTCGCCGGAGAGGGCCAGAAGGGGGTCGTGGGTGGCCATGAGGACGATTTTTTCCTGCTGCACCAGCAGCTTCAGGGCCCGTCGACGATCAACCCCGGCGTTTTCGATTTCGTCGATGAGCACAATCGGTGAAGCGCTCAGGCAGGCGACGTCGGCGATCATCAGCGCCCGCGACTGGCCGCCTGAGAGGGCTGTGACCGGCGTATCGAGGGTAAAGGCTTCACCGGCAAGGTCAACGGCGGTGGTGAAGATCTGCTCGATGACGGCGTCAATGTCGGCGATCAGCCGGCTTTCGGCATGCATCTGCAGAAACTCCCGCACCGACAGGTCCATGACGAAGTTCATATTCTGCGAAAGCTGGGCGACCAGGCGCTGCTCGCCAGAGAGGCGGGCGCTTTCGTCGGGGGGCAGATCATCGAGCAGAACCTGGCGCCCCGTGGGCGTATCGCCTTGGGCCATGCATTCGATATCGGCCAGCAGGCGGCTTTTGCCAGACCCGGTGGGGCCGACCACACAGATAACGTCGCCGCTGCGCAGATCAAGCCGAATCTCTTCTTTGCGGCCGTCCTTATCGCGGCCACCGAGAAGGGTGATCTTGCGCACCGCCGAAGAGGCGCCGCTACGGAACTGATCCATCTGCTGCACAAAGGCCAGAAACTGGGCGACCACCCCCTGCCGCTCGAGGCCGAGTTCGGCAAGTTGCCCGGCTGGCAGGGCGGCAAAAAAATCGCCCAGCGCCTGCGCCCCGCAGGGGGCGGCCAGGCCAAGCGAAGCAAAAAAGTCACCCAGGTAGGGGCGCTGTTGCAAAAGCGTCTCAGCTGATTGTTCGAGGAGAGGGGAATTGCTCATGAGAAATCCATCGTCTTGATGTTGCCGATCTGGCAATCCTGGCCGATGCGGGTCTGGCCGAGACAGTAGGAGCACAGGGCGGCGGGCATGGAGAAGCGCAGGCGCACGTTTTCCAGGGTATCGACCTGCGGCGCCTTCTGCAAATGCCGTTGCAGCAACAGCGAGCCCTGCCCGGTCAGGCCGTTCACCGGCAGCACCGCCGCCTTGGGATTGACCTGTTTGACCCGAAAGGCAAAAACTTCCCGCTCGGCCTGGGAGACGATGTCGCCCTTGGTAATCACGACGATATCGGCGGTCTTGAGCATGGGGCCGATTTTGCGCGGGGTATGGACACCGCTGAGATTGTCCACCACGCAGACCGCCATGACCTGGTGGATATGCGGCGAGCAGCGGTTGCACAGCCCTGCGCTCTCGCTGATCAGCAGGTCGAAACCGCTGCGCCGCCCCCACTGCACCCCCTGCTCGATATTGGCCACGAAAAAGTGGTCGGGACAGAGGCCTCCGGCAAGGCCGGTCTTCACCGGGATACCGGCCTTTTCATAGCGTTGCTGGTCGTCGCTGGAGAGGCAGTCGAACTTGATCACCCCGACCTTCAGCCCATCGCCGGCAAGCGCTTCGGCGACCCGCAGAATCACCGAGGTTTTGCCGCAGGACGGAGGCCCGGCAACCGTGACCAGCGTCACTTGAAGACTCCTTTTACGGCCGGAAGAAAGACCTTGTCGATCGCGGCATTGACCGCGGAGAGGTCGTTGTTGCGCAGCCAGTCCCAGCCGAGCCATTTGAGCGGAGCGTCCTGCAGTTCGCCGGGGACCTCGGCATGGGGGACGGGAAACCGGGCGCCGACCATGGCACTTGCCAGTTCAGGACCGGTCAGGTAATCGAGCACCGGTTTGAGCTCTTCGACTTTGTTCTTTTTCACCTGCAGGGTCACCGGACTGGCCAGGGCGCCGTCCTGCGGCCAGATGATCTTGATCTGCTGCTGGTTCTTGACACGGTGGGCAAAGAACTCGGGCATCACGTAGAGCGCGCCACCCTGGCCACTGTCGATTCGCTTGACCATCTGCGCCGGGTGCAGCCCATCCATGACGTTGGGCGCCAGCTTCCGTAGCGCCTCGGCTCCGCCCTGCTGATAGAAGGGCAGCAGCACGGCGTGGCAGAAGAAATCCTCATTGCCGCGCAGGGTGATGCTGCGCTCCCAGGTCGGGTCGAGGATATCGTCCCAGCAGGTCGGCAACGACCTCTCGCCGACCTTGTCGAGATCGGCCACGATCACCAGCGGGTTGACGCCAAAAACAAAGTACTGCCGCTGCGGGTCGGGGATACCGGCCGCGGCAAAAGCAGCCGTCGACGCAATATCGCCATAGCTGACAAAGTCGCCGGTTTCGACGAAGCGCTGGTAGAAACGGTGAGAATAGAAGGCATTGAAATCCGCCGAAACGATGATATCAGGCAATTCATTCACCGTTTCGATGGTGTTGACGTAAGGGTAATAGGACAGCTCCTGGTTGAGATTCCCCTCCACAGCGTAGGTGATCTGCATGCCCTCGCGACTCTTCAACTCTTCGAGAAAGCTGCTGACCACCCTGCCGAAAGGAACCTTCAGTCCGCAGGGCATCAGCGCCAGCAGGGTCAGATCTCCCTGGTCACGAAAATCGCTCAGGCCTGGCGCCTCGAGCACCTCGTCGGCGACCACCACTTCTTCGAGCAGGCGAAGAAAGCTCTCGGTACCGATATTCCGGCTGCGCAGGGCGGTGCCCAGGGTCAGAAAGGGGGCCAGTACCCGCATGCCGTCCTCGCTGACCAGGGTCTCCAGGCCATGGGCGGCGAAGACAGGGCGGGTTTCGGGGTAGCGGTTGAGAAGCTCTGCGATGGTCAAGGTGAGCAGTTCGTTCATAGGGAAAACGTCCTTAAAAAATCGGCCTCTCGCCCGTTCGCTTCGCTCACTCGAGCACGCAGAGAACACAGAGAACACAGAGAAAACCCCAAGGAGGGATCAAACCGAGTAGGATGGGCAGAGTGCAGCGATGCCCATGCGGTGATATGTTGCTGGTAGATGGTTGATGGGTCCGTCACTACGTTCCTTGACCCATCCTACGCCTTTGTCTAATCCGCCTTTATCAGAATTGATCCGTGGCTAAATCAAGGTTTTGATTTTTTATATATTTGTGTTTTTCTCTGTGACCTCTGCGTGCTCGAGGCAATGCAATGAGCGGGCGAGAGGCCGATTTAAATTTTCAACTTGCCTGCGAATGCAATTGCTCGAGGTCGATATCCTGCCCCACCACCCCGGCGGCATCGGCGCGGCACTGCTTGCAGTGACGGGCCTGGGAGAGGATCAGTTCGGCCTGGTTGCGGATCATTTCCATGGTCGCATCGGAGGGCTGCTCGATATCTTTGAACAGCCCGACTGGAATCACCGGCATGATGTTCATCATGCTTGCTCCCAGATCGCGCATCAGCACTGCCAGATCGAGGGTTTCGTGATCGTTGACACCAGGGATGTAGACATGATTGACCTTGACCAGCAGCCCGGCCTCAGCGGCCAGCTTGACCCCTTTGAGCTGCTGCTCGAGCAGAATCAGGGCGGCCTCTTTGCCGACCAGCTTTTGACCGTCGGTCCTGATCCACTCGTAGACCTTGGCGCCGGTTTCGGGGGTCAGGGCGTTGATGGTCACGGTCAGGCTGTGAATATCGTGTTCGACGATGGTGTCGATCATCTCTGGCAGCACCAGGCCATTGGTCGACAGGCAGAGGGTCATCTCGGGAAAGGCCTCCCGGACCAGCTTGAAGGTCTCGAAGGTTTTTGGATTGGCCAGCGGGTCGCCGGGGCCGGCGATGCCCACAACCTTTAGTTTGGCACCCCCCTTGTTGTCCATATGTCGCTTGACCAGCCTGACCCGCTCCACCGCCTGTTCGGGGGTGAGGAGTTTGCTGGTGACGCCGGGGCGGCTTTCGTTGGCGCAGTCGAACTTGCGCTCGCAGAAGCCGCACTTGATATTGCACCCCGGAGCCACCGGCAGGTGAATGCGGCCGGCCTTGGAGTGGTCGCCGCCGAAGCAGGGGTGATCGGTCTGGGCCTTCGCTTTCATCATCGGGCATCCGCTTGCCATGGTCGGACTCCTTTCCAAAAAAGAAAAAAGGCGCGTGGGGATAATCCCCAAGCGCCTTTGCTGTTCAGGTTGAACGAAAAAACCCCGTGAAGGTATGGTCTCCTTCCCGGGGCTTCTTTGCCATATATCTACAGATACAACCTTGTACCTGAAATATTCAATTGTTGTGGTTTAAAGTTAGCATATAGCGTGCCAAAGGGTAAGTCCCCAAAAAATCTAGGCAGAAGGGATCCCTCAATACCCTTCTGCCTATGCCATAGGCAATTGCATCTCTGGAAAGAACTTTTTTTCATCACAAATTCTCAAAGCAAAATCGTAATAAGTAATGAGTAATAAGTGATGCGTGAAATACAGAAAAATTGCCTTGCGAGGGTTTTACATGTCACACATCACTCATTACATATTACGCCTTTGCCTTTAAAGCGTTACAAGCCGCGTGCAAGGCGTCTTCAATGGGTCCTTCGGCAACGATCGATTCGATGCCTACTTTGATCAGTTCCTGTTTCGGCAATTCGCCGATCATCGCCGTCACTACCGCTTTGCAGCCCTTGAGAGCTTCGGCAATGGCACCGAACTGGCTGTGCCGAAAGGGATTGTCCGGGTTAAAAGAACAGTACTTTTCGACCTGGACTTCTTTCACGGACACGGGGTTTCCCTGGTTGTAATCGTAAACGAGAAACCGCTCGGCATGCCCGAAGTGCTGATCGACTTCGGTTCCACTTTTCGAGGCGACAGCGATGAGCATAGGGACTCCTTTAAAACCGGTGATTGGTGATTGGTTATTGGTAAAATCAGTGTCCCCCCGGCATAGCCGGGGGACGATCCGACTAATCACGAATTACCAATCACAAATCACCGTCTTTTACGCTTCCAGGGTGGTGAAGCTGAAGCACTTCTTGGGGCAAGCCACTCCGCAACCGGCGCAGCCGATACAGTTGTCCTTGGCAACGATGGTCATGATCATGCGGGTCGAATCGGTTTCTTCATCGACCAGGTCCTCGGGACCGAGTACCTTGCGGGCGCAGCTCTTGAAGCAGCGGCCGCAGCCGATACATTTTTCCGAGTCGACAGCCTCAGCGAAGGTGGGAGTCCAGTCAGCCCCTCCCCTGGTTTTTCCGGTCA
>CALZIZ010000181.1:7172-11209 GCA_945787465.1 uncultured Desulfuromonadales bacterium
AGCATCGCCTTGCGCAGCCAGGGGGGAGGACTCCCCTTGAGCACTTCCTGCAGTTTGACGACCACATCGGTAATCGGCTCCTGCTCTTTGCTCTTGATCGGGTGGATCTTTTTTTGAACCAACCGCGCGGCGGCCGGGCCGCCAATCTGGGCAACGTAAACCAGGGCGCAGTCATCAAGACCGGCGCAGCGGGCCTCAATACGATCGGCCTCATCATCGCCTTCGGTCTTCACCTGCACCACCCCGGTAAACTCGGCCTCTTCGGGGCTGACTTCCCAGATATAAAACTGCTCGGCGCGGCCGAAGTGTTCATCAACGTGAACTTTATCGGTACTTGCGAATGCCACTTTCATAAACAAACCTCGCTTTCTGTTGCTGTCGATGATTTCGAAACGCCGGGTCCTTATCATCTCAAAACCTTTCACCGCAGAAGATTCCGAGGTCCAGCGGCATACCCAATGAACTCCCGGCTGTTGGGGCCTTGCCGGTGAGATTGCTGTCGTAGTCGGGTGTTGCCATATCAGGTACCTCTTGAGGGAGAGAGGGTTTGGCTTACCAGTGAAAATAAAAAATTGAGAGAGAAGGTGCGAGAGGCAAGGAGGTTTGGCTTTTACGCCTCACTCCTCACCCCTCACCCCTCACTCCTCACATATTTAGCGCATCATCTCGAACCACTGGTCTTCGCAAGTCTCGTCTTTGATATCGAGGAACTTGTTGGCGATCATGGTCAGGATGTTGATCGCACCCTGGTAGCCGATCACGGGAGAACGGTGCAGGTTGACGCGGTCGATGATCGGGAAACCGATGCGGAACAGGGGAATCTTGGCGTCTCTAGCAGCCCACTTGGCGTGGGTGTCGCCGATGATGCCGTCGACCGGATCGGTGACCAGCAGACTGCGCATGTGCCAGAGGTCCTTGTTGATGTAGACGGTGCATCCCTGGCCGAAGGGCGAGGAGTCGAGCAGCGCCTGCATTTCCTTGGAGAACTTCTTGGTGGCGCGGCTGCAGAGCACGTGATGGGGGATCGCCCCCATCTCGAGCAGGAAGCTGACGATGCCGATCAGGTAGTCGGGGTCGCCGACCACGGCGAACTTCTTGCCGTGCAGGTACTGATGTGCGTCGGTCATGGCGTCAACGGCCAGGCCGCGCTCTTCCTTGAGCTTCTCGGGAATCGGCTTGCCGAACATCTCGGAGAGCTTCATCAGGAACTCGTCGGTCTTCTTGACGCCGAAGGGCATCGGCATCGTTTCGATCGCCCCGGAGTACTCCTTGCCGATCCACTTCATGGTGGTGAGAGTGGAGTACTTCTGCAGGGAGATGGTCGCCTTGCCGTTGATCGACTCGGCCGCATCCTCGAGCTTGGTGCCGCCGGCGTAGAGCTTATAGGTGCCGTCGCAGGGGGTGTCGAAGACCTCGGAGGTATCGGCCATCACCGTGTAGGGGATGTCCATCGCCTCGAGCAGGCGCTTGTACTCGCGGGTGTTTCCGGTGTTGCCGTCGAAGCCGGGGATCAGGTTGAGCTTGCCGGTGCACTTGCCTTCGACCTTCTGCCCCTCGGTGAGGTACTTCAGAATGGCCAGCATCATCGAGTCATAGCCATGGATGTGGGTGCCGTTGAAGCTCGGGGTGTTGGCGTAGGGGGTCGGCAGCTCCTCGGGGATATGCCCCTGCAGCTTGGCGTTGCGGATAAAGGCGGTCAGGTCGTCGCCGATAACCTCGGGCATGCAGGTGGTGTAGACCGGCATCATCTTCGGCTTGTACAGTGCGTAGGCGTTCTCCAGACCTTCAAAGAGGTTGTTCTGCCCCCCGAAAACCGCGCCGTCCTCGGTCATGGCGTCGCAGGTAGCGGCGGCAGGCTCGCGGTAGTGACGGCTGAAGGTACTGCGGAAGTAAGAAGCGCACCCCTGGGAACCATGAACGAAAGGAAGGCTCCCTTCAAAGGCGGTAGCCACCATCTGGGCCCCGAGGGGCTGACAGGCGTGGGCCGGATTGACCACCAGCGCCTTGCGGTCAAAGTTCTTTTCCTTGTAGTCTTCGGTATTGATCCATTCCTTGACCCGCTCGATCTCCTCGGGAGAGTGCTCGGTCACTTTTTTCAATGTGCATTCGCTCATGGCGATAACTCCTTATATGTCGGTGATTGGTGATTCGTGATTGGTTGTTGGTTAAAACCTTTCTCCAATCACAAATCACGGTCTTCTACATCCATCGTTTCGCAATTGGCTTTGGGTCAACGCTTCTGCCCAATCACAAATCACCAATCACTAATCACTGCCTTTAAAACGGTGCTTTCACCAGGCTCCAGGTCGGGCTGTTGATCGCCATGTCGATATCGCGGGCAAAAATCTTGAACCCTTCGTAGCCGTGGTAGGGGCCGGAGTAGTCCCAGCTGTGCATCTGGCGGAAGGGGATGCCGGACTTCTGAAAGACGTACTTTTCCTTGATACCGCTGCCGATCAGGTCAGGCTTGAACTCTTCGACGAATTTCTCCAGCTCGAACTCGGAGACGTCATCGTAGATGATGGTGTCCTTGGCCATCTCCGGCGAGGTGCGGTCGTAGTCGTCCTGGTGAGCGAACTCGTAACCGGCGCCGGTGATCTGAATGCCAAGATCCTCGTAGGCTCCGATGGTGTGACGGGGGCGCAGGCCACCGACGAAGAGCATGGCGGTCTTGCCCTCGAGACGGGGACGGTACTGCTCAACGACCCCATTCATCACCGGCTTGTACTTGGCGATGACCGCTTCGACCTTCTCCTGGATGGTCTCGTCGAAGAGCTGGCCGATGGCGCGCAGGCTCTCCTCGATCTTGGTCGGGCCGAAGAAGTTGTACTCGAGCCAGGGGATGCCCCACTTCTCTTCCATGACCTTACACATGTAGTTCATGGAACGGTAGCAGTGGATCAGGTTGAGCTTGACGGTGTGGGTGGCGGCAATCTTCTCGACTTCGCCGTCGCCGGTCCAGACGCTCTTTACGTTGAGGCCAATCTCTTCGAGGATCGGCTTGGCGGCCCAGACGTCACCACCGATGTTGTAATCACCGATCAGGGCAACATCGTAGGGACCGGCTTCCTCGACGAATTCGTACTTGCCGATGATGTGGTCGCGGATCGAGTCGTTGGAGATGTGGTGACCGAGCGACTGGGAGACGCCGCGGAAACCTTCGCAGTTACAGGGGACGACCAGCTTGCCGAGTTCGGCTTCCATCTTCTTGGCGACGGCGTTGATGTCGTCGCCGATCAGCCCGACGGGGCACTCGGAGAGGATCGAAAGACCCTTGTTCAGAGGGAAGAGCTCATCGGCTTCCTTGAGCAGAACCTCAAGCTTCTGGTCTCCGCCATAAACGATGTCACGCTCCTGGAAGTCGGAGGTGAAGTCCATGGGGAAGGAGGTAACGCCGGGAATGCCCTGCATCAGGTTACGACGGGTACCCCAGCTGTAGACACCGCAGCCGACGGGGCCGTGGGAGACGTGGATCATGTCGCGGATCGGGCCCCAGACCACCCCTTTGGCGCCGGCGTAGGCGCAGCCGCGTTGGCTCATCACGCCGGGAACAACCTTCTTGTTCGACTTGACCGCGCAGGCCGAAGCGGTCGGCTCGTTGGCACCCAGGTGAGGCGCACGCTTTTTCCGGGCCTTTTCAGGCATCGCCGCGAGGGTCTCCTCGATCAGCTTCTCGGTTCTTTCTTTTGTAATGCCCTCGACGGGCTCTCTCACTTCAGACATATTTCGTCACTCCTGTAAATGCGGTGATTGGTGATTGGTTATTCGTGAATGGCAAAACCAATCACGTCAAAACCAGATCTATTACCATTCGGGCTTCTAACCAATCACCAATCACTAATCACCAATCACTGCCTCAAGCTGCGCCTTCGGCCTTGCCGACGATGGTCTCGTCCTCAGCTTCCATGATGCCGAACTCCATCAGCAGGTCTTCGAGATCTTCCATCTCCAGCGGGGTGGGGATGACGAACATTTTGTTGTCGGCGATCTTCTGTGCCAGAGTCCGGTACTCGTTGGCCTGCTTGTGCTCGGGGGAG
>CALZIZ010000182.1 GCA_945787465.1 uncultured Desulfuromonadales bacterium
AGGCGCCCCATCTGGTAATCGGAAAGGCCACGATTCTGGATCAGAAACCGCCCGAATCCGTCGCTGTGCAATTTGAAGGCGGTACAGAGATAGGCCCCGCCGTCTCTCGGCTGGCTCATAATCAGCCGCTGCCCCTCGAAATAGCGGACCAGGGCCTGGTCATCAACATTGATGGCCCCATTGTCAACCACAATGTGGAAGGCCGCCACCGCCTGCCCCGGCAGAGACGCCATCCAGTCCCCCGGCACAAGTTGGATCATTGGATTTTCGAAAGGCTCTCCGCTCGGCGCCGATGGTCGCAGGAAGGTCAGGGAGTAAAACTCCATGTGCCTCTCCCAGCGCACCGTGAATTCACCGAAGTCCTGCTGGTAGCTCACCGTTTCAGGGGCCGGCTGGTTGACGCTGTAGCGCCGGCAGAGTTCGCAGAGCAGGCCGTAGGCCTGGTCCATCTCTCTGGGCTTGGCCTTGATCGCCAGATGCGAGATCTGCTGCGGGGTGGTAATCAGTTGAAAGGGCCGGGCATGCAGTTCGTCGTAAAGGGCATCACGCAGGGGATGGGTGGAAAAGGGCAGGCAAAAATATTCGGGCATCGCAAGGGTCCTCGGGGGCAAAGCAGTCTTGGGAAAATGTGAAGCCTAAAAATAACCCAATAAAAGTGTATACGTGAAATAAAAAAATCCGCAGCGTCCGGTATGGTAAATGCCACCCGTTCGCCTCGCTCACTAGAGACACAGCGTCCCAGAGGAAAACCACGGAGGTTCAGGCTGTTTCCCTGTAGGAGCGACTTCAGTCGCGAATGGTCTGTGGGGAAAAGGCTTCGCGACTGAAGTCGCTCCTACAGATGGATGCTCTCGCAATAACTCCCGAGATGGCTAAGCCTGTTCACGAAACTTCTCATTTACCCACCCAACGCTCGGCGAGAAACTCGGCCAGAATCCTCGCCGTGTGGGAATTTCGCGTGGCCCTGGCTACCTGCCGGGGAGTCCCCTGGGCAACCACCTGACCACCCCCTTCGCCCCCTTCGGGCCCCATATCGATGAGCCAGTCGGCCTCGGCGAGCACATCCAGGTTGTGCTCGATGACGACCACCGTGTTGCCGGCCTCGACCAGGCGGTGCAACACGCGGATGAGCTTTTCGACATCCGCCATGTGCAGACCGATGGTCGGCTCGTCCAGAACATACAGTGAGGATTGGCGAGTGACGGGTGACGAGGGTCTGGATGTTGGTTTTGCCTTGGCCAGTTCGGTGACCAGTTTGATGCGCTGAGCTTCGCCGCCCGAAAGGGTCGGGCTCTGCTGACCGAGGGTCAGGTAGCCCAGGCCCACGTCCTGAAGCAGTTGCAGGGCGTGGTGAATCCTGGAGTGAGCGGCAAAGAACTCGGTGGCCTGGTTGACGGTCATCGCCAGCACCTCGCCGATGCTGCGGTCCTTGTAGCGCACCAGAAGGGTCTCATGGCTGAAGCGGGCCCCGCCGCACTCTTCGCAGGGGACCTTGACATCGGGCAGAAAGCTCATCTCGATCTTCTTGATCCCCTGCCCTTCGCAGGCGGGGCAGCGGCCGCCCTTGACGTTGAAAGAAAAACGCCCCGGTTTGTAGCCGTGTATTTTCGCCTCCGGTGTTGCGGCAAAGAGCCGGCGGATCTCGTCCCAGAAGCCGACATAGGTCGCCGGGCAGGAGCGGGGAGTCTTGCCGATGGGGGTCTGGTCGACCTCGAGCACCCGCTGCAGGTATTCGGCCCCCTTGAGCTCGCGACACCCCTTGATCCCTTGCGGGGAGCCGGCCGATTCGCCTTTGCCCGCACCGAGCAGGCGACGCAGGTTTTCGTGCAGCACCCCGCGCACCAGGCTGCTCTTGCCGCTGCCGCTCACTCCGGAGACGCACACCAGCCTCCCCAAGGGGATGGCGACCCGTTTGGTCTTGAGGTTGTGCAGGCCGGCGCCGATGATCTCCACGGCCGGACCTGAGCCAGGCTTGGTCGGACGGGCCTTGACCAGAGGATGCTGCAGGGGCTCTTTGAGCAGGCGACCGGTTATCGACTCGGGGCTGGCCATCAGATCGGCGACCGTCCCCTCGGCGACGACCCTGCCGCCGTTGACTCCGGCGCCCGGCCCCAGGTCGATGAGGTGCTCGGCGCGGCGGATGGTGTCTTCGTCGTGTTCGACCACCACCACCGTGTTGCCCTTGGCTTCGAGGCGGTGCAGGGTATCGAGAAGCATGCGGTTATCCCGCGGATGCAGGCCGATGGTCGGCTCGTCGAGAATGTAGCAGACCCCGCGCAGGGTCGAGCCGATCTGCGAGGCCAGGCGAATGCGCTGCGCCTCGCCGCCGGAGAGGGTCGGTGCCGAGCGGTCCAGGGTCAGGTAACCGAGCCCCACCTCCTGGAGAAACGCCAGTCGCGAAGCGAGTTCAGCGAGAATATCGCGGGCGATCTCCTGCTGGCGACCGTCAAGTTTCATATCCCCGAGCAGCTGGTTGGCCGCGGTTACCGACAGGGCGGCGATCTCGGCGATCGATCGTCCTGCAAAGAGCACCGCCAGCGCTTCGGGGCGCAGCCGCTGGCCCTGGCAGGCGCTGCAGGTCTGCTCGCCCCCTTCCCACCAGGCGTTCCACCAGATCTCCTCGCCGGTCTGTTCTTCGTCGAATCCGCTGAGCACAAGCCCGGTGCCGTAACAATGGGAACACCAGCCGTGCTTGGAGTTGTAGGAGAAGAGCCGCGGATCGAGCTCCTCGAAGCTGCGCCCGCAACCGGGACAGGCGCGCAGAGTCGAGAAGATCACTTCGCCTCCCCCCGACGGGCCATCAGGGGCGATCTGCACCACGCCCTTGCCGAAATCGAGGGCGCGGCGAAGCAAGGTGCGCAACTCGCCTTCGGCTTCGGGGGTGACCTCAAGCTCTGCCACCGGCAACTCGATGTTGTGCTCCTTGAAGCGGTCGAGGCGGGGCCAGTCGTCCGTGGCGAGCATGGCGCCGTCGACCCGCAGGCACTCGAAGCCCTTGCCCGCCGCCCAGGCGGCGAGATCGGTGTAGTAGCCCTTGCGCGCCACCACCAGCGGCGCCAGCAGGGTGATGCTGCGGCCGCGGTAATCCCGCATGATCTGCGCCAGGATCGACTCGGGGGTCTGGGGCTCGATGGGCACCTGGCAGTCGGGGCAGTGCTGGGTGCCGAGCTTGACGAAGAGCAGTCGCAGAAAATGATAGACCTCGGTCATGGTCGCCACGGTGCTTTTGCGCCCGCCGCGGCTGGTGCGCTGCTCAATGGCCACCGTCGGCGGAATACCGACCAGGGCATCGATTTCGGGGCGGGCGGCAGGCTGCACGAACTGGCGGGCATAGGCGTTGAGCGATTCGAGATAACGACGCTGCCCCTCGGCAAAGAGGATATCGAAGGCCAGGGTGCTCTTGCCGCTGCCGCTGATCCCGGTGATGACGGTGAAGCGGTCGCGGGGGATGCTGATGTCGATGTTCTTCAGGTTGTGCTCCCGGGCGTTGAGCACCCGGATCGCCTGCTCGGCCCCGGCCGGCTCGACAGCCTCATCAGGAAGCTGCTGCGGCAACGAGTCGATGGCCGCCTGGTAGGTTCGCAGGGCCGCCCCGGTATGACTGGCCTGGCAGCGTGCCACCTCATCCGGAGGTCCGGCGCAGACCAGCTCTCCGCCGCCGCTGCCCCCCTCGGGCCCCAGGTCGATGATCCAGTCCGCCGCCTGGATTACGTCCAGGTTGTGTTCGATCACCAGCAGCGAATCCCCGTCCTGCAGCAGCTGCCGAAAGGCCCCGAGCAGCTTGGCGATATCGTCGAAATGCAGCCCGGTGGTCGGCTCGTCAAACAGAAACAGTGATTTTTCCCCGCCGCGGCGCTTCTTGGCCAGGTGTCCGGCCAGCTTGAGGCGCTGGGCCTCGCCACCGGAGAGGGTCGGCACCGGCTGACCGAGTTTGAGGTACCCAAGGCCCACCGTCTGCAGCGGACGCAGCGCCCGCAGCACCCCGGGCAGCTGGGAGAAAAAGTCGAGGGCCTCGGTCACCGTCAGCTCGAGAACCTCGGCGATCGATTTGGCGGCCTCTCCCCGGACGGTGTAGAGCTTGACCTCAAGCACCTCGGGGCGGTAGCGGCTGCCGTCGCAGTCGGCGCAGCGCAGGTAGACGTCGCTGAGAAACTGCATCTCGACGTGCTCGAAGCCGTTGCCGCCGCAACTGGGGCAACGGCCGTTGCCCGAATTGAAGCTGAAGGTGCCCGCGGTGTACCCCCGCTCGACAGCCAGCGGCTCGGCGGCGAACGCCTTGCGGATGGCGCCGAGCACGCCGACGTAGCTGGCCGGGTTGGACCGGGTGGTGCGGCCGATGGGCGACTGGTCGACCAGCTCGACGGAGGCGAACTGCTGGTGGCCGACGATGGCCCGATGCGCTCCCGGTTGTTCCACAGGCTGGCCCTTGAGCTTGGTCAGGCCGTTGTAGAGCACGTCCTGCACCAGGGTCGATTTGCCCGAACCGGACACCCCGGTGACCACCACCAGCCGGCCGAGGGGGATGGCCACATCGAGCCCCTTGAGGTTGTGGGCCGCAGCCCCCTGCACCTTAAGCCAGGCGGTCTGAGCGTCGGGCAACAGAGGTTTGCCGGCCGGCGCCACCGCCTTCTGGCCGCGCAGGTACTGGCCGGTCAGCGAGTCTTCGGCCTGCAGCAGCTCGGCCGGGCTGCCGAAGAAAACAGCCTGCCCCCCCTGCTCTCCGGGGCCGGGGCCCATGTCGAGAATGCGGTTGGCGGCGAGCATCACCTGGGGGTCGTGCTCGACCACCAGCAGCGAGTTGCCCGCGTCGCGCAGCCGATGCAGCACCCCGACAACCCGCTCAATGTCCCGCGGGTGCAGGCCGATACTCGGTTCGTCGAGAACGAACAGGGTGTTGACCAGCGAGGTTCCCAGGGCCGTGGTCAGATTGATGCGCTGCACCTCGCCCCCCGAAAGGGTGCGTGACTGGCGGTCGAGGGTCAGGTAGCCGAGCCCCACTTCGACCAGGTACGACAGCCGCGAGCGGATTTCTCCGAGCAGCTGGTCGGTGGCCTCATCGAGGGGAGCCGGAAGCTGCAGAGCCTCGAAAAACGCCAGACAGTCTTCGATGGGCAACAACAATAGATCGTGGATGTTCAACCCTGCGGGTTGCACCGCGCCGGCCTGAGGGTCTGCCCCCAGCCGCCACAGCAGCGCTTCGGGCTTGAGCCGCGCGCCCTGGCAGTCCGGGCAGACCCGGTAGGCTCTGTAACGCGAGAGCAGCACGCGGATGTGCATCTTGTAGCTCTTGGTCTCAAGCCAGTCGAAGAACCGGCGCACCCCGTACCACAGCCCCTTATCCCAGCCCCCCTCCCCTTCGAGCACCCATTGCCGGTGCTCTTCATCGAGCTTTTCCCAGGGGATGTCAAGGGGAACACCAGCCTGTGCGGCGAATTTTTCCAGATCGTCCTGGCACTCGCGGTTGCTCTCCGTCTGCCAGGGTTTGACCGCCCCCTGCGCCAGGGTCCTGGATGGGTCGGGAATCACCAGATCGTAGTCGATGCCCATGGTCCGGCCGAAACCGCGGCAGGTCTCGCAGGCGCCGACCGGTGAGTTGAAAGAGAACCTGTGGGGAGCCGGGTCCTGGTAATGCAGGTCGCAATCAGGGCAGTGCAGACCGGCGGAGAAACGCAGGGGGGCCCCGGGGCGCCGCTGCTCATCGAGGGTGTAGACATAGAGCTGGCCATGACCGGATTTCTGGGCCGCCTCCAGGCTCTCCACGATGCGGTCGCGGCGGGCGGGCTCGAGACGCACCCGATCCTGGATCACCTCGATGCCATCGACGGATTCGCTGTGATAGCGCGTATAGCCCTGGGCATTCAGCAGGGTCTTGATTTCATCGACAGAAAAATTCTCAGGGACCGCCACCGAGAATACCACCAGGGCCATGGCACCTGGCTGGGCAGCCGTCGCCTCGAGCAGCCGGGAATAAATTCCCTGCGGGGTGTCGCGCTCCACGGGCCGCCCGCAACCGCCGCAGAACAGGCGGCTGGCCCTGGCGAAAAGGAGCTTGAGGTGGTCGTTGAGCTCGGTCATGGTGCCGACGGTGGAGCGGGAGGTGCGCACCGGATTGGTCTGATCGATGGCGATGGCCGGCGGAATCCCCTCGATGGCATCGACCTGGGGCCGGTCCATGCGGTCAAGAAACTGCCGGGCATAGGGCGAGAAGGTCTCGACATAGCGACGCTGCCCCTCGGCATAAACAGTGTCGAATGCGAGGGAGGATTTCCCCGAGCCGCTGACTCCGGTAACCACCACCAGCTCCCCCAGGGGCAACTGCAGGTCGAGGTTCTTGAGATTGTTCTGGCGGGCCCCCTTGAGGAGCATGAAATTCTTGAATCGGGACATCGCAATTTCCGGTTGAGAGCGAGGAGAAACAGTCGGTATGGCTCAAACAAACAATCTTTTTCTGCCACAGAGGCCACAGAGATCACAGAGGTGACCCTTTGGACCTCTTTCTTTTAGAGTTTTTCTCTGTGTCCTCTGTGAACTCTGTGGCTAGTACAGCCGGGCGGAAGTCTTGCGTCGGATCGAGGGTGCCGATGCGCCCGACCCGCAAGGCGCGAGAAGGGAGAATATTGAGCCATATTCAACCGC
>CALZIZ010000183.1 GCA_945787465.1 uncultured Desulfuromonadales bacterium
GCAGATCACCGGCCAGCCGACCCTGCAGGTGCGGGTCGACCAGCAGCAGCTCGCCCGCTTCGGGGTGCCGGCCCGCGACGTGCTCGATCTGGTGGCGGCGGTCGGCTCGCCCCGGGTCGGCGAGGTATTCGAGGGGGAGCGGGCCTTTCCCCTGGTGGTGCGGCTGCCCGACGCCCAACGCTCCGACGTAGCGACCCTGCGGGAGACCCTTATCCCCACCAGTGTCGGGGCGGTGCTGCCGCTGGGCAGCCTGGCCGAGGTCAGCGAGGTCCAAAGCCCCTCGACCATCAACCGCGAATGGGGCAAGCGCCTGATCAAGGTGCAGGCCAATGTCCGCGACCGCGACATCGCCTCTTTCGTCGCCGAGGCGAAGCAGCGTATCGCCGACGAGGTCAGCCTCCCCGAAGGCTACCTCATCGAGTGGGGCGGCCAGTTCGAGAACCTGGAGCGCTCTCAGAAACGGCTGATGCTGGTGGTGCCACTGACCCTGCTGCTGATCTTCTTTCTGCTCTATTTCAGCCTCAAGAGGCTGCGCGACGTGCTGATCATTTACACCGGCATCCCCTTCGCCGCGATCGGCGGCATCGCCGCCCTGTACCTGCGAGGCATCCCCTTTTCGGTGAGCGCCGCGGTCGGCTTCATCGCCCTGTCCGGGATCGCCGTGCTCAACGGCCAGGTGCTCGTTGCAGCTATCCGCGGCGCCCTCGACGGGGGGCTCTCGCTCTTCGAGGCGGTCACCGAGGCGGGTCGCCAGCGCCTGATGCCGGTGCTGGCCACCGCCATCACCGACGCTGCAGGCTTTTTGCCCATGGCCCTTTCCACCGGGGTCGGCGCCGAGGTGCAGCGGCCGCTGGCGACAGTGGTCATCGGCGGGGTTTTGACATCCACCCTGCTGACCCTGTTCGTACTCCCCGCCCTCTACCTGGCTGTGGGGAAAAAGGCAAAATGAGTAAAACCAGCGAAAGGAGCTCCTGCCTGGTTTCCGGGGAGGAGCTCCTTATGCTGTTCGAATTTCATGAATTAAGAGAACAGAAGGTAGAAGGTAGAAGATGAATAGCAAAAAGAGCCAGAGTCTTTCTACAGCATTCGACCTTCTGACTTCTAATTTCTCGTTCGCAAACCCCACAATAGGGCATGCCCCTTGATAGAGGACCTGCCGGAGTCCCTTCCCATTTGACTGCATACTGCCGGAACTTATCGGCGCATGCATCCTTTTTACTATTTCTTCCACGCTATACTTACCGGGAAGCGCCCTCCCGGCGTACGAACTGTTTTCACAAGGAGTGCATCGATGCCCAGCGGACCTTGTTCAAGGTCAAGGGTCAGTACCTGCAGGCCCTGAAGACCTACCTCCTGGCACGCACCGAGGTCGAAAGGCTGATCGGCGCACCGCTGTACGATCTTCACAAATCGCCAACCAATCAAAATCACGATTTGAGGTGAATAGATGAAAACCAGACCGTTGATGTTTACCGCTCTTTTTCTCGGCGCCCTCGCCTTCGGGACAACAACCTGGTGGCCGGCTCCTGCAGCGGGACAATCAGGAACCGCCCACGACCAGCACAGCCACGAAAAAAAAGAGCACCTCGAAGACCTGTTTGGCGAAGAGGATGAAGAGGCTCCCGACTCCCACGGGGAAAATGAGGCCGGGCATGATGGCCACGACGAACACGCAGGTCATGACGACCATGGTGAAGAAGTGGTGAGCCTTTCGGCGGCAGAACTGAAGGAGTTCGGCATCGAGCTGGCCACTGCCGCTGGGGGTTCCCTTGACCAGTACACCGAGCTGCCCGGCGAGATCGTGCTCAACGCCGACCGCCTGGCCCACGTGGTCCCCAGGGTGCCGGGCATTGTCCGCGAGGTGCGCAAAAGCCTGGGCGATGCGGTCAAGACCGGCGAGGTCATGGCTGTCATCGAAAGCCGCGAGCTGGCCGAGGCCAAGGCGGCGTTCCTGGCGGCCAGCGAGCGCTGGGAACTGGCTCAGGCCAAGTTTGAACGCGAGGAGCGGCTGTGGCAGAAAAAGGTCACCAGCGAACAGGAATACCTCGACGCCCGCCAGGCCTCGGCCGAGGCGCGTATCGGGATGAACTCGGCGGAACAGCAGCTGCACGCCCTGGGCTTCTCCGACGCCTACCTCAGGGAGCTACCCCGCCACCCTGATGCCACCTACACTCGTTACGACATCCGCGCACCGTTTGGCGGCACTATCATCGAGAAACACCTGACCCTTGGCGAAAGCGTCAACGAGGATACTCAGATTTTCACCATTGCCGATCTCTCCTCGGTATGGGTCGATATCAATGTTTACCAGAAAGACCTGGCCCGGATCCGCAAGGGGCAAACGGTGGTAATTCAAATCGGCCATAGCATCCCCGAGGCGACGGGCGAGATCGCCTGGGTCGGCCCGATGGTGGGTGAGGCGACCCGCACCGCCAAGGCTCGGGTGGTGCTCGCCAATCCGGACGGCACCCTGCGCCCGGGGCTCTTTGTGACCGCCCAGGTGGCAGTAGCGAACACGGGAGCAGGGCTCGTCATCCCCAAGAGCGCCCTGCAGACCTTCGAGGAGCGCACCGTGATTTTCGTGCGCACCGCCAAGGGATTTGAGCCGCAACCGGTGAAAACGGGGCGGCAGAACGCCACCCACGTGGAAATCATCTCCGGGCTCAAGGCGGGGCAGAGCTATGTCAGCAAGGGGGCATTTACCCTCAAGGCGCAGCTGAGCAAAGGCGCATTCGGCGACGGCCACAACCACTAGTGACCTGTGCGGCTAATCCTGTCCTATAATTCTGGCCCTTTTTGCCGCTGTCTGCGTTGTGCCTCCTTGACTTAGCGCACGGCTAAGCCTGCGTCGGCAACGCCTTGACAGCAACCAAAATGACTCAGAATTAACTGACACGATAACCAAACAGGCCACTAGCAGCCTGGGGAGTTGGCAGCTTGCCAAGGAGTCTTATTTTATATGGAAAACATAATTCGCTTTGTTCTGCGCAGCCGCTTGCTGATGAGCGTGCTCGGCGTGCTGGTGCTCGCCGCCGGCTGGTTCAGCTATAAACAGCTGCCGGTCGATGCCTTTCCCGACGTGACGCCGGCCCTGGTTCAGGTTTTCACCGAAACCGAGGGTCTGGCTCCCGAGGAGGTGGAAAAATACGTTACCTACCCGGTTGAGACGGCCATGAACGGCCTTCCCGACCTCAAAGAGATCCGCTCGGTCTCCAACTTCGGCCTTTCGGTCATTAATGTCTACTTCAAAGATGGCACCGACATTTATTTCGCCCGCCAGCTGGTGGGCGAACGCCTGCAGCTGGCTCGCGAGCAGATCCCCGAAGGATTCGGCGAGCCGGAGATGGGCCCGATCGCCACCGGTCTGGGGCAGATCCTCTTCTATGTGCTGGAGGATGAAACCGGCAACCGCAGCCCGGAGGAGATGCGCGAGATCCAGGACTGGCTTATCAAGTTCAACCTGCAGACCGTCCCCGGGGTGACCGAGGTGCTCTCGCTGGGCGGCGAGGTCAAGCAGTTCCAGGTGCAGGTAAGGCCTACCGACCTGCTGCGTTACGACCTTGCCATCGACGAGATCGTCGCCAAGGTGCAGGCCAACAACGGCAACGTCGGGGCCCAGTTCCTGGTCAAAAACGCCGAGGAATATATCGTCCGCTCCGTCGGCCTGGCCGAAAAGATTAGCGACCTGGAGCGCATCGTGCTCAAGGTGAAGGACGGCACACCCGTTTACCTCGAGCAGGTTGCCGACGTGGTCATCGGCGGCGAGATCCGCCGGGGTCTGGCCACCATGAACGGCGCCGGCGAGGTGGTGGTCGGCATGGTGCTCAAGCTGATCGGCACCAATACCTCCACCGTGATCTCCGACGTAAAAACCAAACTGAACGAAGTCAACAAGGTGCTGCCCGAGGGGGTCAGGGTCGTCCCCTACTACGACCAGGCCACCCTGGTGGGCAAGTGTGTCAAGACGGTCACCGACGCCCTGGTGTTCGGCGTGCTGCTGGTCGCAGGCGTGCTGCTGCTCTTCATGGGCGGTTTGCGGGCCAGCCTGGTGGTGGCGCTCTCCATCCCCTTCTCGATCTTTTTCGCCTTCATCCTGATGAATATCTTCGGCATCAGCGCCAACCTGATGTCGCTCGGCGGCCTGGCGATCGCCATCGGCATGATGGTCGACGCCACCATCGTCATGGTGGAAAACGCCGACCGCATGCTGCGCGAGGCCGACCCCCATGACTCGCGCAGGGCGATCGTCGCCCGGGCCTGCGCCGAGGTGGGCCGGCCGATCATCTTCGCCATCGCCATCATCATCATCGTCTTTCTGCCGCTGTTCACCCTGCAGGGGGTCGAGGGCAAAACCTTCAAGCCGCTGGCCTACACGGTGTCGCTGGCCATGCTCGGCTCACTGCTCTACGCGTTGCTGCTGGCGCCGGTGGCCTCGCACCTGCTGATGCGCCGGCCCAAGTCGGTGGCCGAAGGCGAAGGCTCCAAGGAGGCCTGGATCGTTCGCTGGCTGCTGCTCCCCTACCGCCCGGCGGTAAGCCTCTTTGTCCGCCATCGCTCGCTGGCGGTGGGCCTGGCGGTGCTGATGCTCGCCGTAGGGGCGCTGGTGCTGCCGCGGCTCGGCTCCGAGTTCGTGCCGCGGCTCGACGAGGGTGATCTGATGGTGCGGGCGACCATGGCCCCCTCCATCGCCCTTGAGGAATCCCGTGATACCATGCTGCGCTTCGAGCGTCGCATGTTCGCCCAGTTTCCCGAGGTGGAGCGCATCGTCACCCGCGTCGGGCGCGGCGAGGTCGGCGCCCATGCCGACCCGGTCAACAGCGCCGAGGCCTTCGTGGAGCTCAAACCCCAGGAGCAGTGGACCACCGCCGAAACCCCCGATGCGCTCTACGAGAAGATGAGCCACGCCTTCGAGGGGTTCCCCGGAGCCCAGTTCAACTTCACCCAGCCGATCGCGGCGGCGGTCGATGAACTGCTCACCGGCACCAAGGCGGAGCTCGCAATCAAGATTTTCGGCGCAGATATGGAGGTGCTCAAAGAGAAGGCGGCCGAAATCGAAGTCGTGATCCGTGAGATCCCCGGCGCCTCCGACGTGCAGAAGGACCAGGTGACCGGCACTCCACAGCTGCGCATTCGCATCGACCGCCAGGCCATCGCCCGCTACGGCATCAACGTCGAGGATGTGCAAAACGTTATCCGCACCGCCGTCGGCGGCGAAGCGGCGGGCCAGATTTTCGAAGGAATCCGGCGCTTCGACATCTTCGTGCGCTTCGCGCAGCAAGCCCGCTCCGATGCCGAGGCCATCAAACATATTCTGATTGCCGCGCCCGGCGGCGCCAAGGTGCCCCTCGACCAGCTCGCCTCCATCGAGGAGTTCGTCGGCCCGCGCCAGATCACCCGCGAGAACAACCAGCGCTTTATCACCGTGCAGACCAACGTGCGCGGCCGCGACATCGGCTCCTTCGTCGCCGAAGGGCAGCAGGCTCTCGCTGAAAAGGTGCAGATGCCGCCTGGCTATCTGGTGAACTGGGGCGGGCAGTTCGAGTTGCAGCAGCAGGCCAACAAGCGCCTTTCCCTGGTGGTGCCGGTGACCTTGCTGGTCATTTTGCTGCTGCTGTTCATGAACTTCAACTCGCTGAAGAACACCTTTTTGATCCTGCTCAACATCCCCCTGGCGCTGGTCGGCGGGATCGTGGGGCTGTGGCTGACCGGGCAGAACCTCTCAGTACCATCGTCGGTCGGTTTCATCGCCCTGTTCGGCATCGCCCTGGAGAACGGAATGGTGCTGGTGACCTACCTCAACCAGCTGCTGCGCGACGGGGTGGCGATCGATGAGGCGTCGATCAAAGGGGCCTGCCTGCGCCTGCGCCCGGTGCTGATGACCGCCATCACCACCGCGCTGGGGCTCATTCCCCTGCTATTTTCCAGCGGCACCGGCAGCGAGGTCCAGCGCCCCCTGGCCACAGTGGTTGTCGGCGGCCTGGTGACCTCGACCATTCTCACCCTGCTGGTCATTCCCGCCCTTTACAAGTGGTTCGCCGATAAGGTTGAAAAGGAGGTTTAAGCCATGAAGGAAGTCAAGGCCTACATCAAAAAGCATAAATTGGACGATGTCATCCGCGCCCTGCGAAAGATCGAGGGACTCACAGGTATGAGCGTCATCGAAAGCTGCGGTTACGGCCTCGGCTGGGGCGGCACCAGAGGCGAGGAGCAGATAGACTGCCGCCCGGCGGTCAAGGTGGAGATCTTCTGCCTGGACGAGATGGCCGACGATGTGGTTACGGCCATCGAAACGGCCGCTCACACCGGCCTCAAAGGGGATGGAAAAATCTATGTCGCGGAGATATCCCAGGCGCTCAGAATCAGCACTGGCGAACGGGGCGAAGGGGCCATCTGAGCAAGGCAGAACGAAAAATATCTCATGCCGGTCAAATCTCTCTTTTTGACAGCATCGGCCCGGGAAGAGTAAAGACAAGGGGCGCCCCGATCCGGGGCGCCCCTTTTAAATTTCACCTGTTCTGATGGTTTAATACTTGCCGAACTCCCTGTCGTCCAGAGCAATGCTCTTTTCAGCCATCGGCAGGTTCGACACAGGCTCCATCCCGCCCTGGGCAGGCGCTTCAGCAAAA
>CALZIZ010000184.1 GCA_945787465.1 uncultured Desulfuromonadales bacterium
TCGGCGGGGGTTTCGATGACGAAGACACAGCGGTAGCCCAGCTTGCGGGCGTGCAGGCCGAGGTCGATGAACTCCCGGTCCTTGTAACCGTTGCAGACGATGATGTTGTTTTCTCCCGGCAAGGTCGAAAGGGCGATCATCAGCTCGGCCTTGCTGCCGGCCTCCAGGCCGTGGTTGTAGCGGGCGCCGAATTTGGCGATCTCCTCGATGACCTGGCGCTGCTGGTTGACCTTGATGGGGAAGACCCCCTGGTAGGCTCCCCGGTAGCCCTGGCGGGCGATGGCGCCACGAAACGACTCGTTAAGCCGGGCGATCTGCGCGTCGAGCAGATTTTCGATGCGCAGCAGGGACGGCATCTGCATGCCGCGCTCTTTGATGCCCGAGACGATGTCCATCAGAGAGACCTGAACGTCCCCGGAGGGGAAGTTGACATTGACCGTCACTTCTCCCTTATCCGAGAGATCAAAATACCCTGCCCCCCAGTCACGGACACGATAGAGCTTGGCCGAATCTTCGTAGGTCCAGTTTTTTTTCAGTCTGGGGTTCATCGCGGTGGTTCTCCTGGGGGGGACTGGTTGAAAACGTTTTGGGAAAATCTGTAGGGGCACCCCTTTGTGGGTGCCCTCGGTCCGAAACGTCGGGAAAAACGCAGGGCAGGCACAAGACCTGCCACTACGGCTTACCCGGCGATGTTTTCTTTCGCAAAGGTCGGCAGCATGAAGGCCCCCAGGTGCAGGTCTTCGTTGTAGTACCTGGTGTAGAAGCCGCGGTTCTTGGCCCGCTCGCGGTCGAAGTCCTTGACCGGGTGATACTTTTTGCTGGCAAAGGCGAAGCTCCAGAAGCCGCTGGGGTAGGTCGGGATGAAGGCCTGGTACATCTCGACGATGGGGTAGACCGCCCGCAGGTTCTTGTACATGTTCTTCTGGATCTCGGGGTGGTAGAAGGGCGACTCGCTCTGGGCGACCATGATGCCGTCCTCTTTGAGGGCGCCGAAGACCAGGCGGTAGAAATCCTCTTCGAAAAGCCCGACCGCCGGGCCGATGGGGTCGGTGGAGTCGATCATGATCACGTCGAACTCGTCCTGGTGCTCGCGGATGTAGGCGATGCCGTCGTCGACGTGCAGCTTGACCCGGGGGTTGCTGCCGTCGATTTCGCAGGCCATGGAGGGCAGCAGTTCAATCGACTTGTCGATGACCAGGCCGTCGATCTCGCAGAGCACCGCCTGCTCGACGCTGGGATGCTTCATGATTTCGCGGATACTGCCGCCGTCGCCGCCGCCGATGACCAGGACCTTCTTCGGGTTCGGGTGGGTGAAGAGCGCCGGGTGGCTGATCATGTCGTGATAGACAAACTCGTCGCGCTCGGTGACCATGACCAGGCCGTCGAGGAGCATCATCTTGCCGTATTCGAGGGTCTCGACGATGTCGAGCTTCTGGAATTCGCTTTCGCCGGAAAAGAGGGTCTTGGTGACCTTCATGGTGATGCCGACGTTCTCCGAGTGTTTTTCTGTGTACCACAAATCCATGATCAAACTCCTGGAATTCAAAATAAAGGAGCCAGAATCCAGAAGTTGGTTCTCATGGGTCCGGCGCCTGGTGTTTAAGTTGTTATGGTCAGACCACGGGGAAAGCGGTCTTTTCGGCTCAGGGTAAGGTTGTGGAGAAATCTTCCTCTTCTTCTTCCTCCAGGTCCCAGAGCACGACGGCGGCAAAGGCGGTGCCGATCCTTTCGACCCGGTGCTGGACTGCGATGGAGCGGATGTTTTTGACCTCCAGTCCCCTCATCATCAGACCCTCTTCGGCCATGCGGCAGGCGACGGCCTCGATCTCTTCCTTGCTCCCCTGCGATGCATACTCCATGACCAGGCCGGCCTGTTTTTTGTCTTTGGGGTAGGCCGCGGCAATGGCGGCGGATATGATCTCGCCGGGTTGCTCCGAGGTGATCGAGGCATAGGCCGCCGGAACCAGGGCGCCCTGGGGAAGAGTGTGGGGCTCGAATAGCCTGCACCTTGGGGGGATCATCGAGCTCACCCTGATCAGGTTGGTGTTGCCGATGTTGGCCTGCAGCAAAGCGCCGTCGAAGGAGTTGAGTGCTGTTGTGCCCTCGGAGGACCCGCAGGAGAAGAAGTGACTGGTAGGGGTTTTGAATAGCATGGTACATGTTCTCCTTTCATAAGGAATGAAAGGTCATAATGAAATCCTGAGCTGTTTAAACCCCAGCACCTCTCCCCCGTATGGCGAAGGGAGAAAGTTCAGCAAAGGTGCGGATTTATACTCCTGACTATACCTGCTGTCAACATTTTTTAAAGTCGATCGGTTTGAAAAAGAACATGGTATCTTGACACCAATAGCGATTTTCTATTAACTGCAGAAATACCGCAAGAAAAAGAATGGGTTAGTTTCCAATCCAAAAAACAACGCGTGCCATCCGGAGTTTCGGGATGGCCACGGGTTAACCACTTTTTAAAAGGGCTTCAGAACATGAAATCAGTTGAAAAGATCGGATTTGTCGGTGGGGGAAATATGGCCGAGGCCATGATCAAGGGGCTGATCAAAGCCGAGTTTCCAGCCGAAAAGATCCTGGTTTCAGAACCTACAGAACATCGCAGGGAATTTCTTGTCGAGCGCTACGGGGTCGAGACCACCGAAGATAATGGCGGGCTGGTCAAATCATGCGGCCTGGTGGTGTTCGCGATAAAACCCCAACTGGCCAAAGAGGTGTTTACGGGGATTGCTTCGGCGGTATCGCCAGACACCCTGCTGATCTCCATTCTGGCCGGTGTGGCGACGGCGACCATCGAAAGTTTTTTCTCCGGGTCTCCGCGGGTGGTTCGGGCCATGCCCAACACCCCGGCGCTGGTCGGTGCGGCTGCTACGGCCCTGTGTGCCGGGCGCAACGCCTCCAAGGAAGACCTGCGCATTGCCCGTCAGCTCTTCGAGGCGGTGGGCACGGTGGAGGTGGTGAATGAGCGCTTGATGGATGCCGTCACAGGCCTGTCGGGTTCAGGGCCCGCTTACATCTACACGGTGATCGACGCTCTGGCCAATGGCGGGGTGCAGGAGGGCCTCTCCCGCGAGGTCGCCATGTCTCTTTCCGTGCAGACGGTGTTGGGGGCGGCCAAGTTGATCAAGGAAACCGGAGAGCACCCCGCGGTGCTTCGGGACAAGGTCTGCTCCCCCGGCGGCACCACCATCGCCGCGGTCAAGGTCCTCGAAGAGCGGGGACTGCGGGCAACCCTGATGGAGGTGGTCTCCCAGGCCACCAGGCGCTCGAAGGAGCTTGGAGAGGGGTAGCTTTTGAAGGAAGGCCGGTTGATTGACCGGCCCTTGTTTTGGAGCAGGTCGCCAGGAAAGTGCCCATCCGGTGCTTCCGGATGGACACTAATTCACATTTTTCTATCCAGACGCGGAATGTCATATCCGGCGACCCAGTAAAGCAATGCCAAGGTATGAGGCCCGACTCTGCCATCCGGGGCAATGCCAACTCCTTTCTGGAAGGCTCTCACTTCTTCCATGGTCGCCTCATCATAAATGCCATTCGGTTCCCGTTTTGAAACAGCCGCCGCCCTTAATAGGTCCTGCAGCAGAAAGATCCCCTGACCCTGCTCACCCGCTTGGGATACGGTGGGAAGCCCATCGACGTTGCGCCAGAGAATATAGGCCTGGCCGGACCAGAATTCGTTAAGGTCCTCTTTTAACAGCAAGACAGGCTCCCTCGTTCCGGGGGACACCACCTGCGCCATTCTTTCCCCGACCCATGTCAAAGCAAGGTACCGGGGCCCTTTGAGACCGGGAAGGTGGATGACCAGCAGCGACGGGCTTCCGATTCTCAGTAAATAATCGAGCGGTCCCCGGAAAAAATTAAGATTCAAACCCATGGACTCGATCGCTCGAACCATCGCCGTCCCGGAGCCCAGGTAGGCACTCTCAGAGAGGCTCTCAGCATTCCACAATTGGAGCAAGGTGTTCAAACCTACCCGCGCCGTCTCGATTTCGCCTGCCTGACTCAGCTCTTCCTTCAGGGGTCCCACAGCAGGGATGAATTCTTCTGCCACCAGGGTCTCCGGCTGAATCTCTTCATGGAGCGCTGGGAGAGCTGGTTCCTGTTCCACCATAGGGCCCTCTTGAAAAATTCCGGGGCCTTCGGATTCTTTTGCATGGGTTTCCAGGTTGCCAGTAAGAAGACCGGTTTCGATTTCTTCCTGGAGATTTCCGCCCGCTGAGGCTTGCACCTGCAATCGATCTGCAGTGAAAAGACTAATCCCCTTTGGAATCAACAGTGCCATGAGCAAAACGGCACTGGCCCAAAGAATCCGCCTGGGAGTCATAAGGGTCCAATATTTACCCGCCCTGAGTTCCTCCTTGATCGACTTCCACGCTGTCCGGGCGCCTACCTTTCGATGGTTATCACTGTAGGCGATCAGCATCGCCTTGTCACAAACACGATTAATCATTCGTGGCAGACCTTTCGAATACAGATACAAGAACAGTAAGGCCATCTTTGAAAACAAATTATTATCTCTGGCATCTGCTACTGCAAGACGATGTCTGACATATCCACAAGTGTCGGTAAAATCCATGGTGCGCAAATGATAACGTACGGAAATCCGCTGGTTCAATTGACGCATGTCCGGCCGCGCGAGTAGTTTTCCCATATTTGGCTGCCCGACCAGGATGATCTGTATCAGTTTTTCGTCGGAAGTTTCCAGGTTGGACAAGAGCCGGATCTGTTCCAACACTTGGGGATCCAGATTTTGTGCCTCATCAATGACCAGAACGACTGTTAGCCCCTTTCGCCGCTGCCTGAGTAAAAAACGGTTGAGAACATGGAGCATCCCGGCAATGTCCAAATCTTTGTGGGGAAGTTCATATTCCCGGAGAATCCTTTGCATTAAACCGTCAATTGACAAACAGGGATTAAAGATCATGGCGATCCGGTATTTCGAATCATCGAGATGGTCTAAAAACGATCGCAACACGGTGGTTTTACCGGCTCCAATTTCGCCGGTCAGAGCTACAAATCCGCTTTTTTGCTTTAGTCCTTAGAAAAGATGAGCGAAGGTTTGCCGGTGATTTTTGCTCAGGTAGATGTACCGAGGGTTGGGGGTCAAATTAAAAGGCTTTTCAGCTAACCCGAAATAACCGAGATACATTGAAGCCTCCCATATATTGAGAATTTTCGACTCAAAGTATCCTGCTGGGAACGTCTTGTTTTAGCAAGTTTTCATGATTTTTCCGCTAGGGTCATTGAATTTTCCCAGAGCCCCAATATCGGCAGCGGAGCTGGCGGCCAACAGCAGCATGAAAACCGAGACAACGATGGCGGACAGCGCCCACAAAACCCAAGCTCCGCTTGTTTCCAACCGGGCGCTTTGACGGGCAAGACGAAACCGGGGCTGCGGATTAGGGCCATAAGGAAGGAAATGGTTCACCCTCGCTACTCCTTTTTGCAGGGAGGAAACCATGGAAAAGGCGAGCGCCCATGTTGTTTTTTTAATGCCAAAAACCTTTAGAGGTGGTTTGAAAAACCGACAATGGAAAAGTCTTTTAATGTAGTTTGGCCGCAGAGAAGAGAATTGTCAGATATCTGAAAATATGGAGGAGGAATGTACCTGAATGATGGTTTTGGAAGTGTCCTGTCCGGTTTGTCCTGTCAGCGAATTCCAGGAGGCTGTCGGGCTTAACATGAACCTACTGCGAAATCGGCTGATCGGCCCATATCCTCGACAATTTTCGACAAATAGCCCTGCTATTCGCTCTCAATTTCTCGAAAATCTGGCCTCGAACATCCAATTTCTCATTACGGTCCGCCAAGTCTGACAGCCTCCTAGGTTCGAGTTAGTTGAGACCTTGCCTCCTTAATCACTTCAGCCGGGATTTTACCGAAGTATTTTTCAAACTTTTTCTATTTACTGGATTCATCCGCTTGAAAATGGAATCATTTTTACGACAATTGAGAATAACCTGCCAATCCGTTTGCTTGATCATTCAAGCCAATCGCCGGCACCTCTTCTTCCTCCCGGAGTCCGCTATGCAAAGACTCAATTTGCCGGAAATCGAAGACCAAAGCTGGTGCCCCACCTGGCTTCGCAACTACGCTACCGATTTTCTACAGGTTTTCATGACCCGACTCGATCCTTATGCGTCGGTGCGTCCGCTGCTTCTCGAGGCTTTGCGCCACTGCGGCACGCAACAAATCGTCGATTTGTGTTCGGGCGGGGGCGGACCCTGGCCGCGGATTTACCCGAAAATCATGCAGCAGATGGCCGAACAGCCGAAATTGTGGTTGACTGATCTCTATCCCAACCAGCAGTCCTGTGGCGATCTGCGGCGGCAGTTCCCTGACAAGGTCAAGTGGTGGCCCAAGCCGATGGCGGCCTGTGATCTTCCGCCGGCGTTGCCAGGTTTTATAACCCAGTTCTCCGCGACCCATCATCTCCGCCCGGATGAATTGCAGCAAATGTTACTGCAATCGGTGGAACAACGGCGGGGTCTCGCTTTTTTTGAAGTGGCGCATCGATCTTTGCCGGCCATGCTGCTTGTTTTTTTCGTGCCTCTGGCGGTTTGGCTGCTCACCCCGGGGCAGCGCCCGGTGACCTTGGGGCGGATTTTTTTCACC
>CALZIZ010000185.1 GCA_945787465.1 uncultured Desulfuromonadales bacterium
CCAGCTTGTTTAAAAACGGCCAGGTCGGCCAGCTCGATGTCTCCCGAGCGGAGACCGAACTCGCCAGCACCGAGGCCGAATCGATCGGCCTGCAGAAGCAGCGCAGCGAGCTCGAGCACGCCCTGGCCGTGCTGGCAGGCCAGCCGGCCTCAACCTTTTCCCTGGCGTCGGCCCCGCTTGACCTGAACCCGCCGACGGTGACGCCCGGCCTGCCTTCGAGCCTCCTGGAGCGTCGTCCGGACGTCGCCGCCGCCGAACGGCAGATGGCCGCTTCGAGCGCCCGCATCGGCGTCGCCAAAACCGCCTTCTTCCCCGCCATCAGCCTGACCGGCAGCGCCGGCTACGCCAGCACCGAGGCCTCCGGCCTCTTCGACTGGGACAGCCGCAGCTGGTCCCTGGGCCCGGCGGTCTCCCTGCCGATCTTCGAGGCGGGGCGCAATTCGGCCAACCTGGAGCGGGCCCGGGCGGCCTATGAAGAGGCGGTGGCCGGCTATCGCCAGCAGGTGCTGGTCGCCTTCGCTGAGGTCGAGGACGCCCTGGCGGGCCTGCGTTACCTCTCGGAGCAGGCCCAGGCCCTGCAGCGCGCCGTAGAAGCCTCCCGCCAGGCAGCCGCGCTCTCGGCCAAGCGCTACCAAGCCGGCCTGGTGAGCTACCTGGAGGTCGTCGATACCGAGCGCACCGCCCTGCAGAGCGAACAGCAGGCGACCCGGATCCTCGGCCAGCGGCTGCAGTCAAGCGTCCTTCTCATCAAGGCGCTCGGAGGCGGTTGGCAGGACGAACGCAGCTGATCGGTAAATGGCGCAGAAAGGGACAACAATGCTGAACAGACTGATAAAAATCACTCTAGGGGTGCTCACCCTGGGGGTCACAATGGTCATCGAGGGCCTGCTCTTCGCCTATCTGCCTCCGGTCTGGGCCCTGTTGATCAGCATTTACGTCATCTGCTTCTCCGCGGCAGCCCTGGTCGGGGTGGCCTACACCTCGCCCCAGAATCGCAGCGAACAGGAGCTCTCTGCCGAAGGGGACTGCTGAGAGAGGATTTCGCCCGTCCGCTTGCGCCACGGCTTCGCCCTGCTAGACTCCAGTAAGTAAAGGAGGATATCGGATGAAAGCTTATGAAATCAAAGACGGCTTCGGCATCGATGCCCTGGCCCTGTCCGAACGTCCCGATCCCAAGCCAGGACCAGGGCAGGTCAAGGTGAAAATCCAGGCGGTATCCCTGAATTACCGCGATCTACTGGTGATCAAGGGGCTCTATCACCCGAACCTGCGGATGCCTCTGATCCCCTGCTCCGACGGCGCCGGAGAGGTTGTCGCCGTCGGGCCCGGGGTCTCCCGGGTCAAGCAGGGGGACCGGGTGGCGGGGATTTTTATGCAGAGCTGGCGGGCCGGCGAGGTTGACCTTGGCAAAGCGAAATCGGCCCTGGGCGGGTCGATCGACGGCATGCTGGCCGAATCGGTGGTGCTTTACGAAGATGGCCTGGTGCATCTGCCCGAACACCTCTCTTTTGAAGAAGGGGCCACCCTGCCCTGCGCGGCGCTGACTGCCTGGAATGCACTGATGGCAGGCGGGCTCAAGCCGGGAGATACGGTGCTGACCCTCGGCACTGGCGGGGTTTCGCTTTTCGCCCTGCAATTCGCTGCCATGGCCGGGGCGCGGGTTATCGCCACCTCGAGCAGCGACGCCAAACTGCAGCGGGCAATGCAGCTCGGCGCCTCGGCGGGGGTCAATTACCGGCAGACGCCGGAGTGGGACCAGCAGGTGCTCGACCTGACACAAGGCATGGGCGTCGACCTGGTGGTCGAGGTCGGCGGCGCCGGAACCCTCGAGAGTTCGTTGCGCGCGCTGCGCATGGGCGGCCATATCAGCCTGATCGGGGTGCTGGCAAAGGGCAGCGAAGTCAACCCCCTGCCGGCGGTGATGAAGGCGGCCCGGATCCAGGGCATCCTGGTCGGCTCCCGGGAGATGTTCGAGACCATGAACCGCGCCATCGCCCTGCACCGCCTAAAGCCGGTGGTCGACCGGGTCTTTGCCTTTACCGAGGCCAGAGAGGCGCTGCATTTCATGGAGAGCGGGGCGCACTTCGGCAAGGTGGTGATCAGCGTTTAGGCAAATGTTGGGTCCGTCGCTACGCCTCTTGCCCCAACCTCCAGAAACGTTGACACTCCGTTCCAAGGCAAAAGTTTACATGATGCGTTAGACGATAGCCTTAACGCACCGTTGTCGAGAAAGCAAAAGGGACACCACCGGCGGATTCCAGCCCGTTCATGCTGAGCCTGTCGAAGCATCGATTCAGCGGGCCGCGACAAGGCCTTCGACAGGCTCAGGCCGAACGGGAGTTTGGCGTCCGAACCGAGGTAGCTCAGCGGAACTACGAAAATCAAATTCAGCAGAATTTTCCCCGAATCCTCCCGCCAACCCCATTTCCCCCCTCTTCACTAGTACAGCCGGGCGGAAGTCTTGCGTCGGATCGAGGGCGCCGATGCGCCCGACCCGCAAGGCGCGAGAAGGGCGAATATTGAGCCATATTCAACCGCCGAGCAACGCAGTGGGTCGGGATGCAGCGGCGACCGAATCATCCCGCGTCGTTTCGACTATAATTAACGAGCAAACCACCAATCCCTTAGATTCCAAATAATTCCATAGAGTTGAGGAGAATCGATCGATGAGCAATACGGGACAGGATTCCCTGGGTACCCGCCGCACCCTGCAGGCAGGAAAGCACTC
This sequence comes from uncultured Desulfuromonadales bacterium, assembly GCA_945787465.1. GTDB lineage: Bacteria > Desulfobacterota > Desulfuromonadia > Desulfuromonadales > Trichloromonadaceae > CALZIZ01. Next base: position 2,729 of record CALZIZ010000185.1, read on the forward strand.
CTACGACTACTTCAGCCTCCAGACCGCCCAGCAGAAGCTCGGCGATATTTCCCGCCTCCCCTTTACCCTCAAGGTGCTGCTCGAGAACCTGCTGCGCTTTGAAGATGGTCAGACCGTCACCCGGGCCGATATCGAGGCCCTGGTCGCCTGGCAGAAAGAGCGCAGCTCCGAGCGGGAGATCGCCTTTCGCCCGGCGCGGGTGCTGATGCAGGATTTCACCGGGGTGCCTGCGGTGGTCGATCTGGCTGCCATGCGCGATGCGGTGGCCCGGGCCGGCGGCGACCCGCAGCGGATCAACCCGCTGATCCCCGTCGATCTGGTCATCGACCACTCGGTGCAGGTCGACCGCTACGCCAGCGCCGAAGCCTTCGCCGAGAACGTGCGCATCGAAATGGAGCGCAACCGCGAGCGCTACGCCTTTTTGCGCTGGGGCCAGACCGCCTTCAAGAACTTTCGGGTGGTGCCCCCCGGAACCGGCATCTGTCACCAGGTCAACCTCGAGTACCTGGCCAAAACAGTGTGGAGCGAAGAGGCCGACGGCAGACGCCTCGCCTACCCCGACACCCTGGTCGGCACCGACAGCCACACCACCATGATCAACGGTCTTGGGGTCCTCGGCTGGGGGGTGGGGGGCATCGAGGCCGAGGCGGCCATGCTCGGCCAGCCGATTTCCATGCTGATCCCAGAGGTCGTTGGCTTTCGCCTCAAAGGCAAACTCAAGGAGGGGGTAACCGCTACCGACCTGGTGCTGACCGTCACCGAGATGCTGCGAGCGAAGGGGGTCGTGGGCAAATTCGTCGAGTTCTGCGGCCCGGGCCTCGACCACCTGCCGCTGGCCGACCGGGCGACCATCGCCAACATGTCCCCCGAATACGGCGCCACTTGCGGCTTTTTCCCTGTCGACAAGGAAACCGTCGCCTACCTGCGCCTCAGCGGCCGGGACGATGAGACCCTGGCGCTGGTCGAGGCCTATGCCAGGGCCCAGGGGATGTGGCGCGATTCAGGCACCGAAGAGCCGCTTTTCTCCGCCACCCTCGAACTTGATCTGGCCTCTGTGGAGCCGAGCCTCGCAGGGCCCAAACGTCCCCAGGACCGGGTCAATCTGCCCGGCCTGCCCAAGGCCCTCGAAACGATCCTCCCTGAGGACGCCAAGGACCGCGAGGTGGCCGTCGCGGGGACCGACTACGCCCTCAATCAGGGGGATGTGGTCATCGCCGCCATCACCTCCTGCACCAACACCTCAAACCCTGCGGTGATGCTCGGCGCCGGCCTGCTGGCCAAAAAGGCCCTGGAAAAGGGGCTACAGCGCAAGCCCTGGGTCAAGACCTCGCTGGCCCCCGGCTCCAAGGTAGTCACCGACTACCTGGCCAAGGCCGGGGTCCAGGACGCCCTCGACGCCCTTGGCTTCGAACTGGTCGGCTACGGCTGCACCACCTGCATCGGCAACTCGGGGCCCCTCGACGAGCCGATCGCCACGGCAGTGCGCGAAGGGGATTTGACCGTCTCGGCGGTCCTTTCGGGCAACCGCAACTTCGAGGGACGCATCCACCCCCAGGTCAAGGCCAGCTGGCTCGCCTCGCCGCCGCTGGTGGTCGCCTACGCCCTGGCAGGCACCACCCGCATCGACCTCTCTAGCGAGCCCCTGGGCACCGACCGACAGGGCCAACCGGTCTACCTCAAGGATATCTGGCCGAGCGCTGCTGAGATTGCCGCAATGGTCACCAAGGTTTCGGCGGAGATGTTTCGCAAGGAATACGCCGAGGTCTTCAGCGGCGACGAGGCCTGGCGCTCGCTGCCGGTCCCCGCGGGGCAGACCTACGCCTGGGACGAGCAGTCCACCTACGTCAAGGAGCCGCCCTTCTTCGCCGAACTGACAGCGGCAAAACCCGGCTATGAGGGCTTTGCCGGCGCCCACCTGCTTGCTCTGCTCGGCGACTCGATCACCACCGACCATATTTCTCCGGCCGGCAGCTTCAAGGCCGACAGCCCCGCAGGAGGCTACCTGCAAGAGCACGGGGTCGCCGTAGCGGACTTCAATTCTTACGGGTCGCGGCGCGGCAACCACGAGGTGATGATGCGCGGCACCTTCGCCAACATCCGCCTGAAAAACGAGATGGTCCCCGGTCGCGAGGGCGGCTTTACCAGGCATGTTCCCAGCGGAGAGGAGCTGTCGATCTTCGATGCGGCCATGAAGTACGTCGCCGAAGGGACTCCGCTGGTAATCATCGCCGGGCGCGAGTACGGCACCGGCTCAAGCCGCGACTGGGCGGCCAAGGGAACCCGCCTGCAGGGCGTCAAAGCGGTGCTGGCTGAAAGCTTCGAACGCATCCACCGCTCGAACCTCATCGGCATGGGCGTGCTGCCGCTGCAGTTTCGAAGCGGGGACGACCGCAAGAAGCTGAAACTGATCGGCGAAGAAAAGATCGACCTTGCCGGCCAGACCCAAGAGCTGCGCCCCGGCCAGGAACTTCGCCTGGTGATCCACCGCAACGACGGCAGCCAGACGGTCATCAACGTCCTCTGCCGCCTCGATACCGCCAACGAGGTCGACTACTTTCAGGCCGGGGGCATCCTCAACTACGTGCTGCTGGGGATGATCGGAGACAGGCCATGAGCCACCTCTCGCTGCTGGAGGAACGCCCATGGCCGAGATAAGCCGTTTGATCCAGGGAGCTTCAGGCGAGTTCGAAGTCGAGGTGATCTTTGCCAGAAACGGCGAGGCCACCCCCCGCGTGGAACACCCCTACCGGGAGATCATCGTCATCGCCGAGGGCTCGATCAGCATCGAGCGCAGCGATTCACTGGAGCCCGACTTTCACGTGGCCACAGAGATGGTGCAGATCCCCGCAGGGGTCACCCACCTGTTTCGCGCCCACGCCACCCCGACCCGGTTGGTGGTGATACGCCCGGAGCGAAGATAAACAGGAAATCCCCCCTTCAAGCGCAAAAATGCCGCCCCGGTTTCGGGGCGGCCTTTTTGCGCTTTACCAATTTCTGTTTAAGGCATCCTCAGCCCCCGCTCGGGGCGAGAGAAGCTGTGACACCAGGAGCAGTCATAGCCCTTGTCCTCAACGTGCTTGCTGTGCACCTCGTAGAACGGCTTGACCTCCTCGCGCCCGTGGCACTGGGTGCAGACCGTGGCGGTGGAACCCTTAAGCTGATAACCAAGCTCCCCTTTGAGATCCATGCGGGTGGTGCTGCCGTGGCAGTCGGCACACTGCAGGGCCTCCCCGGCCGGGCTGACTTCGTGGTTAAGCGCCTGGAAGGTGTCGGTCATCACCCACTCGTAGGGGTCGTTTGCGCCCTGCCCCATGTTGGCCAGACCTTGCCGAGTCGCCGCATAGGCATCCGCTGTGGCAAAGAAGAGACTGGTGTCCAGGGCGATCAGCTCACCACTGAGCAGGGCCAGCGGTTGCTCGGCGGTCTTGTATTTAAACGGATAAAGCTTGCTGAGGCCATCGGCAACCGAGCCCTCGGGCCTTGAGGTCGGGTAGTTGCCAGTGATCGAGTCGACCGCGGCCACATCCCCCAGCAGGTAGTTGCTGCTGAAACCGCTCCAGAACCGGTAGCGGGGCACCAGGTCATTGGCCTTGGTGCTGGTCGGGTGAAAAGGCGCCGCAACACTCTGATTTGAAAGCCAGCTGCGATGGGTTTCCGTCGCCTCGCTCGCTTGGCTGTCGAGGGCGTCCTTGGCAAAGGTCGGGATATGGCAGGTCTGGCAGGCGATGCGCGCCAGGTGCTGCCTGTTTGCCGATGAAGAGTGCCCTGTATGACATTTTTCGCAGACCATCGGTACATCGAGATCGGTCGGGCGCAGGTCGCTGCCATTAGCGGCGATTATATAGAGAAAAGATGATAGAATGGGCGCAACGGAAAAAGACAAAACAAATGGCCGCTTCTGACGTCAGAAACGGCCGTTTTAGATGAAAATAAATTTGCCAGATGCCCTTAGCGCAACTCGGCATTGAGATAAGCATACAAGCCGGCAATGAGCAGGCTCATGCAGCAAACAAAGACCGACCAATAGAACAGAATGGTTCCAAAGGCCCAAGGGGCCAGCATTGAGAACATAAATACCGGTGACAGAATAACCAGAAAGATCAGGGTCAGAACAGCGAGCAGATATTTTTGCATGGCGTATCTCCCCTCCAGGATGCTTGCACATCCCGAATTTATCGAACTTGTTTTTTTCAGTTTACCAGAAAAGAAACAAGTTCACAGGGAGAACCCAAACCCGTCCAACGTGCTGCGGCCGGGACAAATGTCCCGGCTGCAGCTTCGCTCAGTTTTTTCAGTGGCTGGTGATTTCAATGCGCCTTGGCTTGGCAGCTTCGGCCTTGGGCAGTTGCAGGGTCAGCACCCCATCATTCATCTGAGCTGAAACCCTCTCGACATCGATTTGTTCGGGCAGTTGAAACTGCCTATAGTACTGGGCCAGGGCAAATTCCCGAAGCTGGTTCTCCGTGCGGGGGCTGGCCTCGGGTTTACCGCTCAGGGTCAGAACCCCCTTGTCGATGTTGATGCTCAGTCCGGCTTTATCGACCCCGGGAAGATCGGCCAGCAGGGTCAGCCCATGGTCGGTTTCGAAAATATCGACTGCCGGCCTGATATACCCCTCTCTGGCGCGGGTTTCTTCACTCTGGACGGGCTTGTTGCTTTGATTTTGAAGTTTCATCGCTCTTTCGGCCATTTTCGTTCTCCTTATAGCTTATGTAATTAATCTGCGGGTTCAACCTATCGGGGTGGCAGACCTCAGGCCACCTGCACCTCGATCTTCTTCGGCTTTGCGGCCTCGACCTTGGGCAGGGTCACGGTGAGCACCCCCTTGTTGTATTCGGCCCGTACGGAGTCAGCCTCAACTTCTACCGGCAGCTCGATGGTGCGCAGAAATTTACCGCCACCTCGTTCGTTGCGGTGCCAGGTTTTCTCAGCGCCGTTTCCGCTCTTGCGCTCACCCGAGAGGGTCAGCATACCCCGCATGACCGTCAACTCAAGCTCCTTGGCGTCCATCCCCGGGGCCAGCGCCTCGACGTAGAGGTTCTCGCTGTCCTCGCTGAGGTTGACCTGAGGATAACGGCGCATGCCCAGGCCCGGCAGAAAGGCGGGCTCCAGTTGCACGCTGCGTCCGAACCCGCGAAATACGTTGTCGATTTCCCGATGCAGGTTTTCCATTTCTTTGAACAGATCCCAGTTTGCCATGATGTAGCCTCCTTTTGAGGGTTGGTTGATCAATTTGTTTGTCCTTCTATATATCAACGCCCGTGCCAATCGGAGGAAGGCAAGCTTTCGAAACAATTTCAACACTTTAGGACACAGGGTCTATTTCCAACCCCAAGGGTGCGACGTTGCCTCCCTGTCGCAAGCAACAGTTGCGACGTCGCAGCGGAGGCGAAAGGCAGATTGCCATAAAAGGCACCAAGGACAGCAAGAAACATATTTGCCTGCCGTTCATGCTGAGCCTGTCGAAGCATTGGTTCAGCAGACGCTTCCAGGGCCTTCGACAGGCTCAGGCCGAACGGAGTGGGGCCTACCCCACCACTGAAACCACCATACAGTCACCAAGACACCAAGAACCCCATAATCCCCGTCGAATTGGTGGGGAGCGTTGGTAAACCGGCTCCAGATTATGGATTTAAAAGTCTTATCTTGGTGGCTTGGTGACTTGGTGGCAATCCCAGCCCTGGTTTAGATGAAAAAAAAACGGCCGCTCCCCCATGAACCAGGGAAGCGGCCGTTTCAGGCTGCTTGACTTTTATTGCCGATATTACTTGGCGACCACCCGGCCGTTCAGGGGCTGAACGGGGCGGTTGGTGTCGCCATGCATGGTGTTTCCGAACTTCTTGAACTGGTCAGCAGTTGCGGTCACGGCGTCCTTGAGCACCATCCACTTGACACCCTCGGTGCAGGGGGGAGTGGTCAGAGAGCCGGAGAAGCTGTAGTACTCTTTGTTTTCGGGAAGCATGTCCATGACGCTGACCTCGGTGCTGACGACCATGTCCGAGTTGGCTTTGGCGGGCATGTAGCTCCAGATCTTCTCAACCACCGAATTGGCGGCGCCTTCCTCGAACATCACCCCGATAACTGCCAGGTTGCCGTCGGCATCGGCATGCACCAGGTGAGCTTCCATGGGGTAGGACTTGCCCTCGATGTTGTTCTCGCTGGGGGTGTGGAAGTGGAACTGCAGCAGCTTGTAGGTCTTGCCGTCAACCTCGATCTCGCTGCCCGACTCGTAATCGGCCTTGATGGTGTGACCGTTGTTGGTCAGCATGAGACCGGTTTCACCGTAAGCGAA
>CALZIZ010000186.1 GCA_945787465.1 uncultured Desulfuromonadales bacterium
CCCGTGGTACCTGCGACCATGGCCAGGATGCTTCCGAGGATCGGCCCGATGCAGGGAGTCCAACCGGCGGCAAATGCCAACCCGACAAGAAAGGTCCCGATAAATCCCGAAGGCTTGGCGTGAAGCTGGACTCGTTTTTCACCAAGCAGGATACCGAAATGAAACAGCCCGCTCATATGGACCCCGAACAGAAAGACGAGAATTCCGCCAATCTTCTGAACCCAGCCGAGGCCCTCGCGAAGATGTTCCTGAAAGGTAAAAGAGGCCAGTCCCGCCACCGCGCCCAGGGTGATAAAAACCGTGGAGAATCCGGCGATGAAGGTCAGCGAGTGCAATAAAACCGCAAGCCTCACCTTGGAGTTTGGATGGGCTTCCTGCAACTGACCGAAGGAGAGGCCGGTAATATAGGTAATGTAAGAGGGAATCAGCGGCAGTACGCAGGGAGAAAAAAACGACAGAATCCCCGCCGTAAAGGCAATCCAGAGAGTAATATCAGCGCCAGGTGTCATCAGGGCTACCCATTGACCAGAAATTTGATGTATTCGATCATTTTCGGGCTGGACCAGTCACGGGCCCCGATGACCTTGTCGACCACCACCCCGTTTTTGCCGACCACGAAAGTTTCCGGGTAACGGAAGACCCCGTAGGAGCTCTGCACCTCGGCCTTTTCGTCAAGCAGCACCGGGAAGCTATGGGGATGTTCGCTGAGGAAGTTGGGCAGCACCTTGGCGCCGTCCTCCTCGACATTGATGGCCAACATCTCGAAATCCTGCCCCTTAAAAGCCCGGTAAAGCCTTTCCATGGAAGGCATTTCAGTGCGACAGGGCGGGCACCAGGTCGCCCAGAAATTAACCAGGACCACCTTGCCCTCAAGCGCCGAAAGGGTCACGGTCTTGCCGGCAAGATCCCTCAGAGTAAAATCGGGCGCCTGCTCTCCGATAACGACCTTGCCTCCGGGAGCTCCGCCGGGACGGCTGGCTCCGGCCCACAGGTAGTACGTTGGTAACAGCAGCGCCAGAGCCAGAGCAAGGAGCAGAATTTTGCGCATGAACACCCACCTTTCAGAATTTAATCCGACTGTATTCAAAACTTCTACACGCTAGGGCGTTGAAAGTCAAGAATCCGCCTTGCCGGCCGCCCATAAATCCTCTATGAAATCCATCTGCTCTTCAGAAAAACCGAAATAATGGGCCAGTTCGTGAATGATCGTCTCGCCGATGACCTTGCGGAGAGGCTCACCGGTCTGCCGTACATACTCCTCCACGGCGCCCTGAAAGATCAGGATCACATCGGGCAGGCAACCTCCGTAATCGTGGGACCGCTCCGGCAGGGGCCAACCCCGATAATATCCTAGCAATTCAAGGGGGTCCTCGAATCCAAGTTCCTCGAGAATCTCCACATCGGCCCATTGTTCAACCTGGAAAGAGAGATTCTCCACCCGGCTCATGAACTCTGCGGGAATTGATTCGACGACCCTTTCGACCTCAATCTCGAAATCCCGCCGGTTCAATCCTCGAACCCCTGGCCGCGGGCCACCCGAAAGGTCGAGCAGAAACGAGCCACCTCGACGCCTTTGTCATCAGTAAGCACAGCCTCACCGTAAAAGGACCGCCCCTCGGGCCCACGGACCCTGGCCTCGGCGGTTACGCGCCCGCCCTTCACCGGGCTCAGAAACCGCATGGACAACTCGGTGGTCGCAAACCGGGCGCCTTCAGAGAGCAGTGTCTTGATGGCCATGGCCACCGCGGTATCGGCCAGACTGGTCAGTGCGCCTCCATGCATCAGCCCGCCGCCTTGGGCAAGTTTAACGGTAAAAGGCAGACTCAACACCGCCCTGCCCTCTGCGGCCTGCTCGATGGTCATCCCCAGCAGATCTTCAAAGGGCGCCCCATCGATCCAGCTCTCCATCTCGAACTGGGTTTCCGCGGCCTTACGCTGGGTATTTTCATCCACCAGCAGTTTTGCCATGTTCTTATCCTTCCCTCATGGGAGCATTGACATGATTGATGCAACAAACGTGAAATGTCCCTGTAGCGTTTCAACAGTCATTGAGCCGACCCCCGTTCAGCCTGAGCCTGTCGAAGGCCCCCCTCCGTTCAGCCTGAGCCTGTCGAAGGCCCCCCTCCGTTCAGCCTGAGCCTGTCGAAGGCCTCCCTCCGTTCAGCCTGAGCCTGTCGAAGGCCACCTTACTATCGACTTATGCTTCGACAAGCTCAGCATGAACGGTCGGAAGGGTTGATATTTTCAAGTGTTTTTCGCGTTAGTTGTGGCTCTGCAACTAACACGTAATGCTCCTTCCATCATCGCATCAGGGCAGATCGAGGTAGTACCCTCTGTTGCCGCGCAGCACCAGAAAACGAACAGGTTCCTGTCCGATGACGCTTTCGATAATTTCGGAAAATTCCTGCGCGCTTGCCACCTTCTGCCCGTCAACCTCGGCGACCATATCGGCGGCCTGCATGCCAACCTGGTCGGCGGGCGAACCCTTGACAACCTTTTCGACCGCAAGTCCTCGGCGACTGTCATAAACGGTGAACCCGAACACCTCCCGGGCGTATTTGCCTCCATAGCCATCGGGGGTCGGGGTCAGGCGCAGAGTCAGCTGCCGGGTCCTGGTACCCCGGAGCAATTCAACCACAACCTGATCCTCGGGGGTATAGGTATGCAGCAGCGAATGCAGTTCGGCGGGATTTCCCACCGGATTGCCATCCAGGCCCAGGATCACATCGGCCACCTTGATTCCGGCGGCGGCGGCAGGAGAGCCGGGCTCAACACCGTTAACCAGCACCCCGCCTGCCCCGCGAGCCCTGCTAAAAGCTTTGCCGACGCTTCCGGGGATCACCCCAAAAAATGCCCGGCGCACACGACCGTAGGTAATGAGATCCTGCATGACCCGCTTGGCGGTGTCGATGGGGATGGCGAACCCGATCCCCTGGGCCTTTTTGGCGATGGCTGTGTTGATTCCAATCAGCTCGCCATTGATGTTGATCAGCGGCCCTCCGGAGTTACCGGGGTTGATCAGGGCGTCGGTCTGAACAAAGGAGGAGAAAACCCCATCACCCATCGGCAGCCGGCGATTCTTGGCGCTGACCACCCCGGTGGTAATAGAATGACCCAGCCCCAGTGGATTACCGATGGCGATCACCGTCTCGCCGACCAGAAGATCATCGGAGCGGCTCGGTTCGAGGTAAGGGAATTTTCTGTCGCCCTCGATCTTGAGCACCGCCAGATCGATGCGCTCATCCATCCCCACCAGGTGAGCCTCAAGCTCCCGAGTGCTGTCCGGCAGAGCGACGTAGATCTTCGAAGCCTTATCGATAACATGAGCGTTGGTCAGCAGATAACCCCGTGGGTCAATGATCACCCCCGACCCAAGGGATTGGGTTTTGTAGATGCGGGGAGGCGAAAGGCTGTTGAAAAACTCATCGAAAAGAGAGTCCCCGAATCCGAAAAAGGGCGATGAGCGCCGCTTGATAATTTGCTCGGTACGGATATTGACCACCGCAGGCCCGGCCTTCTCAACCGCATCGACCACCGCAGTTCGCCGCTCGTAAGCAACAGCTGGCGACGCAGATGCAAAAACAATAAATCCCAGAAGAAAACATCTTAAAATAAACATGTTTCTTGTTCCTTTGAAACGACTTGTCAGTGGTCAGTGGTCAGTGGTCCATCCGGTAAATCAGCGTATGCCTGGGGATATGCAGAAATGCGGCGGCCCGGGTCTGGTTTCCCCCGCACTGGCGCAGGGCCTGCATGACCGCCTCCTTTTCGAGTTCTTCGAGGGGATAGCCTTCGGACGGCAGGTTCAGCACCCCGCAAACGGTCGGACGGTCCTGTTCGCGGATTTTCGGCGGCAGGTCGACCAGCTCGATACGCTCGCCGCGGCGCAGCACGATCATGCGCTCCACGGCATTCTCCAGCTCCCGCACGTTGCCCGGCCAGTTGTAAGTCTCCAGGGCAGCCAGCGCCTCCCCAGCGACCTCGAGCTCAACGACTCCACCGTGCTTTTTGAGAAAATGCCGCACCAGTAGTGAGACATCGGTGCGCCGCGCACGCAGCGGCGGCAGATCGACGGGGATGACCGCAAGGCGGTAATAGAGGTCCTCGCGGAAATTGCCCTCTTCGAGGGCCGTTTCGATATCGACATTGGTGGCGGCCACAACCCGTACATCGACCTTGCGCGTGGCTCCGCCAACCGGCTCGATCTCGCGCTCCTGCAACGCCCGCAACAACTTGGGCTGAAGTTCAACCGGCAACTCCCCCACCTCGTCAAGAAACAGGGTACCGCCGTCGGCAAGCTCGAACTTGCCCTTGCGATCCTTGACCGCCCCGGTAAAGGCGCCCTTAAGATGGCCGAAAAGCTCGCTTTCGAGCAACTCTGACGGGATGGCCGCACAGTTGACCGGGATGAAAGGCCGCTCGCGGCGCTCGCTGCCGTGGTGGATGGCCCGGGCCCGCTCGCGGCGCTCGCTGCCGTGGTGGATGGCCCGGGCAATGAGCTCCTTGCCGGTGCCGCTTTCGCCGGTAATCAGAACGGTGGTCTCACTCGGAGCGACCCTGCGGACCATGTCGAAAACCTGCTGCATTTCATCAGAAATTCCGATCAAGTTGGTGAAATCGACCCGGTCGGTCAGCTCCTCGCGCAGACGAAGGTTTTCTTCCTGAAGGCCGCGGTAGCTGAAGGCCTTGTCTACCACCAGGCGTAGCTCGTCGCGGCTGAAGGGCTTGGTGATATAGTCATAGGCGCCAAGCTTCATCGCCTCGACAGCCTGCTCCAGGGTGCCGAAGGCGGTAATGACAATGACCAGGGTTGCGGGCCGCTGCTCTTTGACCCTTTTGAGGACCTCGTAACCGGAAATCCCCGGCATCTGAATATCGGTGATCACCACCTCAGGGGTTTCGAGTTCGAAAAACTTCAATCCCTCTTCGCCGTTGGTGGCGGTGACAACCCGGTAGCCTGCTTCATGCAGGGTAAACTCGGTCACCCGGCGCAGGGAATCATCATCGTCGATCAACAGCAAGGTTTTACGGGCCAAATCATCCTCCACTCAGCATGGTCCAGTTAGAAATATGTACAGACGACCAAATTCCCCTGCCCCCCCTTCTGCAAAGGGGGGCCAGTGGAGTGTTCAGTGCCGGAACATCAAATTCTTAGCGGGCCAACACTGCCCTCCACAATAAAATCAATCTTTCACGCCTTCTACCGCCCAGGAAAGACCAGGGTAAAGGTGCTCCCTTCGCCCAGACGGCTTTGGGCATCGATGCGCCCTCCGTGGCCCTGAATAATACGATGGGTAATGGCCAACCCGAGGCCTGTCCCCTCCTGACGGGTGGTAAAAAAGGGGTTGAAGATTCGCTCGAGGTTTTCCTGGGGTACCCCCTGGCCAGTATCGGCAAAGACCACCTCCACCCCACGGTCGCCGGCCCGGGTTGTAACCTCCAGTCGGCCGCCGTCGGGCATAGCCTGCAAAGCGTTGAGCACCAGGTTCAAAAAGGCCTGCTTGAGCTGTTCGTGATCACCAAGCACCAGCGGCAATTGCTGGGCGTTCAGCTCGAGCACGACGCCCCCCTTGACGGCCTGCTGACGGGTAAGATCCAGTACCTCCTGCAGAGCAAGGTTGATATCCACCCGGCCCCTTTCGACGGCGGCCGGCCTGGCGAAATTGAGAAAATCCTGGACCACCTTGTTAAGCCGATCCACCTCCTTGATCAGTATTCGGGTGAACTCGTAACGTTTGTCCTGCGGATCGATACCATCCTGAAGAATCTCAGCCGTGCCGCGAATCGAACCAAGGGGATTACGAATTTCATGAGCCATGCCGGCGGAGAGCTCGCCCAGGGCCGAGAGACGGTCGGCACGGCGCAGTTGCTCCTCGATCTCGAGGATCAGATCGGCTTGGTGTCGGAGCTTGGCGTAACTGTCTTCAAGGTGCTGGGCGGTCTTTTGGTATTGGACCTTCTGGGTGTTCTCTCGCTGAGCCAGAAAGCCGGTCAAAACCCCTATAACATTGTAGAGCAGAATCTCCAGGTACTGTTCAATGGCCGCGGTGGGATGGTGCCCCCACTGAAAAACCACGTGGGGAGCATAGAGAATCGAAACGGCGATGGCACTGACCAGCCCCCCACGCAGCAGAAACCAAAGGCCGCTGAGCACGATAGGAATATAGTAGAGGCGCCGGTAAATATCGTGGAACTGGGCCTTGTGAGTGCCGGTAAGGTAATGCAGGGCGGTGATGGCCAGAACCAGAAAAACCAGCAAGCCAAGACGAAGACGTTCAGGTTTGCGCATAAGCTGTTTGTAAACCATGGGCAACCCCAATTCAAGCCTTTTCGGACAAAAAAAGCCCCCTCTTTGTCAGCAGAAAGAGGGGGGTAACAGGAGACAAAAGCGAATGATATCGCTTTTGTAATCAAAATTCTAACAGCCGTCCAGAGAATTAAAAGCGAAACATTCAATTAATGATTAATGTTGGACACTACCAGACACGCTGCGTTATTCTGAGCACCCCACAGCCGCCAAGAGTCGTCTCCATGCCCCTTTTTATCGAAATTCTGACCATTGTCCTGCCGGTTTTTCTGGTCATCGCCCTGGGCTACCTGTTGAAACGCCTCGGCCTGATCGACCAGGCCTTTCTGTTTCAGACCAACCGCCTGGTCTATTACATCTGCCTGCCGCTGTTGCTCTTTTACAAAATCGGCAGTGCGGATTTCTTCGCCAACTTCAACCCCACCCTGGTCGCTGCCTCGGTGGCCGGCATCACCCTGATGTTTGCCCTGGCCTATGCCTATGCAGCGCTGCGCCGCTACCCGCCCAAGGCCTGCGGGGTTTTCGCCCAAGGGGCGTTTCGCGGCAACCTGGCCTACATGGGCCTGGCCATCACCCTCAACGCCTACGGCGAGGCCGGCTTTACCAGGGCCGGGATCCTGATGGGATTTCTGGTGCCGGTGTTGAACTTCTATGCCATACTTGCCCTGCTCTGGCCTCAGCGCCACCAGGACGGCCGCCGCGGGGCTGCTTTCTGGGTCAAACAGATTGCCGGAAACCCCCTGATCCTCGCCTCTTTCGCCGGTATTTTCTGGAGCTACTTCGCCTTGCCGATGCCGGTGATCCTCGAGCGCAGCCTTAACATTGCCACGGGCATGACCCTGCCCCTTGCCCTGATCGCCATCGGCGGCTCATTTTCTCTGGAAAAGCTGCGCGGCGACCTGTTCAGGGCCGGCTTGTCAACCGGTCTCAAACTCATCGGCCTACCCCTTATTACTGCAGTGCTGCTGCAATCCCTTGGGGTCACCGGGCTCGACCTTGGGATCGGAGTACTGATGGCCGGCGCACCGGCGGCGACCGCCAATTACATCATGGCCCATCAGCTCAAGGGCGATGCCGAACTCTCCGGCTCTATCGTCATGATGTCGACCCTGCTTTCGGCGGCCAGCTACACAGGGGCGCTGTACCTGCTGCGAACCATGGGGATATGACAATGGCCCATAGAGTCTCCATCCTACTGTCGCTCAGCAATGTCGCCACCTTCCCGAAGATAGGGGGGCGAAGACAACGACCTCTGTCTACGCCTGGCCTAACGGCCATCGAGGTCAGTCTCCGGATCGAGGTCGACCCACACAAAATCGGCCAGGTCCACTGCAACCCGGTTTGCCCACCAAACTCGCTCTTCTCCGGACAGGGTAGTATACTGATTACCGTAGGCGTCGTGGGAGCATGGAACCCAATCCGCCAGCGTGCGGAAAAAATCGGCCTGACCGAAACCACCGATTACCTCTGTGTCATCTGAAAGGGACCTTTTACATGAGTAGAATCTTCAATCCTTTCGACATCGGCCGGCGCTTTCGCATTCTTCCGGCAGGCTGCTCGATATCCTCCATCGACCGAACCGACCTGATCATGGCCGCCGGGGCTTTCGGCTCGGGCGAGCATGAAACGACGGCCAGTTGCCTGGAAATGCTCGAAACCATGCCCGAGGTGTGGGATGCTCGGGTGCTCGACCTGGGCAGCGGGACCGGCATTCTCTCCATCGCCGCCCTCAAACTGGGAGCCAAAAACGCCCACTGCGTCGATATAGATCCCCTGGCAGTCGAATCCTGCCGTCAAAACTGCGAACTCAACGGGGTCGAAGACCAGGTCACCCATGTCTGTGGAACCCTCCAGGACGTGCGCGAAACCGAATTCGAACTGATCCTGGCCAACATCTACGGTGACATCCTCATGGGCGTGGCCGATGACCTGGTGGCCAAGGCCAAGGCCGGTGCCCACCTGATTTTATCCGGGGTGCTCTGGGAAGTAAACTTTGACGTACGGCAACGTTATGAACGCCTTGGGTGCGAACTGGTGAAAAACCATCTGCTCGAAGAATTCAGCACCATAGTTTTTAAAAAGCGTTGAATATTCTTAATAACCCCAGAAACATCGGATTGCCACCAAGACACCAAGTCACCAAGAAAGGCAAAAAGACTCAGGCTGCCAAACTGACTTTGGAGCCCTTCTCCGTGTCTTGGTGACTTGGTGGCCTCTTTCTGGTTTTGATGTTCTAATCCCCCTCCCTCCTAAACAGGCCCCCCCTGCCGCCCCTTTAACTTAGTCCACCCAAAAAATTCCCCCAAACCAGAACAGTGCATGGTACGATTCCTGCATTGGTCAGACCATTGGTTTTTATGACCATTTTTTTGACGGAATATTTTATGAAAAATCAGGCCATTGGTATACAACATCCGGGTGGTACACTGTCGTCATGGTCATCGAACTGATAAGCAAACCGGACCAGGACCGGGCCAGAAAACTCATTGAGAACTGCGGGCTGAGCTTCGAACCGATCTGCGACAACCTGGTCGGGGTTTTCGAAAATTTCCGGCTCGCCGGAGTCGGGGCGCGGGACAAAAACATCTTAAAGATGCTGGCCATCGAACCTGACCACCAGGGCGGGGGCACCCTTGGCGAGCTGGTCTCCGAATTGACCCGGCTTGGCTACCAGGCTGGCTACGAAAGCTTTTTCGTCTTCACTCCGCCAGCCAACATGGCCTCTTTCGAGGCGCTTAACTTTGTCCCCCTGATCGTCCACCCCCAGGCCGCCCTCCTCGAGTTCGGCGGCGGCCTGACCCGGTATCTGCAAAGCCATCGACATCTTGTGCGCCCAGGACAAAACGGCGCCGTGGTGGTCAACTGCAACCCCTTCACCCTGGGACACCGCTACCTGATCGAAGAGGCCGCAGCCCAGGTGGATACCCTTTACGTCTTTGTAGTAAGGGAGGATCGTTCGGCCTTTCCCTTCGACGTTCGGCTGCGCCTGGTTCGCGAAGGGATAAAGGACCTGGATAACGTGGTGGTCCTCGACAGCTCCCACTACGCGGTGAGCGCGGTGACCTTTCCAGCCTATTTTCTCAAGGATGCCGCAGGCGCCGGGGCCCTGCAGATGGAGTTGGACCTGCTGCTCTTTGCCAGGCACCTTGCGCCCTTCTTCAACATCGAGCGGCGCTTCATCGGCACCGAACCTTATTGCCGCACCACCCGCCATTACAGCGAAACAATGAAACGGCTCCTCGGCCCCCTTGGGGTCGAGACCGTCCAGATCGAGCGGCGCCAGGTAGACGGCCAGGTGATCAGCGCATTCCGGGTGCGTGATGCGCTTCGCCGTGAGGCCTATGAAACATTGCGGCGGCTGGTACCGCCGAGCACCCTGGACTATCTCCTTTCCGAAGAGGCCGGGGAAATCCTTGAAGAACTTCGCACCTACACCAGGAGGCATTGATGGAGATCCGTAAAAAGGCTCAGGCCGGCACCATGCAGTCGAGCGACCTGATGGTTTTTCTCGAGCCGGCGCAGGAGTTGACCATCGACATCGAGTCGACGGTCAAAAAACAGTTCGAGCATCTGATCAGGCAAACCATACAACAGGTTCTGGACAAGCACGGCGTAAGAACCGGCAGCATCAGGGTCAGTGATCGCGGCGCCCTCGACTATGCCATCGAAGCACGCCTTGAAACAGCCCTCAAGCGGGCCGGGGAGTCATTATAAATGAACGGCTACTGGTACAAGGAATGGTCCCAGGGGCGGCGCTTTATCATCAAGATCAAGCCCGGAGAGCAGATCCGCAACGACCTGCTGCGCTTCGCCCGCACTGCCGGGGTGAAAAACGCGGTCATCGTTTCGGCGGTCGGCTCGGTAAAAAACGTCAATTTCCGCGGCATCAAAGCTGGCGCCCGGCTGCCGATCACCGAACCGCGGATGCACCAGCATACGGTCCAAGGCCCCATGGAGCTGCTGGGACTCGAAGGCAACCTGATGCTCGACGAGAGCGGTGAGGTCGATTGCCACCTGCACATCCTGATGGGCAAATCCTCTGGAGAGGTGCTCGGAGGCCACCTGTTCGACGCCGAGGTCTTTGCGACCTGCGAAATCCTGCTCACCGAGATGGAGGTCTCCGGCATCGAGCGCCACCCCTCAAGCAGCGGCGGTGTATCAACCCTTTACATCGAGGAGGAGGACTGATCATGAGCCAGTTTCAGCTGCGCAGAACGCTGCTTTACGTGCCGGGGAACATGCCCTCGATGCTGCAGAACATCCCGATCTTTCATTGCGACGCGGTGATGATCGACCTTGAGGACGCGGTTCCGCTGAGCGAAAAGGACGCTGCACGCACCCTGGTGCGGCGGTTTCTCGAGGGCTACCGCGACCGCAACAAAGAGGTGCTGGTGCGCATCAACGCCCTGGACACCAAGTGGGGCCCCGAAGACCTCAAGGCGGTACTGCCGGCGCTGCCGGACGGCATCCGTCTGCCCAAGGCCGACACCCCGGAGATCGTCGAAACCCTCGACACGCTGCTCACCGAGTTCGAGGAGGAGTTGGGCCTGGAGATCGGCCGCTTCAAGATCCTGCCTTCGATCGAAAGTGCCGAGGGGGTGATCAACTGCATCAAGATCGCCCGCAGTTCCACCCGTCTGATCGGCCTGGCCTTTGGCGCCGAGGACTACACCGCTAGCCTTGAGATCGAGCGCACCAAGAGCGGTGAAGAGCTCTTCGCCGCCCGCACCCGGGTGGTCTGGGCCTGCAAGGCGGCGGGAATCCAGGCCATCGACTCCATCTTCGCCGACGCCGGCGATATGGAGGGGCTGCGCCGCGAAACCGAGCTGATCAAGACCCTCGGTTTTTCCGGCAAGTCGCTGGTTAACCCGCGACAGATCGACGTGGTGCACGAGGTCTTTGCCCCCAAGCAGGAGGAGGTCGATTACGCCATGCAGGTGGTCGAGGCGATCCAGCGGGCCCGCGAAATGGGCACCGGGGTCATCTCCCTGGGCGGCAAGATGGTCGATGCGCCGGTGGTCAAGCGCGCGGTGCGGGTGCTCAAGACCGCCCAGGCCCATGGACTGATCGACATCGAACTGGATGAAGAGGTGATTTATGGTGAAGAATAGTCTGGGGCGGGCAATCCCCGAAAGCTTTGGCGGTCGTCCCCTGATCCCCTACAGCGACCCCTTTTCGCTGCGCCCTGATGCCGAGCGGGCGACCCGCGCCCTGCGCCGGGTCAATCCCGGCGACAACAAACTGCTCGGCGGCCTGCGCGAGGCCATCGAAGCCGCCGGCCTCAAGGACGGCATGACCATCGCCACCCACCACCACCTGCGCAACGGCGATGCCCTGCTCGGCCTGGTGGTGCGCGAAATCGATGCCCTCGGCATCCGCGATATCCGCATCGCCTCGAGCTCTATTCACCCGGTACATGCCGAACTGATCCCCTATGTCGAAAAAGGGGTGATCAGCGCCTTCGAATGCGGGGTCAACGGACCCATCGGCGAGCAGGCCTCCAAAGGCGAGCTGTCCTGCCCCATCGTAGTGCGCACCCACGGCGGCCGCGCCCGCGCCATCATCACCGGCGAGGTGCCTATCGACCTGGCCTTTATCGCCGCGCCGACCTGCGACGCCTACGGCAACATGAACGGCTACCAGGGCCCTTCGGCCTGCGGCAGTCTCGGTTACGCCCACACCGATGCCCTTTACGCCAAAACCGTCGTCGCGGTGACCGACAACCTGGTCCCCTACCCTGCTGCGCCCATCTCCATCCCCCAGACCCTGATCGATTACGTGGTGCAGGTCGAAACCCTGGGCGATCCCCAGAAGATCGTCTCCACCACCACCCGCGTCACCCGCGACCCGGTGGGGCTGCAGATCGCCCGGTACGCCGCCCAGGTCATCGAGGCTTCGGGGCACCTGAAAGATGGCTTTTCGTTTCAGACCGGCAGCGGCGGCATCTCGCTGGCGGTGGCCGAGCAGGTGCGGCGCATGATGCGCGAGCAGCGCATCAAGGGCAGCTTCGGCTGCGGCGGCATCACCGGCTATTTCGTCGACATGCTCGAAGAGGGACTGTTTCAGGCCCTGTTCGACGTGCAGTGCTTCGATCTGCGGGCGGTGGAATCAATCGGCAAAAACCCCGGGCACCTCGAAATCAGCGCCGACATGTACGCCAACCCCTTTAACGCCGGCGCGGTGGTTAACCGCCTCGATTGCGTGATCCTCGGCGCAACCGAGGTCGACGTTAATTTCAACGTCAACGTCAACACCGAGTCCAACGGCTACCTGCTGCACAATACCGGCGGGCATTCGGATACCGCGGCCGGCGCCAAGCTCTCCATCATCACCGCCCCCTCGATCCGCGGCCGTCTGCCCATCGTGCGCGACGAGGTGACCACCGTGACCACACCGGGCGAAACCGTCGATGTCATCGTTACCGAGCGGGGGATCGCCGTTAACGACAAGCATCCTGAGTTGAAAAAGGAACTGCAGCGGCGCAAGGTGCCGGTCAAGGAGATCCGCCAGTTGCAGCAGGAGATTACCCAGGTCACCGGCCGCCCCCGGCCGCTGGAGTTCACCGATGACATTGTCGCCCTTATTGAATACCGAGACGGATCCATCATCGATGTTGTTCGGAAAGTTAAAGAATGAGTTCCT
>CALZIZ010000187.1 GCA_945787465.1 uncultured Desulfuromonadales bacterium
GTAAAGGACTGATTCGATCCGTTTGCTCAATTCGATAAAGGTGCAGGGTTTCGTCTTGATCTTGATAAACTTCCAGACCGGTACGGGACCCATCAATTCTTCAATCTTATGAACGATCATGTGCACATAGGAAGAGCCATTGAAACGGGCATTATTCTCAACCGGGAAGATCCATTCATCGGCGACAATATAATCGAAACCGGTCACCCCTCGATATCCGGATTCGGCCATCTCGGTTACGATTTTCATTGATGTCTGCTTGATGGCATCAATAACTTGAAGTGAAGGCCCTTGTCCCTTGAGACTGCCGACATGCACCATCCCCTGCTCGCAGATCTGCTCAATCATGCCGATATGGGTGATACTTCCATCCAGACCAACAACCCATTGATCATTCGGGGTGGAGGTGACATTCAAGAAGGGTTCAATGAGAATGACCTTTTCGCCGCTCTCGGCAATGGTTTGGTAGAGCTCGGCAAGGTCATCTCCTTTTGTCTTGTACAACGACATGCCAGCCTCACCCAGAGTGCCACGGATGATGACGGTGTCGTGGGTTGACCGATAGCGTTCAACAAGGCTCCTCATCTGCTCAAAGTTGTTGCTATTTTCCGGCTGCATTTCAAAGGCAACGCCATCTACGACCGGCACCTTCAGTTTCTGACACAACGCCTTAAAGGTCGCCTTGTCGTTATGTTTCAGCGTATCGGATTCCGTAGCGCCGAAAAGATCAGCTCCAAGGGCTTTGGCCGCTGCGGCTTCCATTTGCGTCGAAAACCAGGGGACGTAGACAGGTTTTCTGCCCATCTCGCTGATCATCTTTTTAACCGGTTCCGGATTTGCCACAATCAGTTCTGAGAGTGTCTCACCACCGGGCGGCATGTTATATGCAACGACATGGTCTGATCCCAATCCATGGGAGCGCAGCCAGCGGTGATAGTCATGATCCAGCTCGCCACGTAAAACCACCAGATCATCGGCGCCTGCTGATGCAAGGGCGCGGTCACATTTTGAAGTGACTGTGGCATCACGCCGTGGAAACTGAGAAAAGTTATCGACTGCATAAACGACCAGGTCGTCTTTGTTGTCTGAAATAGTGGTTCTTATAGATTTAAGGTCTGTCACTTATGACTCCCCAGAATGGCATTAGAGAAACGTTGTAGATTGTGACTATGCGGGACAGAGCAATTTCCAGCCATAGACCAGAGTCAGCACAAGCGTGTAAACGGTGATGGCGTAATACCAGCGTCCGGCAAATTTAGGGGTCTTAATCGGGGCGACGTTGAGGGCGGATAGAGCCATCAGTAGAGCGTAGAGAACAGAACCGAAAACCGCAGGACTGACCAGGCCATCAAAGAGGAACAGAAAGGCCAGGATAATAACATTGTTGTCGAGCGCCAAACCCCAGTAGGTTGATTTATCCACTAAGCCGAAGACATTAAAATAGCTCAGCCGGATCACGCCAGTTGCGACAATGATAAAGGCGCCGGGGATGTACCAGGGGCTGAAATTGCCATAGCTCAACAGGATAACAGCGGGACAGATACCGAAACTGACAATATCGATCAGCGAGTCGAGCTGGCCGCCAAACTCACCCTGCTCTTTGGTTCGACCTTTCATCCGACGGGCGATAATGCCATCGCTCCAGTCAAAAAAGACCGCCCAGAGCAAGCCGATCATTGCGGCTGGGAAATTACCCAGAAAAGCGAAATAGATGCCGAGTATTGCTGAAAGGAGTCCGGCCAACGAACAGATGTTCGGCAGATCCTTCGCGTAGCATAGTATGGCCCTGGGAGTCGCTGGAGATTCACTCATGATATTTTCTTCGAACCGACAATTGCACCTAAGGCCTTAGCCACAATTCTGTTTTCGGCCTGGGTGCGGCTGGCAATGCGGATGTAACGGTCAGATTCAGGCATGGTCTTGCCCTGACAGTGCTTGATGTAGATATTGTGCTCTACAAACAGTCTGCGGGCCACCTCGGGGCCGGAAGGAGCATGGTCGGGAAGACGGCAGAAGATATAGTTGGCATCAGGCCGATAGACCGTCAGTCCACTGATGGCACAGAGATCCTGATAGAATTGATCTCGATCCGCCCGTACCAGATCGCAACTAGCAAGGAACTCCAGTTGGTATTCAGGGGCATGAACCAGAAAAGTTTCAGCAAAGCCGTTGAGGTTCCAGATATGCAGCCCTTGACGAACCTGATCGGCAAATAGCGCGTTGGCCGTCAGCATATAGCCGATGCGCAGGCCACAGATACCGTAAGCCTTACTCATACTCTTGAAGATCGCAAGATTCGGATACCTGGCGATATCCCCTTCCAGAGTTTCCCGGTCACGATCCCTGGCAAAATCGATGAAAGATTCATCGACGATGAGCATGCAGTCGTGCGCGGCCAGTTTGTCCAGTAGGCGGATCAGATCGGCTTTAGGCACCAGCAGTGAAGTCGGATTGTTCGGCGACACCACCACCGCAACGTCGGCCTTGCAGCGGATAGCCTCTGCCGCAAATTTATCCACGTCCAGTTGAAAGGAAGGAGCATCGAGCGCAAACTCAATGACATTTTCTGTTGGTGCTGCATTGGCGTATTCGTTGAACGACGGAACCGGAACAATAAGCTTCTTGGCGAGATGACCGGAGACGATCTTGATCAGCTCTGCCGCCCCATTGCCCACCACAATCCGTTCCGGCGGTTGATCGATCAGAGTGCCCACTAACCCGGCCAGGACATCCTGAGCCACGGGATAGTTCAGCACTAATTCATGAATTTGGCTGGTCAACTGTTTAAAAAAACGCTCTGGCGGAAAATAGAGATTATAAAGGTAGGCGTGATCAATAAAATCATGACGCCAATAGCCGCCATGCTGGCATTCAATAGCTTCGAATTGCTGCTCTTTGGCAACATAATCCTGATCAGTCATATTTTGTTCTTACCTCATCCGACGCTATCGGAAACTGTTAGCAGCCATACGGTCTCTTTACACGAACCGTCAAGTGCAATTATTCAATAGAGTATCCATATCCGGACACAAAACCGCCAACCTAGCCCAATTCTACTCCCGGAGCGGGCTGGGCAATTGGAGGTGACCAGGGGGAGTAGAGTCGCATAGGTTCACCCCGATTACTCTGTTTTTTCATATCGACCGCATTCGGGGAGCGGATGCCGACAGACTTTCGAAGGGGTAGCAGGCTCTCACTCATGTCAATCTGGACTTGGGAAGGCCCAGGGAACATTTTCTCAGCCGCGCTCAGGTCCTCAAGGGTGTCAATCTCATACCAGCGGTCGGCATCAAAGAAGACCGGCGCAAATGTGAGATTCCCCTCAGCGACCATCTCGGCGAAAACGGTTTCATAATATCTTTTCACCTTCTTGGCGGAAACATGTTGATCCAGTCGTTCCCAGATCAATTGCCAAGTGCTGCGGGAGAAGCTGTAGATGTTTACGGTCTTGAAATGACTGGCTTCATTGCGGTTTACAGTATCGAGACAAAAGGCATCAAGCTGTTGCCGGTCATTGAGCGTCACCGTCGTGCCGTTCATCCACGGCAGCAGTTTGGAGACAGCGATCCGGTCAGGTTGGAGCATCGGCTTAAGGAGCGCCGGTTGAAACACCAGATCGCTTTCAATCAGGAGAAAAGGTTCGTCAATCACCTTTCCGGCAAGCCACAATGAGTAGATGTTGTTGGTTGTTTTATATAGCGGGCTGGCGATATAGGTGATTTCAATATCAGCATACCGGCTGCCAAGATAGTCCTGAATAACTTCCGACAGGTGTCCTACGACCACAAACAGGCGTTTGAACCCGTGACTGCGCAGGGAGCGAATCAACCTTTCAAGGATGGGGATTCTATTGACTTCGACAAGACATTTGGGTATTGAATCCGTTAATGGAGAGAGTCGACTCCCCGTGCCGGCGGCCAACAACAAGGCAGTTCTCACCGGGGTACCATCATCTGAAAGGTCACTATGCATTAAGACTCCTGATATTGCCTGAAGTAAACAGGGAAAGTAAGGGAAAGGAGGGAACTATGTTCGGTGGAGCAACCGTCACGAGCTTGCGGGCAGACTGAGAAACTGCGCCAATGCAAGCGCGACAAAGAGCCTGTTCATGGAGCCTGAACGGTTAAAAGGATAGATGAGTTCTTTTTCGCGAGCGCGAGAAAGAGCCTATGATGGAGTCTGACGGCAAAAGGGTAGATGAGTTCTTTTCCGCGAGCGCGAGAAAGAGCCTGTGATGGAACCTGAACGGCTAAAAGGATGGATGTGTGTTTTTCATGGCAGGGGTCATTGACATCGGTGAATGCTCCCACCGACACGCCCCACAATAGCCAGGGCCAACGGTACAGCATGAAACATTTCTCCGAAACAGTCAAGCTCAATAAAGCACAACCTATAAAATACAGCGTTAAAGCCAGGCTGGCGCCTTGAAAAAGTCTAAGCATCCTTCATGTGCAGTTATATCTATCCTGCTGGTTAATTTTTGGAGTTGAATACAACCCAGCTAATTTTCAATAAACCGAACAGGAAACCCCAACTTTTCTGTGAAAGTTGGGGCCGGGACATATTAATTTTGAGCACTGTATTTATTTGCTGATATTTCTCCATCTACATGAGTTTATCCGTGATTTCGTCGACGAAGTTACTTATGTGCGTATTCCGAGCCAAACCGGCCACCGATTCCGACGCAAACTGGGCCACCCATTCCAATCCAAACCGGGCCGCCATTTCCGAGCTAAACTGGGCCACCGATTCCGATGGCAAACCGGCCACTTTTTAACCGATCGTCGGAATCGGTGGACAGGCTGTTTCGAGTCCTTTCGCGGCGCTGGATAACCTGGTGTATAAACCTGGGAAAACTGATTTTCCAGGAGGTACGCCGTTGGCTAATAAGAGGTTATCGATGCGCAAAATCAAAGAGGTTCTACGTCTTCATTTCGACAGCAATTTGGGACAGCGTCCCATCAGCCGTTGTCTGAATATTTCCCGCACCACCGTCGGCGACTATCTCGACCGTGCTAAGCTGGCCGGCGTCCGCTGGCCCCTGCCTGACGAACTGAGCGACACCCAGTTGGAACAGTTGCTCTTTCCGTCCATCCCCTCTGCTCCCACCGCAGTCCGATACACCCCGAATTGGACCGAGGTCCATACCGAACTCAAGCGCAAGGGGGTAACCTTGACCCTGCTCTGGGAGGAGTACAAGGCCCAATACCCCGACGGCTACCAGTACAGCCGGTTCTGCGACCTGTATCGCGCTTGGGCGGGCAAGCTTAAGCTCTCCATGCGTCAGACCCATAAAGCCGGCGAAAAGCTGTTTATCGACTACGCCGGTCACACACTGCCCATCGTCGATCCGAGGACCGGCGAAATCAAGGAGGCTCAGGTGTTCGTGGCGGTGCTGGGCGCCAGCAGCTATACCTTCGCCGAGGCGACATGGACGCAAGGATTGCCCGACTGGATCGGCTCTCATAACCGCGCCTTCGCCTTCTTTGGAGGATCGGTTGAAATTCTAGTTCCGGACAATCTTAAGTCCGGGGTTACCAAGCCCTGCCGGTATGAGCCGGACATCAACCCCACCTACAGCGAGCTGGCCGAACACTACAGCGTCGCCGTCATCCCGGCCCGGGTTCGTAAACCGAAGGATAAGGCCAAGGCGGAAGTCGCCGTGCAGATCGTCGAGCGCTGGATTCTGGCCCGCCTGCGCAACCGCACCTTCTTCTCTCTGGCCGAGGCCAATGCCGCCATCAGCGAACTGCTACGAGACCTCAACCAGCGCCCCTTCAAGAAGCTCCCCGGATCGCGACAAGAGGCCTTCGACGCCCTAGACCGTCCCGCCCTGAAACCGCTGCCCGCCGTTCCCTACGAGTTTGCCGAATGGAAGAAGGTCCGGGTCCACATCGACTATCACGTCGAGGTTTTAGGTCACTACTATTCCGTTCCATACCAGCTCAGCCAAAAACAACTCGAAGTGCGGGTCACCTCAACCTGTGTCGAGTGTTTATACCGGGGGAAGCGGGTTGCCAGTCATGTCCTCTCCAGCCATAAGGGCAGGCATACCACCGTCGCCGAGCACATGCCTAAAGCTCATAAAAGCCTCGCAGAATGGACGCCCCAACGACTGATCGACTGGGCCGCCAAGACCGGCCCTGACACCGCCAATCTGGTCGAAGCGATCCTGGCCTCCCGCATCCATCCGCAGCAGGGCTTTCGCTCGGCTCTGGGGCTGATGAGGCTGGGAAGGGAGTATGGCGGTAATCGCCTGGAAGCCGCCTGCGGCGTGGCCCTTGAGGGGCAGGCCACCTCGAGTAAGAGTGTCGCTTCGATCCTCAAGACCGGTCTTGATCGGCAACCGCCGGCGCCGAAGACCGTGACGGAAGACCCCATCGTCCATGAAAACATCCGCGGTCGCAGCTACTACCACTAACGAGCAAACAGGAGCGCAGATAATGCTGAACCATCCCACCACCGAGAAACTGCAAACCCTCAAACTGACCGGCAT
>CALZIZ010000188.1 GCA_945787465.1 uncultured Desulfuromonadales bacterium
GGACCGTCCTCGCTGGCGATGTAGCCGTGAGGCTCGGAAGAATCGTAATAGACCGAATCTCCCGGGTTCATGGTCATCACCTGGTCGCCGTAATGGAACTCGAGCTGTCCTTCGAGCAGAAAAAGGAACTCTTCACCTTCGTGGCTGACCTGAAGTTCCTCGCGCCATTCGCGGGCTGCGAATTCCACAAGAAAGGGCTCGAGGTTGCGATGTTTTTTGCCGTAAGCAAGGCTGTGGTAGGCGTAAGGAGGGGTGGGTTCGTTGACAGAGTTGCGGCGGTACATCTTGCGGCTTTCGCCTGCCCGAACCAGGATGCACTTTTCGCTGTCGCCCTCTTCCTGAAAAAAGGTCTGCAGGTTGACCTTGAAGGCTTTGGAGATGCGCAGCAGGGTCGCCAGCGGCGGGATGACCTGTTCGTTTTCGATCTGCGAGAGCAGCGGCTTGGAAAGCCCGGTTGCATCGGCCAGTCCCTGCAGGGTCATGCGCCTGTCCTGGCGTAACCGGCGGATTTTCAGACCGATCTGCAGCTCTTTGACTTCTTCCCGGATGTTTTCCATGATAACCTGTTACCTCACTGTTTTTTCTGATTTTTTTAACCCGAGGGGCAGGGCAAGTCAAGGGATTTGTGGTCGGATGGGGACAAATGTTGCATAATATATAGATTCTAAATGCGTGAGGTGTGAGGTGTGAGAAGAAAAAAGCGAAGAGATCCCTTTTTGTTTGCCGAAGAGGCCTCGCCCCTTGCGTACTCAGGTAGCGATCGAACTCGAGGTTGGAGGCGAGGCGCAGGTTAAATCCGGACGATAAATTAATGGAGGTATTTTTGAATAAAGAATTTGATTTCGAGCGCCTGGCGCCGGTCAAGGGGGTGCTTTTCGACCTGGACGGAACCTTGCTCCAAGTGGAGATGAGGGAATTCATTCCGGCCTATCTGCAGTCGCTGGGAGGTTGCTTTGCAGATTTTGTCGGGCCACGCAAGTTTGCCTCGGTTATGTCGGCGACCACCTTCGCCCTGATCAACAGCGACGATGGCGACCGTACCAATGAGGAGGCCTTTTTACAGGCTGCCGAGCGTCACATGGGCATAGGCCGCGAGGCCTTTGCTCAGGGGCTTGAGGTCTTCTGCAGAGAGGGACTGCCGGGTCTCCAGTCGCTGATTCAACCATTGCCCGCCGCTCGCCGAATCCTGGAGTGCTGCTTTGAACGCGGGCTCAAGGTCGCGGTGGCGACAAACCCGGTCTTTCCGCGGGCCCTGGTCGATGCCCGGCTTGAGTGGGGGGGGCTGAGCGATCTGCCCTTCGACCTTGTCACGAGCTATGAGAACAGCCGCTACTGCAAGCCGAATCGGCGCTATTTCGAGGATGTCCTGCAGGAGCTGGATCTTGCCCCACCCCAGTGCGTAATGGTCGGCAACGATACCGAGCATGACCTGGCGGCCCGGGATATGGGGATCCCGACATTCCTGGTCGACACCTGGATGATCGACCGCCTGGGCGGCGCCTATCTTTCCGATTATCAGGGGGGGCACGAACAGCTCTATCAGTTTGTCTCGCAACTCGGTTGAAACAGCCGTTGCAATTGACATAAGTACTTTTTTTCGTTACTCTCCCAAGGGTTTTGTGGGCGAAAGGGACGGGCTTTATGCGTTTCAGGCTGGGTATTTTTGGAGCCGTCTTGATGGCTCTGGCGATGAGTGGCTGCAGCGGCGAGGATCAGCTGAGCCGGCTGAGCTCCTCGAACCGTAACGGCCGGGTCGCGCCGCCGGTGGAAAAACCGGCAAGCGAGTTGGTTTCCACCCAGCGGGCATTTATCGAGGTGTCGGCCAAGGTCACCCCCTCGGTGGTCAACATCCGCGCCGCACGGATCTCATCTGCTGAAGAACTCGGCTCGTTGTTCGAACATTTCTTCGGCGACATGTTTCGTGACCGCCCCCGCCCCCAACGCCGGGAGCAGAGCCTTGGTTCCGGGGTGCTGATCAGCGAAGACGGCTATATCCTGACCAATGAGCACGTCGTTAAAGGGGCCGCGGAGATCAAGGTCAAGCTCTCTGACCAGCGGGTTTACGATGGCACCGTGGTCGGGGTCGATCCGCGGACCGATGTCGCGGTGCTGAAAATCGACGCCAAAGAAAAGCTGCCTGCTGCGGTGCTCGGTGATTCTGACCAGCTGCAGGTCGGCCAATGGGCGCTGGCAATCGGCAATCCCTTCGGACTCGAGCGGACCCTGACCGTCGGGGTGATTTCCGCCACCGGACGCGCTAATGTGGGCATCGAGGACTACGAGGATTTCGTTCAGACCGACGCCTCGATCAACCCGGGGAACTCGGGAGGGCCGCTTTTGAACATCTACGGCGAGGTCATCGGCATCAATACCGCTATTGTCGCCTCCGGTCAAGGCATCGGTTTTGCAATACCGATTAACCTGGCCCAGCTGATTTCAACCCAGTTGATTGAAACCGGGGAGGTCACCCGGGGATGGCTGGGGGTCAGCATCCAGCCGCTAAGCCCCGAGTTGGCCGAGTCCTTTGGGCTCGATCAGGTGACAGGGGCGCTGGTTAACCAGGTGTTGGCCGGTTCTCCGGCCGAGCTGGCCGGGATCAAACGGGGCGACGTTCTGCTGAGAATTGCCGGTCGCAAGGTGCGCAGCGCTCGCGAGTTGCGTCTGCTGGTGGCCAATACCCCCGCCGGCAAGACTGTGGATCTGGAGTTGGTGCGCAATGGCAAACCCCTGACGATCAGTGTGACCATTGCCCCCCGGGATCCCGAACAGACGGCCACGTCAGCGGTGCCCACAACGCCTGAACCCGGCAAGGGGCTGGGCCTTTCGGTGGGGCCTAACCCCGAGGGACCTGGAGTCATGGTCGATGCCGTGGTACCGCAAGGTGCTGCCGCTGCGGCAGGGGTTCGACCCGGGGACCTGATACTGTCAATTAACCGACAGCAAGTCAATGATCCGGCCGCTTTCAGCCGGGCTGTGAGCAAGATTCATAAGGGTAAAAACGTGGTCCTTTTGATCGAACGCGAAGGAGCCACCCTGTACCTGGCATTTCCGGCAGACTGATTCCGCCAGAAATCGAGAACCCGACCGGGCCCCCAGTCCGGTTTGTTACGATCTGGCCTATAGCGGGCCGGAGGCCAAACTTATCATGCCGTGGAGGAACTATGGCCAGACTTGTCGACAATCCAGACCTCGCATTTCGACTGGCGCGAGCGATCGTTTCGGATATTGCCCTCTATAACCAGGAAAAGGTCAAGGAGGGGATCAAGAACGACAATATCTTCGATTTGCTCGCCGAAGAACTCAAGGAAGGTCGGGATCATTTCTATACCCGGGTCTCTGATGGAATGACCAACCGCGACCACCTGTTTGACCGCGCCATCGTCGATGTGATGATCAAACAGGCCGGAAAAATCGAAAGCCCGATCTGGTAAATGGAGCAACTCCACAGTTTCATATTTGAGCGGGACCGCCCTTCCGAGCGGTTGGACCGCTATCTGGCCGAGTGCCTCCCCGATCTGACCCGCTCCCAGTTGAAGAAGCTTATCGACGAGGGGCGGGTTCTTTTGTGCGGGCAAGCGGCCAAGGCCGGCAGCAAGCTCAAAGGGGGGGAAGAGGTCGTCGTCAGCATTCCCCCGCCCGCCCCTGCCGAGGCGCTGCCCGAAGAGATCCCCCTGAACATCCTTTACGAGGATTCCCACCTGATCGTGGTTGACAAACCAGCCGGTCTGGTGGTACACCCCGCTGCCGGACATCAGGGAGGAACCCTGGTCAACGCGCTGCTTCACCATTGCATCGACCTTTCGGGGGTCGGCGGTGAATTGCGGCCCGGAATCGTGCATCGGCTCGATAAGGATACCTCGGGGGTCATGGTGGCCACCAAGGACGATGCCACCCATAACGGGCTGGCCGGCCAGTTCAAGGCCCATTCCATTAAGCGCCGCTACCTGGCCCTGGTCCATGGTCTTGTTCCCAAGGCCAGGGGGACAGTCGATGTGGCCATCGGGCGCCACCCCACGGACCGCAAGAAAATGAGCGGCCGCACTCGCTCGGGCCGCCGGGCAGTGACCCACTGGCGGGTTGTCGAGCTCTTCGACCTCGACCGGCTGACCCTGGTGGAATTGTCCCTCGAAACCGGGCGAACTCATCAAATTCGGGTACACTTCTCTGAAATGGGCCTGCCGATTGTCGGCGATCCGGTCTACGGCAACAAAGGCAAGGCCAGCGCCCTGGCCGATTCGAAACTGCGCGGGCTCTTACAGGGCCTGAAGCGCCAGGCCCTGCACGCAAGGCTGCTGGGGTTCATCCACCCCCAGAGCGGCCAGTACATGGAATTCGAGAGCCCCCTGCCGACCGATATGCAGGTCATCCTCGATTATCTTCAGATTAAGAATAGGAACAAGGATCAAGGAACAAGGAACAAGGACAGGCCTTAGCTCTGTTGTTCGCTCTAACCTTGGACCTTTAACCTTTCACCTTGAACCTGAAAAAACGGAGTTTTTTCATGAAACTTGTTCGTCAGGCAAAAATCCATTACCTGCAGCCCGCCTGGGCTGATGGTTCTTCGGTTCAGGCCGGCTTTACCACTCGCAACGGCGGAGTGAGCCGACCGCCTTACAATTCCCTCAATCTCGGTTTCAATACCGAGGATCCTAGTTACAATGTTGAGGGTAACCGCTCAAGCCTGGCACGGGCCTTTGATATGCAGCCCCACCTCATGTTGACTGTCAAGCAGGTTCACGGCACAGACATCTTGCTGGTTAATGATCAGAATCCCGACCTGTCTCACTTTCAAGGGGTGGAGTGTGATGCGATTATCACCGACCAGCCCGGGATTATGATCGGGGTCCTGGTGGCCGACTGCTACCCGGTGCTGATTTTTGATCCCCGCAAGAAAGTTGCTGCTGTTGTCCACGTTGGCTGGAAGGGGGCCGCGGCAGGCCTGCTGGCTAAGACGGTTCAAGCCATGGCGGCCAATTTCGAAAGTCGGCCCGAACAGCTGGTCGCAGCCGTGGGCCCCGGCATCGGAGCCCACAAGTACGAGGTGGACCGCCCGGTGCGCGATGCCTTCCGCCAGGGCGCCGGCAACTGGGAGCGGGTGGCCAAAGAGGTTGAGTTGGGTAAGTGGCATCTCGATCTGCAGAAGGCCTGCCAGCTTCAGCTAGAAGAAGCGGGGCTCGACTCTGGACAGGTCAACGTTGTCGAGCAATGCACCTGCTGCCACCGGGAGCTGTTTTTCTCTTACCGCCGTGACGAGGGGAAGACCGGTCGGCAACTCGGATTCGTTCTGTTGAAGTAGTGTTCAATTCGATAACGACATAGCGTCCATTCGTTGTGCGCGGATGGACACCAAGTGGTCCGACACAGCCAAGGAGAAAGCCATGTCCTATCTGCCTTCGCCGTACAAGCGGTTTGTCGAAAGCTACCCCGAGCTCGCCAAGGCCTATGAGGCCCTTGGGGCGAAATGCCATGAGGCCGGCCCCCTCGATGAAAAGACCAGGCGCCTGGTCAAACTCGGCATCGCCATCGGCCAGCAGTCCGAAGGCGCGGTCAAGTCTCACGCCAGACGGGCTCTGAACGAAGGTGCAAGCGTCGAGGACGTTCGCCATACCCTGGTCCTGGCCATGACCACAGTCGGTTTTCCGGCGATGATCGCCGCCAGCGAGTGGGTCGAGGAAATGATTGAGGCAAAAAAGGCTTGATGAGACAGAAATAGAGAAAAAAGGTCGCCATATGGCGGCCTTTTTTCGTTGGTTCCGGTTTTTAAAGGACAAAGCTTGGCCTTCTGCCCCAAAAAAGGTTGACAATCCCCGAAGAAAAAATAAGTATCTAGAACTCTGTTATGAAATCTTAACGGAAAACCCGCGAATTTTTCCACGAACTTTTTCTCCTTCCCAAGCAGTGAAACTGCCAGCCGGTGTTGTTCTTTCCGGTGGGTCCAGATCCAGATTAAAAACAGCCAGGGGGCTTTTTAGATGGGGATCGGCATCTTATATGTGGAAGACCACGAGGTTTTTCATGACTGCATGCGCCACCTGTTCGAGTCCGAAGATGATATCGGGGTCTTGGGTACCGCCAATAATGGGCGCAGCGCTGTGCGCCTTGCCAGGGAACTGACCCCGGAGCTCGTCATCATGGATATCATGATGCCGGGGATGAACGGCATCGAGGCGACGCGGCAGATTGTCTCCGAAAACCCGGCCGTAAAGGTCATCGGTCTTTCGGCGCTGTCGGACAGCAAAAAAATTCTCGAAATGTTTCGTGCCGGCGCTAAGGGCTACGTGGTCAAAGACAGCGCATTCGAGGAGCTGTTGCAGGCGATTCAAACCGTCGCCCGGGGCAAGATGTACCTCAGTCCCAACATTACCGGCGTGGTGCTGGAGGATTTTCTCAATCTCTTCGAGGCGGGGCAGTCCGTCGGCCTTGATCTGCTTACACCCCGCGAACAAGAGGTGCTGCAACTTGTCGCACCCACCGGGCCAATATCATGAAGAAGCTTAAAGTCGGCAGTATTGCTGAAATGGTCAAGTTCGCTCTGCGCGAAGGGCTGACCAGCCTGTAAGCGAATCCTTTCTCTGTAGAAAAATTCTCCCTCCGTAGTTTCCCCTTGAATAATCAGGGATTCCCTGATTGTTTTTCTTACTTCGCTTGTGTACCGTGTAAAACCAAACATAAAAACTCTCCGATAAAAGCAAACTTAGAGCAATCTGAGGGCGCAAAGCCACGGGTCCTTTGAAAAACAAAGAGGACAGCCGGGTTGCCGAAAAGAGATTGTTGTTTTCTGCTGGTCTTGCGGTAAAATTCATCCTCCCGCCTTCGGTCCGAAGGTGGGTTTTTTTGTTTATTTGATTGGTTAATCATTCTTCTGTAATTAGTTGGTCCAAAAATTGCCTCTTTTAAACAACTCGGATATTGGGAGGGGCCTGTGTTCGGAATGATCATTTCATCTTTCATGTGGAGGTAAACAAACGGATGAGAACGAGTAAATGGTTCAAGAGTGTGGCACTTATGATGACCCTGCTTTTCATGGCAGCCTGTGGTGGCGGAGGTGGAGGTGGGGGCCCTGAAGTTGAGCCCCCCAGTGGTGCGACGACCGGCATTGCCGTTGACCCCTACATTATCGGGGCGGTTTTTCAGGAAAAAACTTCAGATGGTGATGTGGTTCAGGTTTCGACCCCTTCCGATGAAAACGGCAGGTTTACCTTTGCCGAAGCCCTGACCGATGGCAACCTCATCGAGATCGACCCCAACAACCGGGGCCTGCACAATGGCGTGCCTTTTACCGGCACCCTCAAGCGTAAGATCGATGACACCGGCGAGTTGGTGACCTCACCGCTGACTACACTTTTGGCTGAGGGTAAGAGCGAGACCGAGGTGGTTGGGATTCTGAAAACCGCCGGGGTCGAAGTCAGCGAGGCAGACCTCAAGGCCAACCCCATGGAAAAGCTCGAGGGCAAGGACAGCACTGAGCTCACCGATGAAGATCTAGCCGTTTTGGTTGCGACCATCGCCGTCAATGCCGCCCTGGCAATTCTTGATCAGGACGTCGACAGTGACGAACTTGCGACATTGGTTCAGAGTATAGCCGCGGTCGTGAAGACCAAGGTTCTGGCTTCAGATAAAATCGGCACCCTGATTAAGAGTGCCCCCGGGGCCACCGTTGAGAACATTGTCAGCACCGCCGTTGCTGTAACCGACGCGGTGGTTGAAACCGTCAAAAAAGATGGTGGCGAAGTCGAGGCTGCCGCCGAAAATATTGATGACACTGTTGTTACTGAGTCCGTTTCCAGCGCTGCTTCTGGCGGCGGCAGCGTCTCTCTTGAAAAAGACGAAACCGGCAGCTTCAAGCCAGTCAATCATACTCTGCGCTATTTCCTCGACAAAGGGTTTGCTGCCCTGACCAGCGCCTCATCCGAGGGCAAGTCCGCCGACCTCTTTGCCGCTGTCGAAGCCTTCCAGGCCGCCGGCAAGCTGGTTGACACAGACACCCAGGCTTCTGCCAACGACAAGGACACCGCCCTGTTCTTCAGCGCCCTGACAGGGGTCATCAGCCTGGCCAAGCCCTATTCGGATACGGTCGACAACGGTCTCAACAATGTCGGCGACATCCTTGACGCCCTGGGTGTGGATGCTGACCGCACTGTTTTTGATACCATCGAGCTGCCCAAGAAAAATTGCGTTCAGGCCACCAACTATGACGGCACCCCGATGACCGATGAGCAGGGCGCCGCGGTAATGGAGTGTGAAGACGACCTCTCGAAAGTCGACCTGACCACCGGCCAGTTGCAGGACTTCATGTTCGATAAGATCGGCGGGGAACTCGGGGAGGCCATCAAAAACCTGGACAAGATCAGCGAAAGCTTCAACAGTACTGAGTGGGCTGATCCCATGGACAACTCGGCGAACGAATTCGACTATGCCGATGTGCTCTTTCTCAAGGGCCTGGCCAAAGCCATGCTCGGTCAGCTGAGCTTTCAGCAGGCCTACGATTTCAGCATCGACATCGCCGATACCGACGCCAAGGCCAACGCCGAAGCCGGTTACACCGCTGAGGATTTCTTCGCCGACAACCCCACCCTTGGCAAGCTCAAGGATGCGGCCAAGATGACCGCTGCCAAGGATTATTTCTCCAGCGCGATTGACGCCTTCAAGGCCGCCATCGAGGCGATGGAAGCCGAGTCCGACCAGGGCGTGGAGCAGGAGGATGACCTCGTCACCTTCTACAATGTCGAGTACAACTATTACACCCCAAGGCCGCTCTCGAAGGCCCTCTGCAGGTTGAAGGCAAAGACACTGCGACCACCGATGACGATCAGTACATCGACATTTACAAGATCTTCAGCGGGATCGACCTGCGCGATAAGCTGCCGACTTTCAGCGGTGATGTGCCCGGCCTGTTCCCCGATCCGACCTTCGGTGGCATTGTGCCGCAGGAAATCGACCTCAATGAGGATCTGGATGGCGACAAGGCCCCTGATGTGCTTGTTGGTTACACTCAGTTCAGCGAGTTGCTCTTTGAAGCCAAGACCGTGAACGGCCATTGTTGGCTGAATGATATCGAAAGCGGAGGGAGTGTAAGTTTTGGTCTGACAATCCAGGCAGATAAGACTTTCACTGCAACGGACAATTATTTCCCTGATAGCGGGACCTGGGAGGTCGTAGGTGGCTCCCTGGTTTTAACCAATGCTGAATCTGGTTCTGACCTGTTTTCGGTCTTGACCTTAAGCATTGAAGATGGGGAAGGAGATTTGGGAGGAGAGAATCTCCGAATTTGGGCTCATGTGACTGATGGTAACCTAAAGGGCAATGCAGAGCTATATTCTTATGATGAGGAAAGCTCTACTGATGTTGCCAGCGGTCCCGCGATTCAATAAACCCATGAGGCCGCCTTCGGGCGGCCTCTTTTTTCAGCCTCAGACCCTATTTTCTCATTGAAGATTGTTACCTGCACATGCCGAGATGGATCTCACGATTATTGATTTGGGCACTTGTTTGCGGAGTCTTGGCCCTAGTAGTCATGATTTTTAGGGGCTTCTCCAGACAAGCTGAAGCGCCGGTCTCTGCCACATCTTCCCGAAACGCTCCCCTGGCCA
>CALZIZ010000189.1 GCA_945787465.1 uncultured Desulfuromonadales bacterium
CCCCGACGGCTCGCGCCAGCCGAGCGAAAACGAGCTGGCGATCGCCAGCTACCAGGGCAGCCACGTGGCCGAAATCGCCAGAAAGCTCAAGGGCGGGGATTAAAACTGGTCTGACTGGTCCGACTGGTCCGACTTCCTGAGCTTCCCTGCCAGGCGGGCTCGCATGGCCCGCACCTTCGGTGAGTCCTTGTGCCAGACAGGCAACCGGTTCTTTCGCAGGTAGTCCTCATAGTCGCGAATCAATTCCCCCAAGCTGGCGCGGGCAACACGGGTCAGTTTGAGCTCGAACTTCTTCGATGTCACCGAGGCCAGTGAGCCTTCGGCAATATTCTGCACCCCGCTTCGGGCGGCCTGCACCATCTGGTCGTGGGTACGAGACCGTTTGTCGATGAAGCGATCACAGAAGACTACTGTTCCATCATAATCCGCCAGCGCAACGGCAAAGCTACGAAGTTTGCGATAACCGCCATGGGGCAGAATCAGATCGTCGAGCCGGTTCATGCTTTAATCTTTCTGAGATGTGGGTTCAATAATAAAAGCAACATATTAGCCAAACCCAATTTTCTTTTCAAGCCCACCGCACAGAACCAGACCATGTCCACCGTTCTCCCCCCCCTTGCAGTTACCCTCTTCCTTGCTAGACTTCCCCTTATCGAGATTAGGTCCTGTTTACGTCCTGCATATCCAAGGGAGGCAGCATGCTCACCCTCAACGTCAATGGCAAAGATCATCAGGTGGAGGTCGCCCCCGACACACCCCTGCTGTGGGTCATTCGCGACCAACTGCGTTTGACCGGCACCAAGTACGGCTGCGGCATGTCCCTTTGCGGGGCCTGCACGGTGCATGTCGACGGCGAAGCAACCCGCTCCTGCGTCACCCCGGCCGGCGAGGTGGTCGGCAAAAAGATCGTCACCATCGAAGGTCTCGAGGCCGGACTGGGTGACCCGTTGCGGCAGGCGTGGGTTGACGAGGAAGTGCCCCAGTGCGGCTACTGCCAGCCGGGACAGATCATGTCGGCGGCGGCGTTGCTGGCGGCCAAATCCGAACCGAAGGCCGCCGAAATCGATGAGGCGATGTCCGGCAACCTCTGCCGCTGCGGAACCTATCCGCGGATCCGGCGGGCCATCCAGCGGGCGGCAGTCGCAAGCGTGCAGAGGAGGGACAAATGAACCAGAGTGTCGATATGCGGCGAAGGGATTTCCTTAAAGCCAGCGCCGCCATCGGCGGCGGGCTGGTGCTCGGTTTCTATGTTCCGATGGGCGGCAGCACCATCGCAGCCGCGGCGGACCCGCCTGCTTCCGTCGATCCCAATGCCTGGGTCCGCATCGGCGCCGACGGCACCGTCACCATTCTGGTCGCCAAGTCCGAGATGGGACAGGGGGTTTATACCTCGATGCCGATGCTCATCGCCGAAGAACTCGAGGTCGCCTGGAGTCAAATCCGCGTCGAGGCGGCGCCGGCAGCGCCGGCCTACAAACATGCGGTGTACGGCATCCAGGTGACCGGCGGCAGCACCAGCGTCTCCTCCTCCTGGGATCAGCTGCGCACCGTCGGCGCCACCGCCCGCCAGATGCTCATCTCAGCCGCCGCAAAAAAGTGGCAGGTCGAGCCGGCCAGCTGCCGGGCGGAAAACGGCACGGTGCATCATCCCCCCAGCGGCCGCAAGGCCGACTACGGCTCTTTGGCCGAGCAGGCCTCCAAGTTGCCCGTTCCTGCGAATGTCAGCCTGAAGGCCCCGAAGGACTTTAAAATCATCGGCACATCGATGCCACGCCTCGATACCCCCGGCAAGCTCGACGGCAGCGCGCAGTTCGGCCTCGATGTCAGCATCCCCGGGATGCTCACTGCCGTGGTGGCACGCCCGGTGGTCTTCGGCGCCAGGGTAAAAAGTTTCAAGGCCGAAAAGGCCAAGACCATCCCCGGGGTCAAGGCCGTAGCACAGGTGCCGACCGGCATTGTCGTTGCCGCCGGCGATTTCTGGTCGGCCCAGATGGGGCGCGAAGCGCTGGAAATCGAGTGGGACGAGGGCGTAGGGGCAAAGCTTTCGACGGAAGGGCTCCGCAAAGAGTACGCCGCGCTGGCCGAAAAACCGGGAACTTCAGCCCGCAAAGAGGGCGCCCCCGAAGCAGCCCTGACCACGGCGGCCAAAGGCCTGGAGGCCATCTACGAAGTCCCCTACCTAGCCCACGCCACCATGGAGCCCCTTAACTGCGTGGTGCAGCTCGCCGAGGCGAGTTGCGAGATCTGGACCGGAACCCAGTTTCAGGGAGGCGACCAGAGTGCCGCAGCGGCCGCTGCCGGGCTCAAACCGGAGCAGGTGAAGATCCACACCATGCTGCTTGGTGGCGGCTTCGGCCGCCGCGCCAACCCCCACAGCGACTTCGTGGTCGAGGCGGTGCAGGTCGCAAAAGCCCTCAAGGCTCCGGTCAAGGTGGTCTGGACCCGCGAGGACGACATGCGCGGCGGCTACTACCGGCCGATCTGGTACAGCAGGCTCGCCGCGGGCCTAGACCCCGAAGGCAAGCCGGTGGCCTGGACCCACCGCATCGTCGGCCAGTCGATTATCGCCGGCACCGCCTTCGAGCAGGCCATGGTGCAGAACGGCATCGACGCCACCTCGGTGGAAGGCGCGGCAGACCTGCCCTATGCGATCCCCAACCTGCTCGTCGATCTGCACAGCCCGAAAAACGTCGTGCCGGTTCAGTGGTGGCGATCGGTGGGCCATTCGCACACCGGGTTTGTCGTCGAGAGCTTTATCGACGAGCTGGCCGCGGCCGCAGCCAAGGATCCCTATGAGTTCCGCCGCGATTTACTTGCAGGCCATCCCCGCCACCGGGGGGTGCTGGAGCTGGCGGCGAAAAAGTCGGGTTGGGGCACCCCCTTGCCGGCTGGCCGCTCCCGCGGGATCGCGGTGCATGCCTCCTTCGGCAGCTTCATCGCCCAGGTGGCCGAAGTCTCTGTGGCCACAGATGGCCGAATCGCCGTGCACCGGGTGGTCTGCGCCGTCGATTGCGGCCGGGTGGTCAACCCCGACACGGTTGCGGCACAAATGGAAAGCGGCATCATCTTTGGCCTCTCGGCAGCGCTGATGGGGGAGATCACCCTCAAGGAGGGGCGGGTCGAGCAGAGCAATTTCCACGATTACCCGATTTTGCGCCAGAAGGAGTCGCCGCAGATCGAGGTGCACATCGTACCGAGCACGGAGAAACCGACCGGCGTTGGGGAACCGGGCGTGCCGCCGGTTGCCCCTGCGGTGGCCAACGCGGTGTTCGCCGCAACAGGCGTCAGGCTGCGGCGACTGCCGATGACCGCCAAGCGGGTCCAGGCGGCCCAGAAGGAGGGCTGAGCAGTATGGAAGACCAGAAGATTTTCGAGGAAATTCTGAGGTTGAAACAGACCCGGGAACCTGCCGCCCTTGCCATGGTGGTCGAGAGCTCAGGATCCTCACCGCGCAAGGCCGGCGCCAAGATGCTGGTGCGCGGGGACGGCACAACCTGCGGCACGGTGGGCGGCGGGAAGATCGAAGCGGAGACCATCCGCGAAGCCCTTGAGGTGCTTGCCCAGGGGAGCCCCCGCACCCTGCCCTTCTCTCTGACCGAGGAGCAGGGTATGATCTGCGGCGGGCAGGTTCTGGTCTATGTCGAACCGGTCAGCCTGCCGCCCCACCTGCTGATCATCGGGTCGGGCCACGTCGGTCAGGCCCTGGCCCGCAGCGCTGGCCCCCCTGGATTTCAGGTCACCCTGGTCGATCCGAACCAGCAGGAGTCCGCAGCCAGGGTTACAGGTTTTGCCCCGTCAGACCTGGTCTGCACCGTGGCCGAGCTTTTTGACCAGGTCACTATCGACCCCATGACCTATATCCTGATCGCCACCCGCGGGCACCATGACGACTTTGTTGCGGTGCAGGCGGCACTGGGTACAAGGGCCTGTTACATCGGCCTGATCGGCAGCCGGCGCAAAAGGGACCATTTGAAAACCTTTTTAACCGGGCAGGGCCTGCCGCCTTCAGCCTTTGAGCGGGTCATCACTCCGGTGGGGCTCGACATCGGCGCCCAGACCCCTGAAGAGATCGCCGTCAGCATCACCGCCCAGCTCATCCAGTGGAGAAGAACCCATGCCTTATCAGGTTTCAGCCATACTGCTGGCTGCGGGGCGCTCGCAGAGGATGGGCCGGCCCAAACCGCTGCTGCCGCTCGGTGACCAGCCGGTTATCCGTCGCTGCCTGCAGACCCTGAGATCCGCAGGGATAAACGATATTACCGTGGTGCTCGGTCATGGCGCCGCCGAGGTGGAAAAGACACTGGGAGACCTGCCCCTGACCCTGGTTAAAAACCCCGATGGCAAAAGCGACATGGCCGGCTCCATTCGCGTCGGCCTGCATGAGCTGTCAGCGGAGACGACGGGGGTGCTGGTCTGCCTGGTCGACCACCCCCTGGTCTGCGCTGCAACCATCGGCACCCTGCTGCAACATCACGCCGAAAAGCCAGGCGTCATCGTCATCCCGACCTTTCAGGGGCGTAAAGGCCACCCCACTCTTTTTCCCCGATCGGTGATCGACGAACTGTTTCAGCTCGCCACCCTGCGCCATGTGGTCCGTCGCGACTCGGCGCGGGTCTGTCTGGTCGACGTACCCGACGAGGGTGTGGTGCTCGATATGGACACCCCCGAAGAGTACCAGCGGGCCCTTGAGATGTGGCGCAAAGAGCGGTAGCTCTATTGAGCCCCTAGGAAACCATCCCCTATGCGTTTCGCCCCCCTCTCATCCTTTTCTATTGACACCTCCTAACCAAAAGGCACATAAATTGCTGTCCAACTGAATTCACAGGCCCCGTTTACCGAGCGTATTCAGGAATACCCCTGCTCAAAGGCCTATTCAGATTGCAATCGATCCCGGCTCTTTATGGCCGGGACACATTTAGCTGACCAAGGAGGGACCATGATTCTGACTAACGTCAACACCGTACCGGGAAAAAAAGTCGTCGAGCACTTCGGCATTGTGCAGGGCAGTACCGTGCGCGCCAAGCACGTCGGACGCGACCTGATGGCCAGCCTGAAGAACCTTGTGGGGGGCGAACTCAAGGGGTACACCGAACTGCTCCAGGAATCGCGGCAGGAGGCTATGGACAGGATGGCCGAGCAGGCGCGGCAACTCGGCGCCAACGCGGTCGTCAACATCCGCTTCGCCACCTCCTCGGTGGCCCAGGGCGCTTCGGAGCTCTTCGCCTACGGCACCGCGGTACGGGTCGAATAAAGGAGGGGCCACCATGGACATATTGTTACAGTACCTCGACCTGATCCTCTTTCTGGGCCTCGCCGTCCTCGGCTACACCGCAGGGACCATGGCCGAAAAACGGCACTACGCATCGATTGTCAAACGGGAAAAAAAGTTTCTGCGCCTGCAGGTGATGACCGCCGAGCCGCGCTTCCACGAAGGGAGGGTGAAAGAATCTTTTCTGGTCAACGGCAGCGTGGTGGTTTCCATTGACTACTTCAAGCGCCTGCTTGCCCGCCTGCGCAACATCTTTGGCGGGCGGGTCAAGTCATACGAATCCCTGGTGGACCGGGCGCGGCGCGAAGCGATTCTGCGCATGAAGGAACAGGCCCGGGCCAGGGGAGCCGAAACGATCGTCAACCTGCGCCTGGAGACCTCGACCATCGGCCGCTCAGCCAACAAAAATAAGAGCATCGGCAGTGTCGAGGCGATCGCCTACGGCACCGCCGTGACCATGAACCCCAAATGAAGTTCACCCCGAAAGAACTCGAAGGCAACGTCAATGTCTCCAGAACCCACCCGCTCAAGGAGCTGGCCTGGCTGGTCGGCGGGCTGTTGGCAATTCTGGCGGCACTCTACCTCGCCCTTGGCCTGGGCACCGAGCTTGCGGCAGCGAAAATTCCCGTCGATGCCGAACGCTGGCTTGGTCAACGGGCGATAGAGAGCTTTCCCGCAGAGCAAAACCCGGCCCTGCAGCAGCGCCTCGAGCAACTGCTAAAGACGCTGCCGAGCGACTCTACGCTGCACCGCTACCACTTCACCGTGCGGCTTTACGAGACTGAAGATGTCAATGCCGTCGCCCTGCCGGGTGGAAATATCCTGGTCTTTTCAGGGCTGCTGAACCAGGTCCGCTCTGAAAACGAACTGGCCATGGTTCTGGCCCACGAGCTCGGCCACTACGCCCGCCGTGATCACCTCAGGGGACTGGGCCGGGGGCTGGGGATTTCCCTGGCCACCCTGCTGCTGTTCGGCCAGGACAGCTCGGCGACTGATCTGGTCACCAGTCTCTTCCTGAGCTTCGAGGCGCGATACTCCCAGAAACAGGAGGCCGAGGCCGACAGTTTCGGCCTGGAACTGCTGATGGCCCGTTTCGGTCATGCCGGCGGAGCGACCGATTTCTTTGCCCGCCTCGCCGGTCAGTCAGGAGGGCGGCTTCCCTACCTGCTCGCCTCCCACCCCCACCCGTTGGCGCGAAAATAAATAAGGGCGGCCAATGTGCCGCCCTTTGAAGTTGGTTCAGATAAAATGTGAATAGATGTCGACATCACATTGTAGGAGCGAAGTTTT
Organism: uncultured Desulfuromonadales bacterium; assembly: GCA_945787465.1. GTDB lineage: Bacteria > Desulfobacterota > Desulfuromonadia > Desulfuromonadales > Trichloromonadaceae > CALZIZ01. The sequence goes on from CALZIZ010000189.1 coordinate 6,560, forward strand.
TCGGTTTTAACAATTCGCGGCTGAAGCCGCTCCTACAGAGTACGATGAGAAAGTGGGCGGGAAACAACAGCGACAACCCCTCAGTCCTTCGTCTCCAACCTGAAAATCTTGTAGGGATCCTGTGGATGGGGCATGCGGTGGATCTCTGAGGTCGTCACGTAAATGCTGCCGTCGGGACCCAGGGCCAAGCTGTCGGGCCAGGCCAGTTCGGGCCCCTGCGCAACGGTGACCACATCTGCGCCAGGGGTATAGGCGCGAATCGCATTCTTCTCCAAAGAGGTCAGGTAGAGGCGACCGTCGCGACCAAAGAGCAGCCCATCGGCGGCACCGATGCGACCAAGAGACTCCACCTTGGCGCCCAGCTCCTGCTCAGAAAGCCCTTCGTCGAGCAACCAGCTGGTGGCGATGCGGTAGAGACTGCGGGAGGTCAGAGCCTGGTAGTAGAGATAGCCGCCGTTGGCATCGAGGGCAATACCGTCGGCATGGACCTGCGGTTTGCTTCCGTCGGGGCGCAGCCACTTCTTGCCTTCGATGATCAGCGTCGCCCCCTCGCTATGGGTTGAGGGATGATCATCGAGCAGGCGTCGGCTCTTGCCGGTCTTAAGGTCGAGAACGATCAGCGCCCCGGCTCCCGAATCGGTGAGATAGGCGACCTGCTTTTCGGTATCGATGCGAACGTCGTTCAAATAGCTGTCGGCTGGAGCCACTGTGGCATCGAAACGGAATATCTGGTCAATGGTCTCGCTCTTCAGGTTGACCTTGACCAACTTGGCTCCCCCCGAAACAACCCCGGCAAAGAGGGGATTGGCTGCATCGAGAATCCACAGGTTGTCGTCGTTATCGATATAAACACTCTGCACGCAGACGAAGTGCCTGCCGGGGTTTTTCGATTGATCCCAGCGGTTCCAGTTTTCCTCCGGGAAGGGACGCAGTTTGCCATGATCCAGAACCTCTCCGACCGAAGGAAAGAAGTCCTCTTCCGTGGCCCACCAGGGATGGTCTGTCCAGCGTGGGAAATTGACAAACATCCGGCCGCTTTTTGAGATCGCCAGCCCCGTCCATTGCCGGGAGATGCGCACCTCTTCCACCAGATTCGCCTCGGTCGGCTCCGCAACCGGCAGCAAAGGGCGGCTGGCGGCACAGCCCCCCAGGACCATCACCGCAAGCACCCCCAGGGCAACCCAGCCCCTCCTCAGTTCTGACATTATAATTTCCTCCTTATTCATTTATCGGATGGGGAATATAACATGCTTTGGCCCCGGAAAGAACATTTCAGACCTCTATTTTTCCTTGACAGTTTTTTTTTCATAGCTATCCTTGGGAAAACGGAGTGATCGTTCACTCCGAAGAATTAAGGGACCAAGTCATGAGCAAAACCAGCGACAAAAAAACCGCCATTATGCAAGCGGCCATGGAACTGATCGCCGAGCAGGGCTTCCACGGCACTCCGACCTCGCAAATCGCCAAAAAGGCCGGCACCGGCGTCGGCACCATCTATCGCTATTTCAAGGACAAGGACGAGTTGATCGAGGCCATCCATGAAAAAGTTCATGGGATTTTTCTCAACACCTTCGCCGAGAACTACGATCCGCAACTGCCGGTACGGAAAAACTACCTGCGCATCTTTTCTGCACTCACCAGGCTGTTTATTGCCAACCCATGTGAAACCAGGTTCATGGAGCAGTACTACAACTCCCCTTATGGCATCGCCAAGAAGCGCTCCGAGGAGTATCAGTGCGAAAAGCCGCTGTTCGGTTTTTTTGAGCAGGGCAAGCAGCAGCAGGTGATCAAGGACCTTCCCATGGAAGTCCTGATGTCCTTGTCCTTCGGGCCGATCATCTTTGTCACCCGCGACCACCTGAACGGCTTCGTCCATCTCAACGACGCCCTGGTTTCCGCCATCGTCGAGGCAAGTTGGGACGCCGTTAAGCGCTGAGGGAGCGATCAATGGCCTGAATGTGCCTACCACTCGCCGGCGGTTAACTCAGCAACGCCCGAAAGCGGCGGACGTTGCTTTACCTGCCGCGGAGTGACCGTTCACTCCCTGAAGTAACCATAAAGATAAATTTCAGGTTCTTTTTTTGAAAACAAAGACGGAGTGATCATTCACTCCCAATCTGAACCAACAGTGAGGCTTCCATGCAAAAGAATCATCGCCCCTCATCCAACGCCCCCAGGAGAAAGCTCGCCCTATGCTCAATATTCGCCCTGCTGGCGCTGCTGGGAACCGGCACCTTCTTCTTTTTCAAGCCCATGGCTATTGCCAAGGAGTCCCCCAAGGGGCCCACCGCCCCACCGCCGATGCCGGTGGAGGTCACCGAGGTCGCCATTGCCGACGCCGAGCAACAGCTCAGGGCCGTCGGCACCCTGCAGTCGAACGAGTCGGTGGTGATCAGCGCCGAAATCGCCGGGCGTATCGACAACATCGCCTTTGCCGAGGGCGAAGAAACCGCCCGGGGAAAGGTGCTGATCGGTCTCGACGCATCGATCCCCAGGGCCGAACTCGACCGGGCCGAGGCCAGCCGCGCCCTGAGCGAGGCCAACTACAAAAGGGCCGAGGCGCTGCTCAAGGACAAGGCGATTGCCCAGCGCGAGCGCGACGAGGCCTATGCCCAGTGGCAGCTCGACGAGGCGAGCCTGCGCCTGGCCAAGGCCCAGTTGGACAAGGCGAGGATTGCCGCCCCGTTCAGCGGAACCCTTGGCCTGCGCAATGTCAGCCTGGGTGATTACGTTCAGCCGGGGCAGCCCCTGGTGAATCTTGAGGACATCACCAAACTCAAAGTCGAATTCCGCATCTCCGAGCGATTTTCCACCCAAGTGAAAGTCGGCCAGCAGATCAGCCTGCAGTCGGACGCCTTTCCCGCCCGGGAATTCGCAGGGCAGGTCTACGCCATCGCCCCCCAGGTTGAAGCAAACAGCCGCTCCCTGGTGATCCGCGCCCTGCTCGACAACCGGGACGGCGCCCTTCGCCCGGGGCAGTTCGTCAAGGTTTGCCACCCGGGCCGACGCCCTGTTTATCCCCGAACAGGCCCTGATCACCCAACCCAAAACCAGCCTGGTCTTCAAGGTCGCAGACGGCAAGGCGCAGATGGTTCCGGTGCAGACCGGGGCGCGTCGCAAGGGCTGGGTCGAGGTCACCTCGGGGCTGAGCGCAGGGGATGTGGTCATCACCGGCGGCCACCAGAAGATCGGCCCGGGCAGCCCGGTGCAGCCGATGCCGGCGGACCCAGCGTTGTTTGCAAAAATCGATTAAACAGAATGAACCGTTGGGGCGTCCCTTTGGGGTGCCCAAAACAGAAACCTGTAGGGGCACCCCTTGTGGGTGCCCAAGACGGTTACCAGGGCAGGCACAAGACCTGCCCCTACGAAGGAAACACCCCATGCAACTCTCAGAAATAAGCATCAAACGCCCCGTTCTAGCCACGGTCATGAGCCTGCTGATCGTGCTCATAGGCCTGGTCGCCTACGACCGGCTGACGGTGCGCGAGTATCCGAATATCGACGAGCCGACGGTCTCGGTCGCCACCATTTACCAGGGGGCCAGCCCCGATATCATCGAAACCGAGGTCACCACGATCATCGAAGACAGCCTCTCGGGGATCGAGGGGATCAAAACCATCACCTCGGAGAGCATGCAGGAGCGCAGCCAGATCAGCATCGTTTTCAAGATGGAGCGCGATGCCGACGATGCCGCCGCCGAGGTGCGCGACCGGGTGGGCCGGGTGCGGGCCGATCTGCCGCTGGACATCGAGGAGCCGGTCATCGCCAAGGTCGAGGCCGACGCCTCGCCGATTCTCTACATGGCCTTTTCCAGCGACAAGCACAGCAACGAGGAGATCACCGATTACGTCGAGCGCTACGTCACCGACCAGGTCGAGACGATCCCCGGTGTGGCCGAGGCCCAGGTCCTCGGAGCGCGCAAGTACTCGATGCGCATCTGGCTCGATCCGGCCCTGCTGGCGGCGCGCCAGGTCACCCCGCAGGATGTCGAGAATGCCATCAGCACCCAGAATGTCGAAGTCCCCGGCGGCCGCCTGGAGAGCGCGACCCGTGAGTTCACCGTCCTTTCCGACACCAGCCTGGACAGCCCGGAAGAATTCGAGAACATCATCGTGCGCAAGGCCGGCGAGACCCTGGTGCGGCTGAAGGATGTGGGGCGGGCCGAAATCGGCCCCGAATCGGTGCGCCAGAGTCTGCGCTACAACGGCGGCAAAGCAGTCGCCCTGGGCCTGGTTAAGCAATCGGTGGCCAACCCGCTGGCAATCTCCCAGGCCCTGCGTGAGATGATGCCCCAGCTGCAGGCATCGCTTCCCGAAGGGATGAAGGCCAGGATCGTCTACGACTCCTCGATCTTCATCGAGCGCTCCATCGACAATGTCTTCAGCTCGATTCTCGAAGCGGTCGCCCTGGTGCTGCTGATTATCTTCTTCTTCCTGCGCAGCGTCCGCTCGACCCTGATTCCGCTGGTGACCATCCCGGTGTCGCTGGTCGGATCCTTCGCCCTGATGTGGGCCCTCGGGTTTTCCATCAACACCCTGACCCTGCTGGCGATGGTGCTGGCGGTCGGACTGGTGGTCGATGACGCCATCGTGGTGCTGGAAAATGTCCACCGCCATGTGGAAAAAGGCCTCACCCCCGCCAGAGCCGCCATCAAGGGGATGCAGGAGATCGGCTTTGCGGTCATCCTGATGACCCTGACCCTGGCCGCGGTCTATGTGCCGGTGGCGATGATGGAGGGGCGCACCGGCAAGCTGTTCACCGAGTTCGCGCTGACCCTGGCCGGAGCGGTGCTCGTCTCCGGGTTCGTCGCCCTGACCCTGACACCGATGATGTGCGCCAGGATGTTGCGCCATCAGCAGTCGCACAATAAGATTTTCAACCTGATGGAGAGCTTCTTCACCGGCATCGAGCAGGGCTACCGACGGGTGCTTGGCTGGTCGTTAAAGACGGTGCTGGTCGGCCTTGGCGTCGCCCTGGTTGCCGGGGCAGGGTCCTGGTGGCTGCTGCAGAAACTCCCCTCGGAGATGTCACCGCTGGAGGACCGCGGCGTCCTGATGACCTTC
>CALZIZ010000190.1 GCA_945787465.1 uncultured Desulfuromonadales bacterium
GGGCACGGCGTCGGTGGAGCCGGGTGAAAAGGAGTCCAGCTCGGTTTTTTTAAAGTGCAGCTTGACTGTGCCGCGGTCGGCGAAAATGGCGGTGTAGACCCCTGCCACAATATTGGCGATTTCGCCATAGGCGTCGGCAAGTTCTCCGTCGAAATCGAAGTTCTGGCAACGTTCTTCGAGTTCCTCGTCCGGCAGCAGGATCAGGGTGCCGCCAAGAACGATGGCGTCCTTGAGGCTCAGCAGGATAAAGGCCCTGGCCTCCTGGTCGCCGCTGACCGCCATTTCGACGACCGTGCCTTTTTCCTCAAAGGCAGCCAAGGCCTGGGCTGGATCGGTGAATTGACCCCCATGGGCGCTGCAGGAAAATTCCTGCCCGAGCAGGCCTCCTACCTCCTCCTCCAATTTTTTTATGGCCTCGGCAAGGGCCTTGTCGATGAACGCTTGTTTTTCCATCGGCTACGAACGTTTCAGAAATTTCAAATCGACCAGCAGTTGACCACCGGCAATCGCAAAGGGGACGCAGGTGCCGCTTGCCCCGGGCAGTTTGCTGACTGAATAGGCTTTTCCGCTGACCGTAGCGGGGATCGACAGCTCGAGGCAGGTTCCGCCGCCGGCAAAGGAGGTTTTGATGCCGCCGGCTATCATGTTGGTGATTTCCCCCATGGCATCGTGCAGCTCTTCGGTGGTGTTTTCTCCTGGGGCGCCGAGCAGAGCGCCTGTAATGAAGTTCGCCACCGGGGTGGGACAGTGCACTCCCAGCAAGCCTTGAAGGTCTCCCGAAAACCCGAGGAGGCTCGAGATTGATTCAGAAAAAAAATTCGACTGCTGCAGTTGCGCTGGCCCGGGCTTTGCCGCAAGCATCACCATGGTGTCAAAGACCTCAAGGGTGGCAGCGACGATGTGGGTTTCAAGGTCCTTATGAGGCATAATTGATCCTGCTGAGCGCTTGAGTTGCTATGCTTCTGAATCCCTGAGTTCTGACCAGGCAAGAGCGCAAGTTATTGGCCTGTTGAAACGCTTTAAAATTTCTACCCAGCCTTTGGCTGCACCTTTGATGAGTGGCTCACCTATTCAAGCCAAGCACTTACGCTCTTTACCTGCCCCGAACCTGGAGAACCTGCTTATTTCTGCAGTTGCAGTTCAACCAGGAATGTCCCCTCCGAAATCGCAAAGGGAACCGTGACCCGTTCCAGGCCTTTACGGCATTCGAGGCGGTAGTTCGCTCCGCAGATCGCCGATGGGACAGAGAGCTTGATATCCTTGCCGTTATCTGAAAGGGCCATTTTGATCGACCCGGCCAGCATATTGGCCAACTCTCCGATGGCGTCCTTGACGTCGTCATCCACTTCGTCAACATCCATCCCCAAAAAATTGCTGGTAATGGTTTTGGCGATGGTATCGGAGGTGTGGATGGCGAGCATGCCCTTGAACAGTCCGCTCAAACCGATAATTCCAGATAAGTTGCTGGTGGTGGACTTGTCGTCCCCGTTCAGGGGCGCCTCTGGTGCGACCTCCATCATCAGCATGGTGCTGAAGATTTCCGTGGTCGCACTGGTAATCTTTGCTGCAAGGTCCAAGGCAACCCCCTTTTAGAAAAAACTGCCCAGGGTTTCGTTGATCTGGTCGGGTGTAAAGGGACCGGGATACCGGCGATCTCGCTGTTGGTCGATTTCTGCCGCAGAAACTCGATGCCGTCCATATTGGGCATGTTGATGTCGCTGAGGATGATGTCGACCTGTTCGTTTTCAAGAACCTGGAGGGCCTCTTGGCCATCGCCTGCCTCGACAATTTTTTCGAAATCGAGCCCGGCCTGGCGCAGGGAGCGGGTGACGATCTTGCGCATGGTGCTGGAATCATCAACTATCAGAACTTTCTTTCCCATTTTCTAAATCCTCTCATGTTTTGCGTGATAAAATTCTGGTTTTTGGCGTCACAGTCGCCAGACGTCAGGAGTTTTCGAGCGACGCCTTAATCTTTTGGAATTCTTCTGTGGTATTGAGCAAAATACAGGCCAGATCGTTTTCGCTGATATCGAAACATTCGGTGTAGCCTGGGTTGAGCTGGTACTGCAGGCTGTCACTTCCGGTGCCGACCCCGGCCATCATGGCCAGGGTATCGCCGAGGTGGACGGCAAAGGTCAAAGCCCTGGCTTCAGGTTCGGCTCGAAGCGGGCGGTGGTGGTGCAGGATCGGCGGATGGAGTTCATCGGGCAGCTTCCAGTGCCTGGCCAGCATCTGGCCCACCTGGGCATGGTCCATACCGACCTGGGCCTTTTCGGCCTCGAGGTAGTCGGCTATGGTACCGGCAGCGATGCCTTCGAGGATGGCCTGGGTGGTTCCTTTGAGAATTTCTGAAATCACCGCTTTGCCGATATCGTGGAGCAGGCCGGCGGTAAAGGCCAGATCGGCGGCAAGGGGTGTTTTGGCATGGGGGGCCAGGGCATTGGCGGCGATGGCGCAAAACAGGTTGTGATCCCAGAGCGATCCGCCGCTGCTTTCATAGCCGTCGAGCTGCTTGTTGAACAGATCACCGACATTGTTGGAGATCGCCGTGCTGACCACCATCCGCAGCCCCAGGTAAGTAACGGCCCGATCGACGGTCGAGGCAGGCTTTAACAAGCCGAAGGCGGCGGAGTTAACTACCTTGAGCAGGCGGGCGGTCAGGGCGGTGTCGTGTTTGACAATGCGGATGATCGCCTGCATGTCCGGATCTTCCTGGCCGGCAAGCTGTAGCAGTTTGACGGTTCCCGGCGAGAGCATGGGGGCCTTGCGGATCGCCTTTTCGATTTTCATTTCCATGATTTCGTTGGACATGAGTCCTCCTGAGAACTCTAAATAGTTTCCATCCGGAACCTAAATATGCCAGTTGGGGCGCCCGGGGGAGGAGATCGTCACCTTGCCGGTGCTGACGGAAATCGAAACCGTTCGGCTTATGGTCCCCCCGACATCTTCTCCCACCAGGTGCAGTCCCATCTGGCTGATCAGTTCTTTGACCGCCGCAATATTGCGCTTGCCGATATTGAAGGCTTCATTCTGGGCCATGATCGAGGCGCCCCCGGCGAGCTTGACGAAAAGCCCTGTCCCCTTTGGGTTACAACCGAGTTTGCTCATCTCCTGCAACAGGGCGGGCAGGGCGAGGTCGGCAAAATAACCGGGACGCTCCCTGCCGCGCTGGGGATTGATCGATGATTCGGGCAGGGCGATGTGAACCATGCCCACGGTTCGGGTCCGCGGATCGAGCAGCACAACTGCCACGCAGGAGCCAAGGGCGAAGGTCTTGATCTCTGCGCCTGCGACATTGGTGGCCCCAAGATCGCCTATGCCGAGAATGCTCTGGCTCATCATAGACCTCCCCTGAAGAGGTTGATCACCGTCGATGCGATGCGGTTAAGGGGCAACAGTCGTTCCGCCCCGCCTCTTTCGTAGGCGACCCTCGGCATGCCGAAGACCACCGAGGTTGTTTCGTCCTGGGCCAGGGTTCGTGCCCCGGCCTTGCGCATCGCCAGCATGCCGTCGGCCCCGTCGGCTCCCATTCCCGTCAAGATAATTCCGGCAGCCTCTGCGCCGGCGGCGGTGGCGACCGAATGCATAAGCACATCCACTGAAGGGCAGTGCCCGCTGACATTCGGCCCCGCCTGGCAGCTGACCTGGTAGCCGATGTCCTTGCGCTCGACCCGCATCTGCTTGCCCCCCGGGGCGACGAGAATCAGTCCTGGGCGCACCTTGTCTCCGTCTTCGGCCTCCTTGACCTCCATGGCGCAGAGCTGATTCAGGCGATCGGCGAAGATCTTGGTGAATCCGGGCGGCATGTGCTGAACGATGACCACCCCGGGCATGGCTGCGGGAAAGTTGGTGATCACCTCTTTGATGGCCTCGGTTCCTCCGGTCGAGGCGCCGATGGCGATGAGCTTTTTCGCCTGGTGCGGAGCTATGGGCACAGTCGGCGGTGCCTGGGCCGGTCCTGTCTGTGCGGGCTGGATCCGCGATGGGGTACGGACCCTGGCGCCTGCAGCGATCTTGATTTTGGCCCGCAGCTCCAGCAGCATCCCCTCCATGCCTCCGGGCTGGGTGCTTGAAGGTTTATGCACGAAATCGACCGCTCCTGCGTCAAGGCAGTCGAGGGTGATTTTTTTGCCCCTTTCGGTCAATGAACTGACCATCACCACCGGCATCGGGTGCTGGGGGATCAATCGCTTCAAAAAGGTCAGCCCGTCCATGCGGGGCATCTCGACATCGAGGGTCAGGACATCGGGGTTTTGCTGAATGATCATATCCCGCGCCAAATACGCATCGGCTGAGCTGCCGATCACCTCGATGCCCGGGTCCCGGGCCAGGCCCTGGGTCAGGATCTGTCTGACCAGAGGCGAGTCGTCGACCACAAGGACGCGAATTTTCCGTGGCATCAGCATGGCTCCTTCTGGTAGGTGGCCGGCCTCAGGTAGCGATAAGATTGATTGTTGCGGCCGAGGGTTTCTGAGTGACCGATAAACAGGTACCCTCCAGGGTCGGTGACCCGGTGAAACTTCTGCACCAAGGTATCCCTGGTCTGCTGGTCGAAGTAGATCATCACGTTGCGGCAGAAAATGATCTGAAAAGGTTTTTTAAAGGGAAAGGTCTGGTTCATCAGGTTAAATCGGCGAAAGGTTGCTTCCTTGCGTAGCCCTTGCTCCACCTGCCAGTTGCCGTCGGGTAGTTTTTTCAGATTTTTGCGCCTGAATTCCGCAGGGATGGCATCGACACGGTCCTCGGTGTAGAGGCCTTCACGGGCAACACCCAGGGCGCGCAGCGAGATGTCTGTGGCCAGAATTCCCGCATCCCAGCGGCTGTATGCACTGCCGAAAAATTCATGCATCAGCATCAGCAGCATATAGGGCTCTTCTCCCGTAGAACAGCCGGCGCACCAGATACGCAGATCGCGGCGGTTCTGTCGTTCCAGGTCCTTGACCACCTGGGGCAGGGCGGTGTTGAGAAAAAAGTCGAAATGCTCTTTTTCGCGGTTGAAGTAGGTGTGATTGGTCGAAATGCGATCAATGAGCTGACTCAAGGCTTGCTCGCCGCGGTCTTTTTTAAGGTGCTCGTAGTATTCCCTGAAGGACGAGAAGCCACAGGAGCCGATGAGTTTCTGCAACCGACCGACCAGCAGCGAGCGCTTCTGCTCGGTGAGGTTGATGCCGAAGCGCTGATAAATCAGGTCGCGCATCAGCTGAAATTCCTGGTCGGAGATGGTCATCAGAGAGTTGGTCATAGTCGCAGCCTGGAGCCTTTAGCAGGAGGAAAAAGTCAGTTCACGCCACGGGATTTGAGATGCGGCCCGTATTCCTGGTCCTGTTGCTGGATGTGGTAGATCAGCCAGCCCTTGAGAAAGTTGAACAATTCGCTGGATATGCTGGTCTGGCCCTGTTGCAGCTTGGCTTTGAACTCTGCAACACGCTCGATAAGCTGCTGGTGGGCTGCTTTGTGCTCGGCCAGGCCGGGAAAGTCGTGCTCGGCCATCAGCCGTTCTTCGGCGGCGAAGTGATCGCGGGTGTACTTGATCAGCGCATTAAGGGTCCGCTCCAGAACCACACGCCCTTTGCCGGCGCGCAGGGCGTCGAAGAGTTCATTGAGCATGCCGGCAAGCTGGCGGTGCTGGGCGTCGATCTGACTGATGCCGACATTCAGTGATGAATTCCACTCGATCATGCCGTTGCCCGCCAGGGCCTGATGTTGAGGCTGTGGGGGGCGGTCAAGGTCAATGCGCGGCCCCTGGCCTCCATGGCACGTAGCCTTGAGCCTGAATCTGGAGAGCATCTGGTGCAACTGTCTCGCCTGCCCGGAGAGTTCTTCTGATGCGGCTGCGCTCTCCTCGGCGTTTGCGGTGTTCTGCTGGGTGACCTGGTCGATCTGGCACAGGCCGTTGTTGATTTCGGAGATGCCCTGGGCCTGTTCGTTGGAGGCCGAGGAGATTTCCGCCACCAGGCTGGTCATCTCGGTGACCCCGCTGACGATGCGGCCCAGGGCGTTTCCTGTCTGGTGGGCGATCTGGGTGCCGTTGCCAATCTTGCTCACCGAGCTTTCGATCAGCTGGGCGGTCTCCTTGGCGGCGGTGGCGCTGCGGGCGGCCAGATTGCGCACCTCTTCGGCGACCACGGCAAAGCCTTTACCGTGCTGTCCGGCCCGGGCCGCTTCGACCGCGGCGTTAAGAGCAAGCAGATTGGTCTGAAAGGCGATTTCGTCGATGACCTTGATGATTTTTGAGATCTCCTGGCTGGCCTGGTTGATCTCGCCCATCGCTTCGGTCATCTGGTCCATCTGCTGGTTGCCCGATTCGGCGGTCTGCTTGGCCTGGGAGGCGAGCTCGTTGGCCTTGTCCGAATTCTCGGCGTTCTGCCGGGTGCGCGAGGCCATCTCGTTGATGCTGCTGGTGATCTGCTCGAGCGAAGCAGCCGATTCGGTGGCGCCCTGGGAGAGAGACTGGCTGGTGTCTGAGACCTGGGTGCTGCCTGTGGCGATCTGGGTGCCGGCGATCTGGATCTGGCCGATCAACTCGTTGAGATCGGCGCCGAGGGTCTTTAAGGAGCCGCGCAAGGCATCGCGGTTGTCGCGGGGGCTGACCGAAAAGGTCAGGTCGCCCCGGGCTAGCTGCTGCAGCGGGGCGATGACCTCCTGCTGCAGGCTCTCTGCCAAAGCGTCCATGGTGCGGCCCATCTCGGCGATTTCGTCTTGGCCTCCAAGGTTCAGGCGGGTTTCCAGGTGCCCTTGCTCGATGTCCCGCAGCATTCCGGCGGCCCGTCGCAGCGGAAGTACCAGGTTGCGTCCAAAGACCAAAAAGGCTCCGGCTAGAACAGCCAGGGTGGCCAGGGCCACGAGTAGCAGGCGCAACTCGGCAGTTTCGATCTTGCTTGCAACCGCCTGGCGGGCGGCTACGACTTCACCTTGAATCGATTCGATGAATCCTGCGAGTTTCTGCTCGCTGGCCTCGCCGATGCGGTCGAGTTCTTTGTCAGTGGCATCGATGCTACTGCGACCGACGCCTGACTCGATTTTCTTTATGAGATTTTCGGCCAGGGTCGCGAATTGAGTCAGGTCCTGCTGCAGGGCGGCGGCGAGCTTGCGCTCCTTGGGGGTATCGGCAATGCTGTCGAGCTTGGGGGCGAGTTGCCCGATAATCCCGGCGGCTGAAACCATGTGTTCGGCTATCTCTTGGGTAAAATGCCCGTCGCCTGCCGCCTCGATCAGTTCCATGGCCCCCAGGCGGGTGTCAAGCTGGGCCATTTCGAGGCGGTCAAGCAGTTCGACCTGCTCCGAGCGCAGTTGCAGTTCGGCAAAGGTTGCTTCAATGCTGCGGTTGGTGTTGAAGGCCAGCCCCGAAAGAATGGTCAGACCTGCCAGCACGACCGCGGCCATGACCAGCAGTTTTCCTCTGATTTTCATCGTTTTTCCCCGTCAGTTTGGATTGGTCGGTTTTCAGGCTTCCTGGAACATGGAACCGAGGTGCTGCAGGTCATCGGCAAAGAGCAGGCGGTTGACATCGAGCAGAATTTTCACCTCGTCCCCGATCTTGCCCATGCCCTGGATGTAGCCACCGTTTCTCTGGTTGGCCTTCGGCGGGGGTTCGATCTGGTTGTCGGGGATGCTCGCCACCTCGTTGACTTTGTCGACCACGAGGCCAACCGACTTGTCTTCGAGGTTGACGACCACAATGCAGGTGCGGTCGTCGTATTCCCGTGGGGGGATATTGAAGCGGGCGCGTACGTCCATCACCGGAATTACCTTGCCCCTCAGATTGATCACCCCTTTGATGAAATCGACCATGTCGGGTACGTCGGTGATCTTCTGGATGCCGATAATCTCGGTGACATAGCGGATTTCGATGCCGTAATCCTCGTCGGCCAGGTGAAAGGTGAGGAATTTCCCCCTTTGGGTGTCTTCGTTGTCACCTTCGGTGGGGGCCCTCGGCCGTTTCTACGAGGTGGCCGACATCGAGGATCAGGCAGACCTCACCGTCGCCGAGGATGGTGCAGCCCGATGCCGCATGCACGTGGCCGATGTATTCGGACAACCCTTTGATGACAGTCTGTTGCTGTCCGCAAATTTCGTCGACGAACAGGGCGATTCCGGTATCCTGATGTTCCATGACGATCAGGATACCCTCGGCAAGGTCATGTGCTTCGGGTTCTTTGCCGAGCACCTGGTGGAGCCTCACCACCGGGTAAAAAACCTCGCGTACCCGGGCCATCTCCTGGCCGTCAGGGGTGACGGTGATGGCATCGAGAGTCGGCCGGAATGCTTCGCGGATTGCCAGGGTCGGCACGATGCAGCGGCTGCTGCCGACCCGTACCATCATCCCGTCGATAATCCCCAGGGTCAGGGGGATGCGCAGGTTCAGGCGGGTGCCGGCGCCCTCGGTGGTGGTGACTTCGATCTTGCCCTTGATCTTATCCAGGTTCTGTTTGACCACGTCCATGCCGACGCCACGGCCCGAAACATCGGTGATCTTATCGGCGGTGGAGAAGCCGGGCTGAAAAATGAGGTTGGCCACCGCCCGGTCGCTCATCTCGGAGCCGTCGCCATCGATCAGTCCCTTGCTGATCGCCTTGGCCAGGATTTTCCCGCGGTTGAGGCCGCGGCCGTCGTCCTCGAGGGTGATCCAGACCTCGCCTTCTTGGTGTCGCGCCGAGAGCTTGACCAGCCCTTTTTCGGGTTTGCCTGCCGCCAGGCGCTCTTCGGGCGGCTCCAGGCCGTGGTCGAGCGCGTTGCGAATCAGGTGTACCAGGGGATCGGTGATCATCTCGATCACCGTCTTGTCGACCTCGGTTTCTTCTCCGAAAAGCTGCAATTCGACCTTCTTGCCCGATTTGCCCGAAAGGTCGTGGACCAGGCGGATCATCCTTCTGAACAGTCCCGAGACCGGGATCATGCGGATGATCATGGCCACTTCCTGGAGCTCCCGCACCAGTTTGCTCATCTGCTGGCCGGCCTTGGTGAAGTTTTCAAGCTCGAGCCCGAGGATGTCGGGGTTGTGGATGAGCATGTTTTCGGCAATGACGAGTTCGCCGATCAGGTTGACCAATTGGTCGAGCTTGGTCAGGTCAACCCGGATGTCCTGGCGTTTGACGGCCTGCTTGGGGGCGGTTTTTTGCTTCGGGGGCTGGGCCCTGACGCTGGTCTGCGGCGCTGCGCTCGGTGCTGGCGCCTGGACGACAGGTGTTGACGTCGCGGCCGCAGAACTTGGTGGCGGTTCCGGCATTGCAGCAGGGGGGGCGGGCTCGGTCGGCTCGGTCAGCTTGGCCAGCAGGGCATCGAGGTCGGCCAGATGCTGGTCAAGCTCTGCGATGCCACCTGTGCCGCCCTCGGAGATGTCGGCCACGCCGCTGCGCAGCACATCGACCAGGGCCAGAAGCAGGTCAGGGATTTTGCCGTCGCTCAGGTCATGGCCTGCCAAGGCCTCTTCGAGCACCGTTTCCATGCGGTGGCCGACCTGTTCCATGTCGGCGAAGCCGAAAAAACCGCAGTTGCCCTTAAAGCTGTGCAGGTCGCGAAACAGCCCGGAGAGGGGCTCCTGACCCTGGGGGTCGTCAGACCATTTGAGCAGGCCCTGCTCGGCGCTCTGCAGCAGCTCGTCGGCCTCTTCGACAAAACGTTTGAGCATTTCAGGAGGCATCTCCAGGCCCCAGCCGGTCGCTTCGCTGTCTTGCCCAGAGGGCGGTTGCTCAGCAGCTTCAGTCGGTTCTGGAGTTTCTGGAGTTTCTGGAGTTTCTGGAGTTTCTGGAGTTTCTGGTTGGGTCACCTTGGCCTGGGCCAGTTCCGCAGCTTCTTTGAGCTGGGCCGTAAGCGCGTCGGCCGGTTCGCCAAGCTCTGTGTCGGCATAGCTGGTCTCGATCAGGTCGAGGGCCTCCCTGGCAAAGTCACAGGTTTGACACAAAAGGTCGACGTGGGCCGGGTCCATGCAGATCTTGCCCGAACGGATCAGGTCGAGCAGGCTTTCGGCGGCATGGGCGACCCGGGAAATGTTGTTCAAATCGAGAAACCCGGCGCTTCCTTTCATCGAGTGAAACAGCCGGAAGATGGCGTTCATGGTCTCGACATCACCGTTGATCAGGCGAAACACATCGCAGGACAGGCAATCCTGGGCTGACTCCCCTCCTACGCAACTTCCGGTTCCCTCGCCGATATAGCCGGTTTGCAGCCAGCAAGGCACAGCCAGGTTTTTACCATGGCGAATGCATTGGGTGTTGGGGCAGGCGCGCAGCTCCCAGCAGTTTCCTGCCTGGCAGCTTTGCCCGAGCTCGATGATGATCGGCTCGAGCTGGTCCATCATGTCACGGCTTTCCTGGATAAAATCCTGGATAATTTCAAAGATATCTCTTCACTCATGGGCACCTCTGGAAAAGCTTCGTGGCAATTATTCTTTTGCGCGAAAGTCAGTCGCGGCTGCTCGATCGCAGATTTATGCAACGATGAGCCGCCTGCGGACTCTCCGTGGCGGAGCTATTTCAAGTTCTGCGCCATCCTTGACCCCGCTGGCCCATTTTGTTGTTCGGCCCTAAGCGAAGAGGGGGCGCAGGAACAAGGGATGGACCGCTGGGGAGGCGGTGGTGTTGCTGTGTCGGTGACGCGGTGTCGGGGGGGGATGATGAGGGGGGAGCGGGCTTGAGGCCAAAGGTGCAAGGAGGCCGCTGTTGTCAAATCTGTGACCGAAAACTGCTGCCGGCCGGAGAGTCGGAGCCCTTTGGCACGGTAATAGCATTATTCTTGTATCTGTTATGAGTCTTGCAGCAAATAAACTCGGAGCTTCCCTTGGGTCGATGTGGTTTCACATCGGCCTGTTGCTGTTGATTCTCGGCGGCGCAGGAGACCTTTGGGCGGCCGGTCGCTTGCTCGAAATCGACAAGGATGAGGATTTCTCGGTGACCCGGTTGCATCTCAATCTCACCGAGGTTCCCGGGTACCGGATCAAGACCTCAGGGCAACGTATCGATCTGTTTCTCGACGGAGTAAATGCCGATCCCTCGTTGGGCAGCTTTCCCGAGGATGGAACTCTGGTCAAGGTCCTTCTGGCCCGTCATCGGGGGGAGCTGATGGTGTCGTTTTTGATGCGTGCGGTTCCTCAGCAAGTCAATGTGTTGACCTTGGAGGGCAGCTCGAGGCTGACCCTTGAGGTGGTCTGGAGCAAGCGTTCGGTAAGCCGCCCGGCGATCTCCAATTACGTCAAAGGGGCCCCTTCGCTGCGTCCCGATGGTAAGTCTTTTCGGCGCCTGGGTCGTTCGAGTTATGCGGATAACTGGAAGGGTTTTTTTGCCGATTATGAGCCGCCTTTTTCCCTGGAAGTCCCACTGCGCTTCACCCTGCCGGCTCTGCCCGAGCTGATTTACGAGCCGATGAATCCCGCAGCCGCCGGGCAGGCCCTCAAGCAGGCCCTGCAGCAGGGCCAGGGCGGGGACTGGGCCGGGGCGTTGGAGGTGTTTCGTGGTATCGGTGCCGATCAGCTGACCGGCATCGATCGCCAGGCCCTGCTGATATTTCACGGCGAAGCCCTGGCCCGCACCGGCAACCATGGCCGCGCCCGTAAGGTTTTCGATCAGTTCATGAACGATTTTCCCGATTCGGCCCTGCGCAATCGTGGTCGCTACCTGCTGGCCTATGTGCGGGCCGCCGCGGACGAGCCCTTCGAGGCAAACTACGAGTTGGCACTGTTGCGCCAGAGCATCGGGGATAAGCGCCCCTACGGAGTCTTGGCCAAACTGCTGCAGGCCGAATTGGACCTGGTCACAGGGCGCAGTTCGCAGGCCTTTGAAAGTCTCAAAGTCCTCGACCCCCAGGTGTCCGGAGCCCTGGGCAGGGCGGTTTCTCTGCGCACTGCTGATGCTTTGGCTGCCCTCGGCCAGGATCGGCAGGCACTGGATCTCTATGCTTCCCTTGGCGATTTTCTCCAGGCTCGGCCCTGGTCTTTGGCCCGCTACGGGGAAAATCTCTATCGAAATAAGGATTATCCTGCAGCCGCACGCAGCTTTTCCAGCCTGGCAGAGCTGGTTTCGGGGCAGGGCGAGGTCGAGGCCCTGGTTCAGGTGGCTGTGGCGCGCGCGCAGCTGCGCAGTGGGCGCGCAGAAGAAGCCTGGCCGAGGCTCGGTGCGGTCGATGAGGGCTTTGCCCGCACCCATGCCCAGTACCGGGGCGCGCTGATAAGGGCCGACCATGGGGTTGTCGCCGGCGGGTTGCTCGACTGGCAAAGTGCACTGGCCGAATATGATCGTATCGCCGAATTGCAGACCTCAAGAGAGCTCAGGGAAGAGGCGGCATTCAAGCAGGTGCTGCTTCGCTACCTGATGGGCTACGAGCACGAGAGCCTCGAGGGGGTCCAGGGCTTTATCCGCAACTACGGCAGTGGCCCGCTGCGTGAGCAGGCCGATGCCCTGCTTGGCCAGTTGCTGCCGGCGGCCATCAAGGCTCTGATCAAGGACGATCAGAACCTGCAGGCCCTGGTGCTGATCGAGCAGAACCGCAGCCTGTTGCTGGCCGCCAGTATGGGCCAGGGCTTTCTTCTCGATCTCGGCCAGGCCCTTGAAGGAATGGGGCTGCTGGAGAAGGCGGCCAAGGTGTACTCGTATATGCTCGATGCCTATGGTGGAGCGGCCGGAGGCACTGACTATTACCTGCCGCTGGCCCGGGTCCGGTACGAGCAGCAGAAGTACAGCCAGACCGCCGAGCTCGCTGAGCAGTACCTGGCCCTGTTTCCCCAAGGAGAGCAGCGCACGGAGCTTTTCTGCTTGCAGGTCGAAGCTCTTTACGCCGATGGCCGGGTCGATGAGTGTGCCAAAAAATTGACACACGGGGAGCGTCCCGAGGACCAGGGGCTCGACCTGCTCGCCGGCAAGGTGTTCTGGGAACTCGGCCGCTACAGCGAGGTGGCCCGAAGCCTCGGGCGTTACCTGGAGAGCGTCGATGCCGGGGGGGCACAGGGGACCGTGGTGCTGCGCGCCGAGGCCCTGTACCGGATCGATGAAATAACCGCAGCGCTGGAGCTTTTCGCGCCGCTGATCGAGAGCGAGGAGTTTTCTGACCAGGCGCTGTTTCGCTGCGCCCAGATTCATCTCAGGCAGGGCCAGCAGGAGCAAGCCCTTAAGCTTTTGCGCCGACTTGCCGAAAAGGGAAGCACCAGCCGCTGGCAGCAGGCCGGTCTTGAATTCATGCAAACCGAAGCCCTTAGGGGCAGTTGAGCGGGAGGACAGTGATGTCGAACATTGGAATTTTCGGGCGCACCTTCGGTCTGTTGGAAAAGGTCCTCGACCTGCGCATGCAGAATCAGCAGGTGATCGCCTCAAATATCGCCAACGCCGATACCCCAGGCTTTGCGCCGGTGAAGCTCGAGTTCGAGCAAGGGCTCAAGGACGCGCTGTCCGGGCGCCAGGCGCCGCTGGGGCAGACTCATGAGCAGCACTTTCCGGCCACCGGCCAGTTTTCCGGCGTGGCGGCCAAGGTTGTGCGTGACCGAAGCCAGGCCGGCGTCGGCGATGGCAATGGAGTTGATCTCGACAAGCAGATGGTTGACCTCTCGGAAAACCAGATCCTCTACGAGGCGGCGACCCAGATGATCAACAAGAAGCTCGGCCTGCTCAAATACGTTGCCCAGGATGGACGGTAGGTTTGGAAGGCAAAAGGCGTAATGAGTAATGTGTGATGAGTAATGTGTGGGCTCTCGGAAAGGCATGTTTTCCAGATTACTTATTACACATCACTCATCACGATTTTAAAAAAGGATTGAACATGGACATCTTTGATTCGCTTAAAATCAGCAGTTCGGCCCTCAAGGCTCAGCGCATTCGGCTTAATACTATCAGCAGCAATCTGGCCAACATCGAGACCACCCGCACCCCCGAGGGAGGGCCCTATCAAAAGCGCCAGGTGGTATTTCGTTCAAGTGAGCAGCCTTTTGCGCAAAGGTTGGAACAAAGTTTGAAAGGGACTGTTCAGGGGGTCGAGGTGGTGGGCATCGAAAAGAACCAGGCGCCGCCCAAGATGATTCACAATCCCGCCCATCCCGATGCAGATGAGGAGGGCTTTGTGGCCATGCCCAACATCAACCTGCTGGACGAGATGGTCGATATGAACAGCGCGGCCAGAGCCTACGAAGCCAACGTTACCGTGGTCAAGTCGGTCAAGCGAATGGCGCTCAAGGCTCTGGAAATCGGTAAGTAAGGAAGCAGGCTATGAAAGATATCACTCTGGTGTCGCATCTCCAGTCCCTGGGGCCCACCCCTCAAAAACCGGTCGAGAAGGTTGCCGCGGGTTTTTCCGAGGCTCTAAAAGAAGCGGTGGGCGATGTCAACCGACTGCAGGTCGAGTCTGACCGGGCGGTGGAAAAATTGCAGACCGGTGAGAGCAAGAATCTCCACGAGACGATGATTACCATGGAAAAGGCCGACATATCCCTGCGCCTGATGGTGCAGATGCGCAACAAGGTGGTCGAGGCCTACCAGGAAATCATGCGCATGCAGGTTTGATGGCGTCGCAAAAAGTCCGCCCTACTTCGACATACGATATGTATGCCTTCACCCCTGAAAAACCACTACGCCTTGAAGGACGAAATTTTTGCTTAGCCATCTCATGACTTTTGAAACCCGTAACGTGTGATGAGTGATGAGTGATGCCCCTTTTAGCCCGTCTGACCCATTACGCCTTTGGCCTTACATATTACTCATTACGCCTTACGAATTGATTATGTGAACATGTTGTTATCGCCAGAAAAAGAACCCGGAGGGGTCGAGAACCATGGCTGAAGAAGAGGCTCCGCGAAACCTTATCACCGTTATCAAGGGCTGGCCGCTGTCGCGCAAGCTGAGTCTGGCCGCAGCGGCTTTAAGCTGTCTGGCCATCTTTGCGGTCATTATTTTTCAGGCCCAGGTGGCCGATTACGGATTGCTTTTCTCCAATCTCGCCGAACGCGATGCCTCATCGGTGGTCAGTTGGCTCAAGGAGCGCAAGATCCCCTATCGTCTTGAAAGCGGTGGCCAGGCGATCCACATTCCCGCAGACCAGGTTCATGAAACCCGCCTTGAACTGGCCGGTTCGGGGTTGCCCCAGGGCGGCGGCATCGGTTTTGAGGTTTTCGACAAGCAAAGCTTCGGGATGACCGACTTTGCCCAGAAGATCAACCTGCAGCGCGCCCTGCAGGGAGAAC
This sequence comes from uncultured Desulfuromonadales bacterium, assembly GCA_945787465.1. Classification (GTDB taxonomy): domain Bacteria; phylum Desulfobacterota; class Desulfuromonadia; order Desulfuromonadales; family Trichloromonadaceae; genus CALZIZ01. The sequence goes on from CALZIZ010000190.1 coordinate 15,157, forward strand.
TGGCCCGCACCATCACCTCGCTTGGCCCGGTGGAGGCTGCCAGAATTCACCTGGCGCTGCCCGAGAAACGCCTGTTTCGCGAGCAGCAGAAAGAGGCCACCGCTTCGGTCATTCTCAAGATGGCTCCGGGCCGCAGCCTGAAAGAAGCACAAATCCAGGGTATCCTGCACTTGGTCGCCGGCAGTATCGAGGGGCTTGAGGCAGAAAGCGTTACCGTGGTCGATTCCACAGGGCGGATTTTGACCAAGAGCCGCAAGGAGGAGCTGGCCGGGCCCATGACACCGGGGATGCTCGAGTACCAGCAGGTCCTCGAGCGGCGCCTGGAAAACCGTGCCCAGTCCCTTCTCGACCGGGCCCTGGGGCCGGGCAACTCCCTGGTACGGGTCACCGCCAGCGTTGATTACCTGCAGCAGGAACAGACCGAGGAGCTCTACGATCCCGAGCGCACCGTGGTCCGCAGCGAACAGTCGAGCCAGGAAAAGAGCGGCTCCGAAAGCACCGGCGGGGTCCCCGGGGTTCAGTCCAACCTGCCGGGCGCCCAGGGGTTTGCCGGCTCCCAGCCCACCAGCCGTACCCAGGAGACGGTCAACTACGAGGTCAGCAAGGTGGTCAACCGCAAGGTCTTTCCGGTGGGCAGCATCAAGCAGCTCTCGGTGGCGGTGCTGGTCGCCGACCGTCCAGGGTCCGGGGGAGAAGGCGAACAGAGCGGCCCTACGCCGCGCAGCGAGCAGGAGCTTCAGTCGATCAACAACATGGTGGCCAGCTCCATCGGGATCGACGTGGAGCGCGGCGACCGCATCGAGGTCAGCTCCATGCCTTTTGAAAGCGCCTTCTTCGCCGAGCAGCTCGAGGAGCCTTCGGCGGCCACCAGCTATTACCAGTACCTGCCCTTTATCAAATACGGCCTGCTCTGCGTGGCCGGGCTGCTGCTCTACCTGCTGCTGGCGCGCCCGGTGTTGCGGACCCTGCGCAGCGAGGCCGAGATCGTTACCCCCCTTAAGACTGTAGAGCAGCTCGAATCTGAGCTGGCCGGCGGTCCCCCGGCTGAAGAGTTGGATATGCCGGAGGCCAATAAGAATCTTGACCTGGCCAGCCGCCTGCGCAAAGAGGCGATCCAGGAGCGTGCCCCCTATGCCCAGATCATCAAACGCTGGCTGAGAGAAGGTTAAGGCGGTTATGGAAATCAAGCATCTATCACGACTTTCCGGTGTTGAAAAGGCGGCCATTTTTCTACTCTGCCTCGGCGAGGAGGCCGCGGCCAAGGTCTTTGAAGAGCTCGACGATACCGAGGTGCGTAAAATCAGCCGCTGCATGCTGGCCATGGACCATGTGCCGGCCGATATCGCCAAGCAGGTGATCGATCTGTTCGAAAAGGCCCAGAAAGAGCATGCGGGAATTTTCGTGCGTGGCGAAGAGTTTGTGCGCAAGGCCATCGAAGGGGGCGAGAATATGGACCGCCGGGAGATGCTCATGGAGCAGCTTTCGGCCGGCGCCAGTTTCCGTCCCCTCGAAAGTATCGCCTTGATGGACGCCCGTATGGTCTCGGGGATTCTCGAGCGGGAACACCCCCAGACCGTGGCCCTGATTCTCTCCACCCAGACCCCCGAACACACCAGCAAGATCATCGACGGTTTTCCCGAGGATTTTCGCGCCGATGTCATGTACCGCATGGCGCGCATCGAGAAGGTTTCCCCCGAGGTGATCATGCAGATCGAGGAGTCGCTGCGCCGCGAGATCGGCATGGTGATCAGCAGCGACCATCAGCAGGTTGGCGGGGTGGACAAGGTAGTCGACATTCTCGGTCGCATGGAAGGGGGCAAGGACAAGGCGATCCTGGCCCAGATGGAAGAGAGCGACCCGGATATGGCCGAACTGATCCGCCGCAAGCTCTTTACCTTCGAGGACCTGTCCTACGTCGA
>CALZIZ010000191.1 GCA_945787465.1 uncultured Desulfuromonadales bacterium
CTGAACAGGGTCGATTGAATACTTAAAGGCAGGTCAGCCCTTCGCGGATGGCATATTTGGTCAGTTCGGCCAAACTGTGAAGGTTTAACTTTTTCATGATGTTGGAACGATGGGATTCGATCGTTTTTACGCTTACGTTCAGTAATTCTGCAATTTCCTTTGTGTTTTTACCCTCCGCTACCAGCTGCAACACCTCTCTTTCCCTCAAAGTCAACGGACAGGGCTCCAAAGATTTCGGCTCTTCGGAAAGATGCAGAGAATCTCTAAGCACCAGCTCGGTCATTTCCGGGCATAGATATGTCTGGCCTTTCAATACGGCATTAATAGCGCGAACCAGCTCTTCAAAGGCACAATCCTTCAACAGGTAGCCTGTTGCTCCAGCCTTGAGCATCTCCAGTGCAAAACGTCGGTCCGCATGCATCGACAAAGCCACCACTTTGACCTGAGGATTCTCGGCGATAATCCGGCGGGTGGCGTCGATTCCGTTCAGGCCAGGCATGGAAATGTCCATGACCACCACATCTGGCGAGAGTTCGCGAGCCAATTTAACCGCCATCCGTCCATCGGCCGCCTCGGCCAGCACCTCCATATCGCCCTGCTGGTCAAACAGCTGGCGAATTCCTTCCCGAAATATCTGATGATCGTCGGCAAGAACGATTCCGATAGTCATGGCATTTTCCTCGGCTCGGAACTCTGCAAGGGCACTGCCAAGCGAGCCCGGGTCCCCTGGTTGGGGCTTGAGGAACTCTCAAATCCTCCTCCCAGGTAAGTTATTCGCTCGCGAATACTGAAAAGCCCATATCTCTGTGGCTTTCCGATCCGATTCTCCTTTTCGGAAATATCGAATCCAACGCCATCATCCTCTATCTGAATAATCATTTGCTCTGCTTCCCTGCGCAGGGATATGTTTACCTTCTGGGCTTGGGCATGTTTTACCACATTGATCATCAGTTCCCGAACGGCCTTAAAGAGAAGCACTCGAGTATCGTCATCTAGGGGCTTGGGTTGGCCATCATCGTCGATAGCAACCTTAAGGCCACTTTTTTCGAGGATATTTTCTGCCAGCCATTCAATCGAGCTTTCAAATGATAAGTGGTAGAGAACTGGGGGGCTGACCTCCGAAGTCAGGGAACGGGTATAACGGATCGACTCCTCGATGAGTTTCTTGATATCCGCCACAAGCTCTGCATTTGAGGCCGAGGAAACCGAAGACTGCAGGCTTCCCAGTTTAATCTTGACCAGGGCTAATGTCTGCCCGATGTTGTCATGCAGGTCGGTGGCAATACGTCGTCTTTCCCGCTCTTCGACCAGCGACAACTCGGCGGAGAGGGAACGGAGCTTCTTTTGATAACTGAGAAGCTGCGCTTCGGCCTGTTTGCGCATTGTGATATCGATCATGGAAATTAGGGCTCTGACCGGGCGGGCTTCACTGCCAGAAGGGACCGACCAGCGAAGGGAAATCCTTCGTCTTGTTCCGGTCAGGGTCTTTACGACCGTCTCCATCTCGAGCAGAAGATCGCCCTTCTGAAGAGCAATCAGTGCTTTTTTATAGGACTCGTAAGTCTCGGCAGTGAAAAGCTTCGGCAGGCTCTTCAACATCTCCTTATCACCACTGGTCTCAAACAATTCCAGGGTTGCCTGGTTCACGTCGATTATTTTAGCCAGCCGAACACAGCGCTGAACCACCTCAGGATGTCGCTCGAGGTAGCATGTTAATTCACCGGCATTTTCTATCGGCAGAGCATCGAGATAGTCTTTAATGGCAGTCCAATCTTCTTCCCAGATCGCAATTGGCAATTCCTCGAACAAGCTGTGGAAACGATGCTCGCTCTCCCCCACTGCCACTTCGGCCAGCTTGCGCTGGGTAATGTCCATATGCGTTACCACCGCTCGGACAGACCCCTTATCCTCAAAACGGGTGGTGCGCATTTGGAACCAACGCTTCTGGTCGGGGCTGTGACAGGGATACTCCATTTCAAAGTCAGCGCATTGCCGGGTGATTACCTTACGGATGCCTTGGACGGCCTCCATTGCCATCACCGCATCCTCACCGGTTACCGATTTGCAGATTTCCAGGTAATTTCTGCCCAGTCCATAATCCTCCCATCCCAAATCGTTGGCTTCGGCGAAGCGGCGCCATACTTCATTGATGGTGATTATCATCCCCGATTCATCGAGGACGGCGATATTGGCCGACACCGCATCGAGAGTGGATAGGAGGAAGGCGGTCTCCTTCTCCAACTCTTTGACCCTCTGTGCCAATTCTTCAAAAGTTAGCTCGCCAGGCATAGGAGTCCTCTAATGGGCGTTGGATTGTTGCATTATACCATCCGAACAAAAAAACACCCGCCATGTTGCAAGGCCGGTGTGAGGTTCCCCCTCTCTCGGGTTTTAAAGTCCAATGGAACGAAAGCGTACGCTAAACTAATATGATTTGCCGAGGCACCCTAAATCGCGGAAGAGTATGGAATAAGCAGGGCGTCTGTTTATCGCATTTGGGATACAATAACAAACAGATGGCTATTGCATAATATTACTTCATGGCCCAGTGAGCACATACGTGCGATAGGTGTCAACCTTTGACATGACATAAGTCCTTGGCACTTTACCGAAAGTCGTACCCTTTTTTCCGTTTGGTGCGGGGTCACATGTCCCAGCCCTGCAGCTTCTGGGACCGCGTCTCTTCCACCATTTGATTTTTCGCCGTTTCGGATCATTTTTTTGCCTTTCTTCGCGTTGTCGGATCATCGGTATCGATAGCCAACATCTAACCTGAATCAGTGAGCGGTTAGCCTGTACTTCTCCTGTTTGTCTCGCGAAGTCATTTTCGCGAGAAGTTCGCAGCCTAAATCCATCGCCCGGTGAAGTTTTTCTGGCTAGGCGGAGCCGTTCTTTGACAATTTAGCTGATTTTATTCCATCTTGGCGACGATCTCCCGATTTTGGGCGTGCGGCACCAACCACACTCCCGGTTGCGACTTTTTTCAGGGCAATGCTGCGCTGGCTCTGGCTCAACCATAGGCAAACCGGTCGTAGGTTTTGGCAAAGGCCTGGGCCTGAGCATTGGCATGACAACTGAAACGCAGTGTCAGACCATGAGCATGGCGGATAAAACGTCCAGCAAAATAGACTAGTTCCTGCATCACCGTCTTGATCCGGCGGCGCTGGTTGGCACGGCGCGCCTGTTTCTTGCCCATCAAGCCTACCTGGCCCACAGCCCGCAAAATATTGTAGGCCAACCCGGCACAGCACATGACCAGGTCATTGGTGGCAAACTTGCCCGACGGCAACCGCTCCAGATCCATGTCGGTCTTAAGCTCAGAATGATACTGCTCGCACAGGGCATGCCCCTTGTAGATCTCGATCACTTTATCCTTGGCAACGCTGAGGTTGGTCCACCAGCCTTCGATCTCAACATCGGGGATAAGCAGCGGGGTGCCATCCTTCTCAAAATTTCGTTGCGTGGCCCGCAGGACGCGGCGCACCTTGATCGTCTTTTCTTCATCGTTTTCGTCTTTGTAGGAGCGCTCGACGGTTTCCGTCATGATGGCAATGCGACCCTTCTTGTCCTGCTTCACCATCTTGCCATGGGCGAAGATCTCGGAGGCCCGAGCCGGAACATCGGCTCTCCGTGGATTCCACTTAACGATGAAATCTACTTTCTCAGTGCTCAAGGTAACCAACGTGGCGATCGCATCATGAGCGCTGTCCAGCCGCACCAGCAAGGGGGCCTTGGTCAACTGTCGACTCTTGTCGATTGCCCGTAGCAGGAAAGGGATAAAGCCCTCCTGGGAATGCTGCGATCCGGGACGCTGTTCGATCTCCAGGCACCAGCCCTCTAGTCCCAACCAGGCAGCAATCGGGGCAAAGCCGTTGAACTTGCAGTAGGTCCAGGAGACGCCCTCTTTCTTGGTATTTGAGTTATCTTGCGTAAAGACGTCCATATCCAGTGGCATATGCCCCGAGGGGAGTGTTGAAAGCGTGGCCTTGACCTTCTTGATAAACTCAACCGTACAGAAGTTGACAATCCAGCGCGACGCCTCGGCGACCTTGTCCATACGTTGGCGCAGAGTTTCGGGAGAAGGAATGTTTTGCACGCCCAGCGCGGCGGAAAAGAATTCGTCATCCTCCCAGAAAGGGCGGATCGCTTCAAAGTCACTCTTGCCCTGGCAGAGCAGACCGAGATAACTACGCAGCACATCCGCGGTGGCGATCCCCTGGCAGGGTGCCGCCTTGGCCAGACGTGAGGCCAGGGTCGTGTAACGGTTGATGGCTAGCCCGACCAGAGCCATGCCGGACTGTGATGTGTAGAATTCGGTGTCGGATTGCTCAATGGTGAACCGCGGAAAAGTCACGAAAAAACCTCCTTGGGTGAATTTCAATGCGGCTCTAATATAGCATAAAACATGAATGAAATCAGCTAATTATCAAAGATATGACAAAGAATTACTAATGTAAACTCACTGATTCAGGTGATGGTAAGATTGTGTGATTAAAGGTTTTGTCTCCTCCTGAGGCTAATTACGCCAAACACGGCAACAGAACTTTTCAATATACGTCAAAAAGGACAAAATCCATGAAATCCATGCCGCCTTACAAAAACATTTTCGTTTCGGCCCTATTGGCGGCTGCCATGACCGCAGCATGCAGCGGTACAGGAGGCCAAAAGATGGCGTCAAGCCAAGGCGTGTCAGCACCTGAAAATAACCTCTCCAAGGAAGTTTCCATTCTGCAGACCTGGAGTGGGGATTACCCTGTAGCCCAACTGGAGCGGTTGCCGGTCGGGCAGAGTCAGTCTTCGGTCGGCTTTGTCGGCGATGAGGCCACTTTCGCCGCCGTCTGGGAGGCCTTCAAGCCAGGCGAAAATGTGCCCGAGGTCGATTTCAGCAAGAATATCGTTGTCTTTACCCGCAACGTCGATTTCTACAACCGCACCAACATCTTCAGGGTGACCCTCAAGAACGGCGTGGCCGAGGTCCTCGCCATGGAGACTATGTCGGCGCTACCGATTGAAGACTGGGCAGCCATGGCGCTTGCGGTGATTCCACGCACCGGAGTGAAGTTCATCCGGGTTGGCGAAGGGCAGGTCGTCGTGCGATAGGCTGCCGGTCACCAGGAGGAAGAAATGAACAATCCTTTTTTTCTCGGCCTGCTCTTTTTTCCTGTTCTTTTTGGCTGCTCCGGCTCTCTACATACCGGCGGGCAGAGAACCGTTCATGCTGAAGTGCGGAAGGCTTCGGATCCAGGAAACGGCACTTACCGGATCGAGAATGAGTGGGTTCGCCTTGCCGACGGTCGTTCGGAGACGGAAATTGTCCCCGGTGCCTCCTCGAAAACCATCACGACGCTATTCGCCCAACCGGTGTATGGAGAATTGGCCGGCAATGGCGATGTGGATGCGGTGCTATTGCTGGCCCAGCAAAGCGGCGGCAGCGGGTCGTTTTTTTATGTGTCTGTTGCCCTCAATGTGGGCGGCTCGTACCAGGGAACCAATGCGGTGTTTCTTGGAGACCGGATTGCGCCGCAAAAGATCGAGATTCGAACTGGCCGCATCATTGTTCTTTACAAAGACCGGCGGCCCGACGAGCCGATGGTCGCCACGCCCTCGGTCAGCAAGACGAAACGTCTTCGCATCGAGGACGGCCGACTGGAGGAAATCCCCCCCGCAAGCGAGGGCGACCGACTCGAACAGGGCTGGGTGACCATCGGACACGAGGTCCGATCATTCCTACCGTGCCGGCAAACGGCGCAGCGCTGGTTGCTCGGGGACTCGCCGGCGCTACCGGAGATCATGGCGGCCTACCCCGAGGTGCTCCCAGATTCCCCTCCCTATTCCCCGCTGTTCATGGTGCTGGCCGGCGTTTCCGCTCCGCGACCTGAAGACAGTTTCGCTAATGACTATGGGGGCACATTCCGCGCCGGTCAGTTGGTGGAGGCCGATCCCCTGGGACGCTGCCGAAGTGAACTCATTGTGGTGGAAAGCCCCGCGCCAGGCGAACGCATCTCCGCCCCGTTCAAAGTGACTGGGAAAGCCAGGGGCTCGTGGTATTTCGAAGGGGATTTCCCCCTGCTGCTGACCGATGCCGTGGAGCGAGTTCTTGCCCAGGGGTTTGCCACGGCCCAGAGTCCCTGGATGACCCAGGAATGGGTCCCCTTCGCCGGAGCCCTTGACCTCCAGAAGTCTCCCGCCCAAGGCTGGGGCTGGCTTATTCTCAAAAAGGACAATCCCAGCGACCGGCCCGAACTTGATGACGCGGTGGCCATTCCTGTTTTACTGAATTGAAAATGATTTGAGGAGGTTCTGTCCTTACCTTCCTTTTTCAACGGGGCTGTCGCGCCACGAGGTTCGCTCCTTTGAGAAACCGATCGCGGCGGAGGACATCGTTGGCCTTATTAGTCTTCGAGCCACGGGCTGGGAGTCTCCGTAAATGAAGCCCGGCTGCGGCCTTTGGACGGCCGTTC
>CALZIZ010000192.1 GCA_945787465.1 uncultured Desulfuromonadales bacterium
GGGGGAGAAAACCTGGACCATCCAGGTCGCGCCTTTGCAGCGCAGCGATTTCAAAAACCTGGTCATAGATTGAAAAAAAGCCTCCGCTCGCGGAGGCTTTTTTATTTAAGCTTTTGGCAATCCCTATTATTCGGGCAACTCCCTGGTCGACTCCACAATCTTCTTTTCCCGCTGAAACATGAAAATCGAGCCGATTCTCAGCAGGGTCAGCACAGCCAACAGGGCACTGATGGCATAGAGGTCAGCAGGACTCGCCTTGTGCTGAAAAACCATAATCATGATCTCGCGGATAAAAAAGACGATGGCTGCATCGACGATGAAGGTCATCCTCAGGCGGTGATGGTGAAAGTAATCCGCCAATGACTTTGACAGCTCTACGAGCACGAAGAGGGTCAGCACGTCGGTGATCAGGGCATAGTATTTCCCGGTCACTGCCGGGGTCGTCATGGTCGTCCACAGGGTCAGGAACAGCTTGCCCGCACCGACCAGCATCGCCATGGTCAAGGCAAGTAATATGACGCCAAAGACGATGTCTGTCATCTTGTTGAAAACTTTACTTGGTTCAAGGTTCATGGCTCGACTCATCGCTGACAAGGCAAAAGAAAACGGAATTATAACCCAAAAAAGGGCAAACAGACATTAGCCACCACCAAAAGTAGGCGCTCTTAAGCGAGGCACCAAGGCACGGAGAAATTCCTGGTTCTATGATCCCAATGCATGTGGAAATTCCTGGTCTTGAGGCTCCCTTGGTGCCTTCGTGTCTTGGCAACCCCAGCCTTTGTTTTGGTTATGGATCCGAAAGAAAAAGTATTGCGAATCCCCGACGGCAAGGCTCCGTAAAACCACAGAAGCCCCATTTATTTCCTCAGAACTACAATGGCCCCCCGGAAAACCGGGGGGCCATTGTGGTAGAGCAGACAGCTGGGACTGAGTTACATCATGCCGCCCATGCCGCCCATGCCGCCCATGCCGCCCGGCATGGCAGGCATTGCGCCTTCTTCAGAGGCAACCTCGGCGATGCAGGCCTCGGTGGTAAGCATCAGCCCGGAAACCGAAGCAGCATTCTGCAGGGCGCTGCGGGTCACCTTGGTGGGGTCGATGATACCGGCTTCGATCATGTTGACGTACTCGTCGCTCGAAGCGTTGAAGCCGTAGGCACCGGACTCATTGATAACCGCGTTGACGACGATGGAGCCTTCCATGCCGGCGTTGCCGGCGATCTGGCGCAGGGGCTCTTCGAGAGCGCGGCGCACGATCTTGACGCCGAAGGCCTGCTCACCGGGAGCATCGACGTTGTCCAGAGCGCTGATAACCCGGATCAGGGCCACACCGCCACCAGGGACGATGCCTTCTTCAACGGCAGCGCGGGTCGCATGCAGGGCATCCTCGACGCGGGCTTTCTTCTCTTTCATCTCGGTTTCGGTCGCGGCACCGACCTTGACCACGGCTACGCCGCCGACCAGTTTGGCGAGGCGCTCCTGGAGCTTCTCGCGATCGTAGTCGCTGCTGGTCTCTTCGATCTGGGCGCGGATCACCTTGACGCGAGCGGCGATGTCTGCCTCGACGCCGGCGCCGTCGATGATGGTGGTGTTGTCCTTGTCAACCACGATACGCTTGGCGGTGCCGAGCATGTCGAGGGTGGCATTCTCGAGCTTGTGACCCATTTCCTCAGAAATGACGACGCCGCCGGTGAGGATGGCGAGGTCCTCGAGCATGGCCTTGCGGCGATCGCCGAAGCCAGGAGCCTTGACGGCGGTGACGTTGAGGGTGCCGCGCAGCTTGTTGACGACCAGGGTGGCCAGAGCCTCGCCTTCGACGTCCTCGGCTATGATCATAAGCGGGCGGCCCTGCTTGGCGACGGGCTCGAGGACCGGCAGCAGGTCGCGCATGCTGCTGATCTTCTTGTCATAAATGAGAATCAGACCGTCTTCGATGACCGCTTCCATACGCTCGGCATCGGAGACGAAGTAGGGGGAGAGGTAACCACGGTCAAACTGCATCCCTTCGACGGTCTCCAGGGTGGTTTCCATCGCTTTGGCTTCCTCGACGGTGATAACCCCTTCCTTGCCGACCTTCTCCATGGCCTCGGCAATGATGTTGCCGATGGTCTCGTCGGAGTTGGCCGAGATGGTGCCGACCTGGGCGATCTCTTTGTGATCCTTGATCGGCTTGGAGAGAGCCTGCAGAGAAACGACAGCGGCTTCCACGGCCTTGTCGATGCCGCGCTTGATCTCCATGGGGTTGTGGCCGGCGGTTACCAGCTTGACGCCTTCGCGGTAGATGGCCTGGGCCAGAACGGTTGCGGTGGTGGTGCCGTCACCGGCGACATCAGAGGTCTTGGAAGCGACTTCCTTAACCAGCTGAGCGCCCATGTTTTCGAACTTGTCTTCGAGTTCGATTTCCTTGGCAACGGTCACGCCGTCCTTGGTGATCAGGGGAGCACCGAAGGATTTGTCGATAACAACGTTGCGCCCCTTGGGGCCGAGGGTCACCTTGACGGTATCAGCCAGAACGTTGACGCCGGCGAGGATTTTTGCACGGGCATCCTGCCCGAATGTGATTTCCTTTGCAGCCATTGTATTCTTTTCTCCTTATACAGAAGTGGAAAATGATGAGTTATTCGACAACGCCGAGGATGTCATCCTCGCGCATCATCATGTATTCTTTGCCCTCGATCTTGATCTCGGTGCCGGCGTACTTGCCGAACAGCACCTTATCGCCGACCTTGACGTCGAGAGGCAGGACCTTGCCGTCCTCGGTAACCTTGCCCTTGCCGACAGCGACAACCTGACCCTCCTGGGGCTTTTCCTTGGCGGTATCAGGGATGATCAGGCCCCCGGCGGTCTTGGTTTCTTCCTCGGTTCTTTCGACGATGATGCGGTCGTGCAGCGGTCTGATGTTCATACGTTGTTCTCCTTTCGCATGGTTACAGAATGTAATCGGGACGAATCCCTTTTTGCAGGCATGGATACAAAGCTGGCGCGCATAAACCGCAAGCCCCGCAGAAGGGGTGGCGGGCTCGCGCCGCTGCCGTTAGCACTCACTTGAGGGGAGTGCTAACAACAGCGCTAAATATAGTCAGCCAATTTTGAATGTCAAGGGTTTCTTGTGAAAAAGTTTGCGCAGGTTGCGCTGTGGCGGGGGGGCCTGGCTATCAGCGCCCGGCCTTGGCCGCAAGGGGACCTAAAGACTGGAGCAGACGACCGGACAGTTCTGCGGATATGCGTTGGGCGAGCTTATTCCGCTCCATCTCGATAGTCGAATAATCGTGGTCGAAAAAGACCTTGGCAGGAAACTCGAACTCCGCCTCGGGGTCACTCTGTCCGGGGGGGTAAAACCTGATCCGCGACTTGGAGCGGATGTTGGTGGAACAGCAACCCGAGTCCTCCACATAGGCAAAGACCTCGCCGGTGATATAACCGTGCCGGGCCAGCCATCCGGGGTCGACCTTGTCCAGGCCATTTTTTAGGATTATGAATTCGTAGCCCAGCTTTTCCCCCTCCTCGATGAGGCTGTCGACGAATCCGTCAAAGACCCCGTCGCCAACGGCATCGGGAACCATGATGGTCAGAAACGGCGCTACGAAAATTGTCTCCAGCCCGGTATCCGAGGGGAACGTAGTTACCGGGGGTGGCTTCGGGGCGGGCGCAGGTTTCGGTTTGACAACCGGCGGAGGCGGCACAGGAGCCGAAGGGGGCGGTGGTTCGAGCCGGGCCACCTGTTGCAGAGACTCCTTCTGCTTTTCAAGGGTACTGGGTTTGGGAGCAGGCGCCGTCGGGGGGACGGCAACAGGCTTTACAACCGCAACCGAAGGGGCGACGGGCTTTGGGGTCGGCCTGACCACAGCTTTTGCCGTTTCCGGCCGGGTGGGTTTAGCTGGGAATGTTGAAACAACCGGTGCAGGGACAGGCTCGAGAGGAGGCACGGCAACCTGGGGTGCCATGGGGCGCACAGGCTTGACCGGTTCCTGCCGCACTTCAGCCCTTGGCGCTTTGACGACAACGGGCGCGGGTTGCACTGCCGCCACCGCAGGGGCCCCTTCGATAAGTCCGACCCGCAGCCCGTCGGCAGCAAGGGGGACTGCCGCCGGGGTTGCCGAAGGCAGGTTCACCCTGGCCAGCGCTGCAGTAGGCGTTGCTGGCTTGCGCACTGAAGGGGCCGGTCTTGATACCGGTTTCTGCCAGGCTGTCTGGCGAGCCGCCGCAGCGGACAGAGTTTCTGGTTGAGCCTGAAGATCTTTGCCCCCCAGTTGGCTGAGAAGCTGTCGCCCCTGATCGTTACTGGCCATGCCGGAGAGAACGGCCTTGAGTTGAGACTGCACACCCTTGCCCAACCCCTGGCGAAGCGCGAGCGAATTCTGGCTACGGCCTGCCGCCCCGTCAAGGCCTCCCAGCGAAAGAAGTTCCCCGGCAGGTAGCCTGTCCAGGTATTCCCTGCTGAAAAGTCCCAGATCCACGACCCGGAAGCGGTGCATCCAGTTGTGCAGCGACGGCTCGTCCTTAAAAACCCGCACCTTGACCTGCTCGCCCAGACGGCCCCCCAGGTAATCGGCCAGACTTTCGGCCTGGGCCTCCGAACGCACCGGACCGCCTGCGGAAGTCACCACGCCCAGGGTGAGTTTGGCCTGGGCTGAAGCGGCCCAGAGCAGTGTCAGCATCATCGTTGCAATTATCGTTCGTTTCATCAACACCTTCATCCGCCCGGGGAAACAATACCGCTACTAAAATGCGTAGTTGGTTCCATGCAAGAAAACTGCCGACTAGCGAAGTCGATCGATCCCAAACAATCTAAAATCAGCTCATCATCCTACCTCCGGCACCGTTGAATGTCAACGAGGGATTGGCTTGACTTCTCTGCATTGATTATGTTAGGGACTCGACAAAACATAGAAATGAGCTACGTTTTTACCATGGCCGCCTGTAAACTGGCGCAGGGTGGGTGCAGGCCTGCCCGAATCGAGCAAGCCGCACGCCTGGGCTCCCGCATAGTAGGTTCAGGCGTTTTTATTCGAAGGAGATCGTAATGGCCAAGAAACTCTATATTCCCGGCCCCGTCGAGGTCAGCCTCGATGTCATGGAGGCAATGCGTGCCCCCATGGTCGGCCACCGCATGAAGGAATACGCCCAGGTCCATCAGCGGGTCACCGAGGCACTGCAGACCATGCTCAACACCAGCGACCCGGTCTTTCTCTCCACCTCCAGCGCCTTCGGAGTTATGGAGGGAGCGGTCCGGAACCTGGTGCAGAAGCGCTGCGCGAACTTCGCCAACGGTGCCTTCAGCAAGAAGTGGCACGACGTAACGCTGCGCTGCGGCCTGCAGGCCGACCTGCACAGCGCCGAGTGGGGGCAGCCGATCACCGCCGCGATGGTCGATAAGGCCCTGGCCACAGGCAAGTACGACGCCATGACCCTGGTGCACAACGAAACCTCCACCGGCGTCATGTCGCCACTCGAGGAGATCGCGGCGGTCATGGAGAAATACCCCGCTGTCTCCTTCATTGTCGATACCGTCTCCTCGATGAGCGCAGTGAGCCTCGATGTTGCTGCCCTTGGTACCGACGTCTGCCTGGCGGGGGTGCAGAAAGCCTTCGGCCTGCCCCCGGGCCTGGCAGTCTTCGCCGCCTCTCGAAAAGCCCTCGACAAGGCACGGACCACCCCCAACCGGGGCTATTACTTCGACTTTGAGGAATTCGAAAAGAACGACCTCAAGCACAACACCCCCAGCACCCCCTGCATCAGCCTGATCTACGCCCTTGACCACCAGCTGCAGAAATTTGCCGCCGAGGGCCTCGAAAACCGCTATGCCCGCCACCGGGCGATGGCCGAACGCACCCGGTCCTGGATCGAGGAGCAGGGTTTCGGACTTTTCGCCGCCGAAGGCTGCCGCTCCCTGACCCTGACCTGCGGCAAAAACGATGCACGCACTGACCTTGAAACACTGAAAAAGCTCGCCGCCGAACGCGACTACGCCATCGACAACGGCTATGGCAAGATCAAGAACCAGACCTTCCGTATCCCCCACATGGCCGACATGACCATGGAGGATCTCGACGAGCTGTTCACCCTACTCGAAGAGCTGCTGCCCCAAGCGCGCAGTTGAGTTGAAAGCCAAAAGGGGCTCCCCATCGTAATGGGGAGCCCCTTTTGCTTTAGGGACTAGGGACTAGGGACTAGGGACTGGGGGCTAGGGACTGGGGGCTAGGGGCTGGCCAGAGCTTCGCGGCTGAAGCCGCTCCTGCATTGGGGGCTCGAACGGGGTCCTGACAGGTTGTGTAGGAGCGAATTCATTCGCGAAGCCTCCAGCCTCCAGCCTCCAGCCTCCAGCCTCCAGCCTCTAGCCTCCAGCCTCCAGCCCCCGCAGTTTCAAGCCACCAAAGCCCCCCCGCAGGACGAGCCACATCCGGCGGTGCAGCCGAAGCAGTGCTTTCCGGTCACGACGCAGTCGGCCAGGCGACCGTCCCAGGCCACGCAGATCTGGTGCCGGCACATCAGCCCGTCGACCGTCGCCGGGTTGAATGACTCTTCGAGCAAGTCGCGGTAGCTGACCTCTTTGTCCTGGCTTTTAAGTTCGTCGAGAAAGCGCCCGATAGGCATATTGGCGATGGTCAGCAGGCGGGTGAACCCGATGCCGTAATGCTCTTGCAGGTGGCGCCGGTAATCGGCCTCGAGAGCGCTCTGACCGGGAGGCAGAAAGGGCCCGCCGGGATTGTAGACCAGGCTCAGGGGCAACTCGGGGCGACTGGCATAACCAAGCGCGTTAAGCTGGCGGATTGCCTCGACGCTCTTTTTATGCACACCAGCACCTCGCTGGGCGCACACATTTTCGTCGAGGTAGCAGGGCAATGAGGCGACCAGCTGGACCTGATGCCGCCGGTAAAACTCGGGCAGGTAGTCCATGCCCGGCTCAAAGAAGACTGTCAGGTTGCTGCGCACCTGCACCGGGTGCCCCAGCTTGCGTAATATTTCAATAAACCAGTTGAATTCAGGGTTGAGTTCGGGCGCCCCGCCGGTGATATCGATCAGCACCCCGGGAAGGGCCCTGGCAAGCCTCAGAACCGAATCCATGGTCTGGGAGCTCATGACCTCCTGACGTTCTGGCGAAGCCTCTACATGGCAATGCCGGCAACTCAGGTTGCAGCGCAAGCCAAGATTGACCTGTATGGTCTGCACTTCAGCGGCCTCCAGGTTCTTGCCCAGGTTCTGACGCACCGCTTTATCAAAATCGTTCATAAAAACCCTTCCCTGCAGAATCATCAATTCCCGGCTGTTATTTCAATGATTTCAGTATATAGAAGCGGCCGGGCATGTCAAACCGGCCGTACCGGAACCAGGCCTCAATACCGGACCCGCACCCGATAGGTTAAG
>CALZIZ010000193.1:0-1925 GCA_945787465.1 uncultured Desulfuromonadales bacterium
GCAAATGGAAGCGATCATGGATGTGATCCGCGGTATCCGCAACATCCGTGGCGAGATGGATGTGCCGCCGAGCAAGCAGATCGCCGCCCTTCTCGACTGTAAGGCGGGTGAGTCTCTGGCTGTGGTCAAGGCCGGTGAAGGGTACATCAAGGCCCTGGCCCGGGTCGATGAAATGACCTGCGGGGTCGGTGTCGAGCGGCCCAAGCAGACCGCCACCCAGGTGGCCGGCGAGGTGGAGATCCTGCTGCCGCTGGCCGGGTTGATCAATGTTGAAGAGGAGGAAAAGCGCCTGCTCAAGGAGATCGCCAAGGTCGAAAAGGACGTGACGATGTTCACCAAAAAGCTCTCCAACGAGAAGTTCGTCGCCAACGCGCCGGCGCACGTGCTCGAAAAAGATCGCGGCAAGCTCACAGATGCCCAGGACAAGCTGGGGATACTAAACCAGAGCCTGACCAAGATTCAGGCGCTGAAATAAAATCACCTGCTTATGCACTTGGCTCCAGTAAATAGCATGGGAGCCCCTAAAGACCAAGGGTGACAGTTTTAAGCACCCTCTCCCTTGAGGGAGAGGGTTGGGGTGAGGGTGAGTTTAACCGTTCGCCCCCTCACCCTGGCCCTCTCCCCAAGGGGAGAGGGAACGGTTGCGAAGGACAAGGGTTTTTAGCAACCTTTGGCATCTTTTGAGCTGAATTAGAGGTCTTTTTGTTGATCAATGATCAACTTGAGTAAAGTGCATAAGCAGATAAAGTCAATAAGAAAGGCCGGGACGAAAATCCCGGCCTTTTTGCTTAAAGTGATTGGTGATTGGTGATTGGTGATTGGTCAAACCTGAAACCTGAAACCTGAAACCTGGGACCTGAAATTTGAAACCTGCCTCTTTATTCCCCGGTGATTTTCTTTAAATGCTCTTCCAGCAGGGCCCGGATCTGGGCACTTTCCCCCAGTTCCAGGGCCTGGCGCGCGGCCCGGCGGGCCTGCTCGAGGGAGAGGTCCTGCAGCAGGGCCTTGAGGCGGGGGATGAAGGGGGAGGGCATGGAAAATTCCCGCACTCCCATGCCGATCAACAGCATGAAGGTCAGCGGATCAGAGCCCATTTCACCACAGAGGCATAACCCGACCTTCATGCGCCTTGCCACTTCGGTCACTTCGTTAAGCACCTGAAGCACTGCTGGATGCAGGGGGTCGTAATACTTGCTGACCAGGGGGTTGTTGCGGTCGGCGGCCAGCAGGTACTGGATCAGGTCGTTGGTGCCGAGGGCAAAGAAGTCAACCTCCCGGGCCAATTTGTCAGCCAGCCGCACCGCCCCGGGGACCTCGAGCATCACCCCCAGGGGGATCTGTTCGGCAAAGACGGTTCCTTCGCGGCTCAGGTTCTGCCTCGCCTCTTCAACAACCGCCTTGCAGGCGCGGATTTCTTCGAGACTGGAGATCATCGGAAAAAGCATCTTGACCGGCCCGTGGACCCCGGCCATGAGGATCGCCTCGATCTGGGTGCGAAAGATGTCGCGGTTGTCCAGGGACACCCGAACCGAACGCCAGCCCATGAAGGGGTTATCTTCGGTGGGGGGGCTGAAATAGGGCAGGGCCTTATCACCGCCGATGTCGAGGGTGCGAATGGTCACCGGGTGGTCGCCGAACCCTTCGACGACCTTGCTGTAGAGTTGGTACTGGTCAAGGCGGTCCGGAAAGTCGCCCCGTGCCATGTACGGAAATTCGGTGCGGTAAAGTCCCACGCCTTCGGCGCCGTTGTTCAGGGCGATATCGACATCACTGACAAGACCGATATTGGCCCTCAGGGTGATTCGTTCGCCGTCGCTGGTGACCGCCGGCAGGTCGCGGTATTCGTCCATCTTGTGGAGTTCGCGGCTGCAGTCGGCTTCGAGTCTGCGATATTCTTCGATGATCGTCTGCGGCGGGTCGATGTA